>PFFW01000086.1 GCA_002781745.1 Rhodospirillales bacterium CG15_BIG_FIL_POST_REV_8_21_14_020_66_15
TGCCCGACGAGCCCAGGATGCCGCCGATGGAGATCAGCGTGTCCGTGCCGCCCTCGCCGTCGGAAGCCGTCCCGTTCGTCGTGCCTCCGGCGCCCAGGTTGACGGTGATCGCGCCCGGCGCCGTGCGGTAGTCGGCCTGGTTGAAGTCGAACGGGTTGAGGCCCCGCGTGCCGCCGATCAGCGTGTCGCTACCGGCGCCGCCGATGAACCGGTTGCTGCCGTCGCCGCCCTCAAGCGTGTCGTTGCCGATGCCGCCGTCCAGAACGTCGTCGCCGTCGAGGCCGACGATCGAGTCGGCGCCCGCCGTGCCCGTCAGGCTGTCCGGACCAACCGTGCCGGTGATCACGTTGACGCCGGCGTCTTCGACCAGCGCGACGCCGTTGAGGTCGCGCACGTCGGTGCCGGCAAGCGGCGCGGTCCGGCCCAGGAGCTTGATCAGGGTGCCGTCATAGCTGGTCGCGCCCGTACCCGTGCCTTTGACGTAGACGTATCCGTCGGTGCCGTCCTGGAAGAACACCACGCGGTTCTGGATTCCCGTGTCGGCGGTGATGTTGGCGATCGTGGTCGCGATGTCACCGGCATAGGTGAACGCGGCGGTCAGCAACTGCACCCCGTCCATGCCGTTGAAGCGCAGGGTGTCGGCGCCGGTGCCGAAATCAGTGATGACGTCGGTGACGAACTGGTCGGATTCGACGGTGCCCAGCGTGTATTCGAAGCGGTCGGCGCCGGCGCCGCCGGTGAAGGTGTCCGCGCCCCGCTCGCCGCGGAAGCGGTTGATCGCATCGTTTCCGATGAACACGTCGTCGAACTGCGAGCCCCGGACCTGTTCGATGGAGATCAGGGTGTCGGTGCCGCCGGTGCCGTCATTCACCGTCGCATCGAGCGCCGCACCGGCCGCATAGGTGACGGTGATGCCGCCCTCGTCGGACCGGTAATCGGCACGGTCGCCACCCGTCAGGGTGACCTGACCCCCACCGTCCAGGGTGTCGTCGCCGCCGCCGCCGCGCAGCACGTTGTTCAGGTCGTTGCCGGTCAACGTGTCGTTGAAGTCGGAGCCCTGGATTTCCGCGACGCCGCCGGTGAAGGTGTCGAAGCCGACGCTGTCACCCGTGCCGAGTGCGTCCGTCGTGTTGCTGGCCGCCTTGGCGAAGCCGCTGCCGTCGTCGGCGACGTTGTCCAGGATCACGATCACGCCTTCGTCGGCGTCGCTGTAGGACACGCGCGTCGCGCCGCTGCCGGTGATGGTGTCGTCGCCGGCGCCGCCGCGAACGAGGTTGAACGAGCCGACGGTGGCGTCGCTGAAGGAATTGAGCTGCGAATTGTTCCAGCCCGTCATGTCGAAGACGTCGTCGCCGGAACCGCCGAACACGCCGTCGATGGTGCCCAGGGTATCGGTGCCCACGGTCGCATCGCCCGTGACCTGATCCGTTGCGGCCGTAACCGTGATCGAGGTCGTGACGTCGCGGTAATCGGCGATGGTGCGGTTTTCGAACGGATCGTTGAAGGGCGCGCTGTTGGTCAGGAAGTCGTCGCCGGCGCCGCCGTGAAGAAGGTTGCGTCCCGTGCCGCCGTCCAGCGTGTCGTTGCCGTCGCCGCCGAACAGGATGTCGTCGCCGGAAAGCCCGTTGATGGTGTCGACCCCGGCGCCGCCGTCGATGATGTCGTTGCCAGCGGTGCCGTTGATGGTTTCCGGGTTGATGTCGTCGACGCCGAACGTCGCGCCGTCGACGTCGCCGATGACCGCGTTGGCGATGGCGGCGGTCAGGCTGGCGCCCGAGAATTGCGCGGCGACGGCGTTCAGATCGCCACCGGTGAAGATCGCGTCCTCGATGGCGAAGGCGGCCTGGCCCTGGGCGACCGCGCCGATGCGGGCCACGTCCTCGAGGAACGCCGTGCCTGTGGTCGCCAGGGCGTCGATTTGCGCCGACAGGTTCGAAATGACCGTCGCCGTGTTGGCGATGGCGTTGCCGTAGGCCGTGGTTTCGGTTCCGCCGGCGCCGTCATCCAGCAGGCCGGTGATCGCGGTGTCGTTCATCAGGCTGGTGATCTGGGCCGTGTTGGTCAGGTCGAAGGCGGCGCCCTGGGCCACCATCAGGTTGGCCATGGCCGTGCCGATGGCATTGAAGGCCGTCTGGTCGGGGATCGAGGTGTCGGCATCGGCGCCGAACAGCGCGCCCAGGACGATCACCATGGCGTTCTGGACCTGGGCGCCCGCGCCCATGACCGTCGTCCCGTTGGCCAGGGAATCGCGGGTCGCGGCGACCGGGTCGAAATTCAACAGATCGACGCCCGCGGGGATGCCCAGTGCCGTCTCGACGATGGATTCCGCGCCCGATGCGGTCTGGCCCGCATCGATCAGGCCCGCGACGATGGTGGTCAGCGGCGTGATGACGGTCGAGCCCGCGGGCGCCCGCAGGGCACCTTCGAAGAACAGGCCCGTCGAAACATCCGTGCCGCCGGTCAGGATCAGATCGCCGGTGGCGCCGGTCAGGGTGAAATCGCCGTCGAAGCCGGTGACGTCCGTCGCCTCGCCGACGTCGAACACGCCGTTGCCGTTGGCGTCGGCGAAGACGGTCGCGCCCTCGAGATAGCCGTCGATGGCGTTGCCGGTGAGATCGGCCGTGACGGTGAAGTTGAAGGTCTGGGCGGTGATGACGCCGCCGGCCCCGTCGGAAACCGTGAAGGTGAAGCTGTCGGACGTATCACCGCCGCCGGCCGCGTTCTGATAGGTCACCGCGCCGTTGATGATGTCCTGCTGCGTGAAGGTGCCGTTCGCCGCGATGGGATTCACGCCCAGGAACAGCGTGCCGTTCACCGGGATCGTCGTCACCGTATAGGTCAGTTCCGTATCGGTGTTGTCGACGTCGGTGACGAGAAGGTTCGCGCTGACGATGGTCACCGTGGTTCCGTCGGAGACGGTCTTGGTGACGTTGTTGGCCAGAACCGGATCGTCGTTGACGGGCGCGATGTTGACGGTGATGGTCTGGGTCGTCGTCACGGTGCCGTCGAAGACGTCGACCTGGAAGCTGTCGGTGCCGTTGGCGTTCGCGGTCGGCGTGTAGGTGAAGGTGCCGTCCGCGTTGACGACGACCGAACCCTTGGCCGCCGGCGTCGTGTTGTTCAGGGTGAACGTCAGGCTGTCGCCGTCCGGGTCGAAGGCGAAGACCTGGCCCTGGAACACCGTATCCTCGGTCAGCGGCACCGGCGTGCCGATCGCCTTCTCGGTGCCGATCACCGCATCGTCGACCGTCGAAATCACGCTCGTCCCGTTGTTCGAGAAGGCCACGAAGTTGTTCGTCGGCGAGGTGAACGCGCTCGTCCCCGTCAGGGTGAACGTGTTCGTCGGATCGGCGACCTCTGTCAGCGTCAGCTCGATGTTCGTCCCGTCGTCGAACACGTCCATCCGGTAGGCCGTGCCCGCCGTCAGGGTGAAGCCGGTAAGGCTCAGGTCGCTCGCGATTGTCGACGGCGTGCCGCCCGAGAACTGGATGATCTCGGCCCCGAAACCGCCGAACCCGATGCTCAGGCCGTTCTGCAGGAACCCGGCCGACGATGCCGGAACGCCGTCCGTGCGCGTCGTGATGTAGACGGCGTCGTCGCCCAGCGTCCCACCCAAGGTCACCGTCGCCGAAACCGCGACCGGGTCGGCCACCGTCGGTGAGAATTCCTGCTGCGAAATCAGGTAACCGCCGTTGGCCAGTTCAAGGTGGCCCGCCGTCTCCG
Source organism: Rhodospirillales bacterium CG15_BIG_FIL_POST_REV_8_21_14_020_66_15 (assembly GCA_002781745.1). Taxonomy (GTDB): domain Bacteria; phylum Pseudomonadota; class Alphaproteobacteria; order Rhodospirillales; family Casp-alpha2; genus UBA1479. The sequence goes on from PFFW01000086.1 coordinate 3,724, forward strand.
TCACCGCGGCACCCGTATTGCCGCTCAACGCCGTCGACCACCGCGTCGCCGTGTCCAGCGTACCGTCGTTGAAGTCGTCCGATACCAGCTCGAAGCCAACGCTCTCGACGATCGGCGTGTCGTTTACGGCCTGCACGTTGACGGTGGCGTTCAGCAGGGTGGCGACACCGAAATCATCGACGACCTGGAACTCGACGGTGCGCGGCGCCGTGTCGGGATCGGCCAGGTTGGTGTTGGCATAAGTGACCGAACGCAGGACCGCCTGATATTCGGCCAGGGTTCCCGTGCCCGAAAGGCTGAGCACGCCCGTGCCGCCGTCGTAGGAGCCGGTGATCGTGCCGGTCGGCGTGAAGTTCAGAACGTCCTCGGCCGTATTGAAGTTGGTGGCGATGCGCACGGTGGCGCTGGTCATGCTGGCGCTGTCGATGTCCGTGACCGTGATCAGCGGGTCGACGGCGACAGCCGAGCCGTCCTCGACGAAGGTCGACGGCGTCACCGTCGTCGTCGCCAGCGCCGGACCGTCGTTGACGGGGGCGATATTGACGGTGACGGTCTGGGTCGTCGTCGTGGTGCCGTCGAAGACGTCGACCTGGAAGCTGTCGGTGCCGTTGGCGTCCTGGTTCGGCGTGTAGGTGAAGGTGCCGTTCGGGTTGACGACGACCGAGCCCTTGGCCGCCGGCGTCGTGTTGTTCAGGGTGAATGTCAGGCTGTCGCCGTCCGGATCGAAGGCGAAGACCTGGCCGTCCAGCGGCACGTCCTCGGTCATCGGCACGGCGCCGATCGGTTTCTCCGTTGCGATGGTGACGTCGTTGAGGACCGTCGTTGAGCCCGCCGCGTTGGCGCCGAAGTTGGACAGGCTGACGAAGTTGCTGGACGGCGCCAGCGAACTGGTCGCCGTCAGAGAGATCGTGTTCGTCGGATCGCTGACCTGGGTGATCTCAAGTTCCAGGTCGAAGCCGTCGTCGAACACGTCCATGCGGTATTCCACGCCCGTCGTGAACGTGAACCCGGCAAGCGACGTGTCGCTGGCGAGGGACGTCGACGTCCCAGCCGTCGTTTCGAAGATGAAAATGCCGCCGCCGTCGATGCCCAGGCTGACGCCGTTCTGTACACCGAAGCTGGTTGCCTCGGGCACGCCGTCGCTGCGCGTCGAGACGAAGAGGCCGCCGAAACCGCTCGGGAGGCTGGGGATCGTGAACACCGTCGACACGGCGACCGGATCGGCGGCCGTCGGCGTGTATTGCTGCGTCGAATTCAGGATACCGCCGTCCGTCAGGGTCACCTGGCTGGTCGCCTGCGTCACCGCGCTGGAGGCGAATACACCCGTGTTCGTCGACCACAGGTTGGTGTCCGGCGTCGTGCCTGCGCTGTCGAAGCCGTCCGATACCAGTTCGACGCCGACAAACGCCTCGACCACCGGCGCGTCGTTGGCGCCGACGATATTGACGGTCACGTCGGCGGCCGTGCTGACGCCGCCCAGCCCGTCATTGACGGTGACGCTGATCGTCCGTGGCGTCGGATCGGGCGCCGTCAGATTGGTGTTCTCGTAGGTGATGGCGCGCAGGATTTCGTTGACCTCGGCCAAGGTCGGATGACCGGTCTGGTCGAAGTTGACGACCAAGTTGGAGCCGGCGCCCAGCGTATTCCCCAGCGTGCCGACGACGGTGCCCAGAACGCTGACCGTCGAACCGGCTGTCGTACCCGAAATCGTCACGTTGCCTGTCTGCAGGCCCAACAGGTCCTCGGTCGCAACGAGACCTACCGAGACCGTCGCCGCCAACGAACCGCCGAAGAAGTCCGCCTGTCCGTCGGGATCGATTATGGAGGCGGCAATCTCGGGCGCGATGGCATCGTCGATCCGCTGCGCCCCGCTGCCTTCCGAATAGGTCAACACGTCGCCCGACAGATCCTGGATCACCGGCGCGTCGTTGACGGGGGCGACGGTGATGGTCTTGGAAACGGTGGCGCTCGGCGTCACGCCGTCGCTCACGGTGAAGGAAATCTCGCGTGGGCCCGGGGCCGGGCTGGTGGTGTTGGTGTTCTCATAGGTGACGGCGTTGAGCGCGGCCTGGAACTCGGCCGGATCGGCCGGGCCGGTCAGGGTCAGGGTGCCGGTCGCCGCGTTGAAGGAACCGGTGATATTGGTCGAGCCGGCGAAGGCGAGAATGTCCTCGCCGTTCACGTATCCGCCCGTGATCTGGACGGTGGCGCTGTCGAGCGTCGGGCTGTCGATGTCGGTGACGTTGATCAGATTGGTGACCGCGACCGCGCCCGAGTCTTCCAGATAGACCGAATCGATCTGCGGCGTGTCGTTGAAGAAGACCTTGTTGGCGCCGCCGGTATCGACGCTGACGAAGACGTCGGTGACGCCGTCGCCGTCGAAATCGCCGAGCGCGACGTTGCGCCCGAAGCTGGGCCCGACGCCGACGCCCGAGTCGGTGAAGAAGCCCGATCCGTCGTTCAGCCAGACCTCGGTCGCATTGGCGTCGCGGTTGGTGACCACGGCGTCCAGGTCCCCGTCGCCGTCCATGTCGGCGAGGTCGACGGCGCGGCTGTCGCCCGCGCCCAGGCTCTGACCCGAGGACGTGAAGGTGCCCGCGTTATTGAAGTAGACGGTGTTGCCGGTGCCGGTGATGTTGGCGAAGAAGGCGTCCAGATCGCCGTCGCCGTCCAGGTCTCCCAGCTTCACGTCCCAGCTGTTCTCGCCGCCCAGATTCTGGCCGGTCACGGTGAAGTTGCCTGAGCCGTCGTTGAGCCAAACCTGGTTCGCACCGCCCTGGCTGTTGGCGACGACGAGGTCGAGGTCCAGGTCGCCGTCAATATCGCCCAAGGCACCGTTGACGCTCGACAGGAACGCCGGGCCCGGTTCCAGGTTGGCGACGGTGAAGGTGCCGCTGCCGTCGTTGGTGTAGATTTCGCTGGAAGCACCGGTGGTCGGGCTGAAGGTGATGACGTCGATGTCGTTGTCGCCGTCGATGTCGCCGAAGACGCCGCCTTCTCGTAATGTCGTCGTGCCGCCGACGGTGGCTGAGGTGAAGCCGCCAACCCCGTTGCTGAGCTGCACCCGGTTGGCAAAACCGCTGGCACCGACAAAGAAGATGTCCAGGTCGCCGTCGCCGTTGAAGTCGGCGAGGAGCACGTCTTCGGATGCTTCTCCGAGCCCGATCGCCGACGTGTTTGTGAGATTTCCGGTGCCGTCGTTGGTGTAGACGATGTTTTCTGTCGTCGAGCCGGAGCCGCTGTCATTGGCGACGATGGCGTCCAGGTCGCCGTCGCCATCAATGTCGCCAATGCCGACGCCGCGGCTGTCGTTGGTCCCCAGCGACTGCAGGCTGTCGGTCAGGGTGATCGTGGTCTCCAGCGTCAGCACCGGGGCGTCGTTGGCCGGGACGATGTTGACGGTCACGTTCGCGGTGTTGCTGGCGCCGCCGGCGCCGTCGGTGACGGAGACGCCGATCGTGCGCGGCGCCGTGCCCGGATTGGCGGTGTTGGTGTTCTCGTAGGTGATGGCGCGCAGCAGGTCGGTGACGTTGGCCAGGGTCGCGTTGGCGTTCAGGCTGACCACCAGGTCCGTGCCCGTGCCCAGGGTCGCGGCCAGGGTGCCGACCTGGACGGCGTTGACGGTGACCGTCGAGCCCGGGGCCGTGCCCGACAGGGTCACGCCGGCGCCGAAGCCGAGCCGGTCTTCGGTCGCGACGGCATTCGCGGTGACGGAAACGGTCAGCACGCCGCCCGCGAAGTCGGGATTGTCGACGTCGCTGACGCTTGCAGCCAACTCGGGCGCCAGGGAATCGTCGATCAACTGAGCGCCGCTGGCCTCTGCATAAGTCAGGACGTCGCCGTCCAGGTCGGCGATCGCCGGGGCGTCGTTGACGGCAAGGACATTCACCGTGGCGTCGAACGGGACGGACAGGTTGATGCCGTCGTCGACCTGGAAGCTGATCGTCCGCGGCGCGACGTTCGGATCGGCCAGATTGGTGTTGGCATAGGTGATGGAGCGCAGCGCCGCCTCATAGGCCGCGACCGTGTCGGTGCCGCTCAGAGTCAGAAGGCCGGTCGTCGCGTTGTAGGTGCCGGTGATATTGGGCGTGTCGACGAAGGCAAGGACATCCTCGCCGGTGACGAAACCGGCCGTGATCTGGACCGTCGCACCGGTCAGCTGCGGGCTGTCCGGATCGATCAGCGTAATGAACGGATCGACGGCAACGGGGGCACCGTCCTCGGTGAATTCGGAAACGGTCGCCAGATCGAACAGGCGCGAATGGATCTCGCTGGAGACGCTGCCGCTGAAGTCGATGTTGGAACCCCAGGCGGTGACCAGCTGATCGTTGGGCAGGACGTCGACGGAGATGACGCGCTGCACGTCGGCGGTGATCTGGTTGACCACGACCTCGCCCAGGGCCGAGGTGCCGTCGGCGTTGAAGCGCTGGACGACGACGTCGGCATTGCCCGACAGCGGCGGGTTCTCCTGCGACCAGGAAACGATGAAGCCGCCGTCGGAGGTGGCCACGACCTCGTTGCCGAAGCCCGGCGTGGCGTTGGTGCCGACCGAGACCGCGCCGCCCGCCGTGGTGCCGTCGAGCAGCACGGCGTTGCCGTCGACGTCGTAGCGTTGGGCCAGGACGCCGCCGCCCGAGGCCCAGGTGACGACATAGCCGCCGTCGGCCAGGACGGCCACGGACGGCGTCGGCTGGTTGGCGTTGGTGACGCCGCCGACGATGAATTCCGATCCCACCGCAGCGCCCGAGGCGTCGAAGCGCTGGGCCCGGATGTTCTGGGTGTTCGAGCCGAAGGCGTTGTCGGCCCAGGCGATCAGGAAGCCGCCGTCGGCGAACACGTCCACGGCCGGGTAGTCGGCGCGGAGCGCCTCCGTCGTATTGACCTGGAACGAGGCGCCCACCGCCGTGCCGTCGGCGTTGAACAGACGGGCGACGACGGCGCCGTCCGTGTCCGTCCCGACGGAGGTCGTGTTCCACGTTGCGACGAACCCGCCGCCCGGCAGGCCCTGCAGGTCCGGGCGCTGGACGTCGGCGGTATCGCTGAGGGTGAATTCGGCCGCACCCGGGGTCAGGCCGTCGGCGCTGACCGGCGCGCCGGTGGAATCGTAGCGTTGCGCGACGATCGGGCCGCCGCCGCCGTTCTGGAACGAAACGATGAACCCGCCGTCGGTCAGGGCCGCGATGTCGGCTTCGCCCTGGAAGCCCGTCGTCGTCGTATTAACCAGGAATTCGCCGGTCAGCGGCGCCCCATCCGGGTTGAACAGGCGCGCGGCGACGCCGCCGTCGGCATCGCTGGAGCCCGAGCCGAAAGTGTTCCAGGCGACCACGTAGTTGCCGTTGGCAAGCGCCGTCACCGTCGGGTTGGACTGATCGCCGGTGGTGACCGTGTTGATCTCGACCTCGGCGTCGCCGATCAGCGCGCCCTGGTTGGCGGAGTCCGAGGCCACCGTCGGCGGAACCGGGGCGAGGAAGACCGCGCCTTCGACCGAATCCAGGATCAGGTCACCAGCCAGCGTGTTCTGGATGACGGCGATGTCGACCGGCGCGCCGGTGGTGTCCTGCAGGACCGTGTCGGCGCCGACCTGCGTCAGGGTCAGGGTGCGGGAGTTGAACGCGTAGTCCGAGGCGTCGATGCGGTCGCCGAAGTCGAAGTCGGTGATGGTGTCGGTGCCCGCTTCGCCGAACTTCATGACGAAGGCGTCGCCGCCCGTGCCGCCGGTCAGAACGTCACTGCCGTCGCCGCCCGAGATGATGTCGTTGCCGCCCAGGCCGTCGATGGTGTCGGCACCGCCGAAGCCGAGGATGAAATCGCCGTCGGCCGTGCCGGTCAGGGTTTCGGCGGTGTCGTTGCCGGTGATGCCGCCGTTGACGTCGCCGATGCGGTTGGCCGCGTCGGCGACGGTGGTGTCGAGATTGGTGCCGGTGTAGTTGGTCACCGCCTGGGTCAGCGCCGTCTGGTCATTGTTGGCGATGGCGGTTTCGATGGCGAAGGCGGCGTCGCGCTGGGCGACCAGGCCGACCTGGGCCATGTTTTCGAGGAACGCCGTCCCGGTGTTGCCGAGCGCGACCTGATCGTCGACCTCTTGCGACAGGTCGGCGATGACCGTGGCGACCTCGTCGGCGAAACCGGTGAGGGTGGTCTGCTCGCCAGCGATAAGACCCGCTTCGACCCCGGCGTCGTTGACGATGGCCTGGACCGTCGCGGCGCTGGTCAGGTCGACGGCGCCGACGGCCCCGTTGACCGCGTTCTCGAGCGCCCGCACGGCGGCGCCGTAGGCGGCGGCGTCGGTGATGCCCGGAGAGACGCCGATCAGCGTGCTCTGGATGATGACCAGCAGGTTCTGCACCTTGACGCCCGCGGCCATCAGGGCCTCGCCGTTGGCGGCGGCGGTCGGGTCGGCGCTCTGCACCGCGGCCACGGGGTCGGTGTTCAGGATGTCGGCGCCGGCGGGGATGCCGAGGGCCGTTTTCGCGTCGGCCAGGGCCTCGGCCTCGGTTCGTCCGGCGTCCATCAGCGCGGAGACCAGGGTGGTCAGCGGCGTGATGACGGTCGAGCCTTCGGGGGCGCGCATGACGCCGTCGAAGGCGAGGCCGGTGGAGATGTCCGTACCGCCGACGAGAACCAGATCGCCGATGCCGCCCGTCAAGGTGAAATCGCCCGAGGCGCCGGTGATGTCGTTGACTTCGCCCGCGTCGAGGATGAGGTCGCCGTCCTGGTCGGCGAACACGGTCGCGCCGGCGACATAGCCGTCGATGGAATGGCCCAGGGTGTCGGTCAGCTGCTCGACCGTCACGGTGACGCCCGCGGTGGTGGTGGTGACGAAGGCCTGGAAGCCGGCGGTCAGGCCGGTAACGGTGATCGAGCCTGCATCGAAGATGTCGGCGACGTTATGGGTGCCCGAAGTGAAGGCGATGATGTTGAAGACATCGCCGTCGGCGGCGGTGTAGCCGGTGAAGTCCAGGGTCAGGCCGTCGGTTGCCCCCGCGAGGTCGATGTCGGTGACGGTCAGGGTGTCGTACTGGGTGGCCGGGGTCGTGCCCTGGATTTCGAAGACGAACGCGTTGGTGGCGGCGACGCTATCGATGGTGCCGTTGACCACGAAGTCGCCGACCTGATTGACGCCGCCGACCTCGATGGTGCCGTCGTTGGTCAGGGTGGCGCCGGCCTGCAGGGTGATCGTGCCGTCGCCCGAGATGGTGCCGTTATTGGTCAGTGTCGAGATCGGGCTCAGGTTGAGAGTCGCGCCCTCGGCGATGAAGATGTCGCCGTCGTTGGTGACGCTGGCGTTGAGGGTGACGTCGTGGTCGATGACCAGATCGCCGGTCACGTTGTTGGCGATGGAGGCGGCGTTGAGGGTGTAGACGGTCGCTCCGCTGGCCGGAACCGCGAAGGTGATCGTGCCGTCGTTGGTGATCACGCCCGATCCGTTCACGGTCAGGGTCGCCGGTTGGCCGCCCGGCGCCTGCACGTCGAAGGTGATGGCGCCGGCGTTGGTGAAGCCGTTGGCGACGGTCAGCGTCGTCGGTTCGTTGGCGGTGATGCCGCCGATGGCGAGGCTGCCGGTGGCGCCGATGGAGAACGGGCCGTCGACGGTGTTGCCGGCGCCCTCGACCGCGAGTTCGCCGTTGACGTTCAGGGTGATGTCGGCGGTCACGGCCTCGTCGCTGAACACGGCCTTGGCGCCGGCGGCGATGGTGAAGATGTGCGGCGTCGCGGCGACGGTCGAGCGGATCGTGACCTCGTCGGCCGTGGCGCCGAAGCGGAGCACCGGCGATCCGGCGCCGAGCGTGAAGTCGGAGGCGAGCGACAACGTACCCGTCAGGCCGCCGGCGAAGTCGATGGCGCTCGCCGCGTCGGCGCCGAACAGCGACGTGCCGGTGCCGACGACCAGGTCCGCGCCGCTGCCGATGGTGAGCGTCGTCCCGGCGGCGACGTCGATGATCCCGTTCTGGGTGTCCAGCGTCGTTCCGACGTTGACGATCTGGGTATTGGCGTCGATATCCAGGGTGCCCTGATTGAGAATGCCGCCGTTGGCGTTGACGGTGTAGGTGCTCGCCACGCTGCCGCCGGAATTGGTCACCTGAATGAACGAGGCGACGTTGTTGGTGATGAGGCCGCTGGCGGTCAGGGTGACGACGTGGCTGCTGCCGCCGGCATTGTCGAGCAGGATCGTGCCGCTGTTGTCGACGGTGCCGGTGACGCTCAGCGACGAATTGGCGGTCGTGCCGAGAACCGTCACCGTGCCGTTGACGGTCAGGCCGTTGCCCAGCGTATTGCCGGTGCCGATCGTCGTCAGGTTGCCGTCCACGATGACCGCGACGAAGCTGTCGGTGGTGTCGTTGCCGTCGAGCGTCAGCGACCCGGTGGCACTGACGGTCAGCGTTTTCGCCGTCTGCGTCGGGTTCGCGGCGGCGACGATATTGACGGCCTGGCTGGCCCCCAAGTCGAATGCCGGAGTGGTCGCGTCGATCAGGAAGTTGCTGTCGAGGGCAAGCGTGTTGCTGGCGCCGGTGAAGGAGATGGTGCCGGTGGCCGCGGTGAACGTGGTGCCGCCGCCCAGGACCAGGGTGCCGCCGGCGATGTCGAGGGTCTGATTCAATGCGATGTCGATGACGCCGAGGGCAGTGTCCAGGGTCTTGCCTGTCTGCGCGGCTGTCAGGTTCGCATCGATATCCAGGGTGCCGTTGTTGACCAGGTCCGTGGTGACGTTGCCGCCGCCCTCGCCGATGATGACCGTGCCGAAGTTCTGAACTTGGCCGGTGCCGTTGACGGTCGTGTTGTCCAGCAGGCTCAGAGTACCGGTGTTGCCGACGAGCAGGCTGCCGTTGACCGTCAATACCGCGTTGAAGCCGAGTTCCACGTTGCCGTCGACGAACCCTTGCCCGTTCAGGGTCAGGAGACCGCCGGTGAGCGTCGCGGTACCGTCGATGTCGGCGTCGCCCTGCACGGTCATGGCGCCGGCCACGGTCAGCGTCGCGCCTGTGGCGAAGTTGGCGTCGCCGACGACGGTCAACGTGCCGTCGACCGAGAGATCGGCCTGGGCGTTGAGAGCGCCGACGGTGAAGGTGTCCGGGCTCGCGACGTTGACGCTGCCGGCGCCCGTGAGGATCGCCAGATCCAACGCCGTCGGCACCGTGCCCGAAGACCAGTTGGCCGCCGTGCCGAAATCGTCCGGCGTGGCGGTGTTGCCGTCGGCCGCCGTGTCCAGTGTCGTCGGGATCAGGTCGGGCACGACCTCGACGGTGACCGTTTCGACGCGGCTCGCGTCCAAGCTGTCGGTGACCGTGACCGTGAAGCTGTCTTGCCCGAAGAAACCCGCCGCCGGGGTGTAGACGAAGGTGCCGTCGGCGTTGACCTCATAGGTGCCGCCGCCGCCCGTGGTTGCCGTGCCCGGCGGGACGGCCGCGATGGTGACGGGGTCGCCTTCCACGTCGAAGGTCAGCAGGTCGCCCCGGATCGACGCGCCCTCGCGGACCTCGATAAAGGTGTCGAAGATGTCGGGCGCGGTGTCGGCGATCAGCGGTGCGCCGCCGGGAACATGGGTCGTTCCGTCGGCGCTGTTAAGGACGGACCCCGGCGAGGCGCCCGGCGCCGCGTCGTCCAGGCGGAAGTTGACCAATAGATTCGGATCGTTGGCGTCGACGAAATTCTGGAAGTTGTCGGCGATGTCGCCGGCCGTTCGGGCCGTATCCCAGATGCGGACATCCGCCATCCGACCATCGAATCCGCCGACGACCGCACTGGAATGGTCGCCGATTCCCAAGGTCGCGGTCGTGCCCCCTGTCGGATCGTTGGATCCGGTGTAATCGAAGGTGCCGACGGCCTGGCCGTTGACATAGAAGGTATAGAGGTCGCTGCCGGCGTTACGGGTTAGGGCGATGTGCGTCCATTCCCCGGTCGGCAAGGTTACGCCGGTGAGCGTTTGACTCACGTCGATTCCCGCCCCCGTTTCGTGGCCAAACGTGGGATTGCCATTGGCATCGACGTGGAGCCAGAACAGATTGTTGGTGCCCTCGGTCTCGCCGGCATCGGCAAATTGGGCGATGACCGAGCCGCCCACCCAACTGTCGCTGTTGATCCATGTTTCAATGGTCAGATCGCTGGCAAGAGCATAGCTGTCCGTGGGCCCCCGACCGGCATCGATAACATCGTCGACGCCGTCGAAGTCGAGCGCCCGGCCGATGACGTTGGGGCCGAGGAACAGGGGCTCGGTCGCGGCCGAAACGCCGTCGCCCAGCGTCGCCACGGGGCCGCCCGCGACCTCGTTGAGGACCGTGCCGTCCGATTGCACCTGATCGAAGTGCCAGTTGGCGACGAGCCCGGTTTCATCGGCCGGTGCGGCGAGCCGGTAGTTGCCGGCGATGTCGGCGGCCGTGCGGGCCGTGTCCCACACCCGGATATCGTCCAACTGCCCGTTCCAGCCGACGACCGACGAGGCATCCGCGGCGGAATCGCCGATGACGAGAGGCCCGGTGCTGTCGATGTTCGTCGCCGGGCCGATGCCGGAACCATCCAAATTGACGGAAACGTCCTGCGTGCCGTCAAGGAAGAATGTCACCTCACCGTTGCCGTTGACGCCCGCGTCGCGGTCAAGGGTCACCGCCACGTGGTGCCACTGATTAATTGAAAGGGTGCCCGTGCTGTCGAAGTTCGCGGCCGTGGCGCCGTCCTTCAACTGCAGGCGGAGTGCGCCGGTGCTCGTGGTCATCAGCGTATAGCCGTTGTTACCGTCCGGCTGGCGCTTGTCCATGATCGCACTGAATTGGCCCGACTCGGTCAGGTAGACCCAGGCTTCGAGGGTCAGGTCGCCCGTGCCCGCATCCAACGCGGGATCGTCCGCGACGATGACCTGGGTGTCGAGGGAGGTGTCGACCGTGTTCCGCGTGAACTGCAGCGCGCCGCCGGCCGAGCTGGCGCCCAGCAAAACCGGCGCGTCGTTGACGCCGGTGATGGTCAGGGTCACGGTTTCGGTGGCGAAGCCGCCGGCGCCGTCCGAAACCTCGTAGGT
>PFFW01000026.1 GCA_002781745.1 Rhodospirillales bacterium CG15_BIG_FIL_POST_REV_8_21_14_020_66_15
CCCGCCGCGGCTGGCGTTGCGGGTAACTGCGTGTCGTTTCCAACAGTGAAGAGGCCCTTTTTCGCTCTTCCGCCACGGGATATCCCTTTTAATTCCACGTTATTCGAATTTTGGTTTGACGAACGATGCGGCAGCCAGGCGGCAACCTCTTGGCCCTCGGAGGGACGCCTTCGCGACGAACGCACGGCCGCAACCGCCTCGTTCACTGCAAGCCTCAGCAAGGTATGGGATTTTTGGCTTAGGTTTCCGCAGTTTGTCCCGGCCTGCCAGTTGATGTGATAACCGTCCTGGATGTTCTGCTTGGCCTTGAGCAGCGTTTCCCTAAGCTTCTCGACCTTGCCGGCGATGAAATGGGCCCAACATAAACCGGAGTATCCGTTTGCACGTTCGGGACAGTTGTCGACGACGAATTGGTAATGGGGACCGCTTTCCACGAATTTCTTCTGGCGATGGAGCAATCCCGCCAAATGATCATGCGCCGCGAGATGGATCGGCTTTTCGTCGAGAAGGGCCCGTAGAACCGCCACGCTGATGTCATCCAACCCCGACTGAATGGCGCTCACCGCGAGGGATTCCAGGTCCATTTCCGGATGCGAATCCAGAAATTCCGAAATCGCCTCGCGGGAATCTCCGGTGCGGATCCGCATCAGCAATTCGTCGGTATCCATAGGGACAGCTTCCTGTAACAAGGCCGCTCGCGGATGCGTAAAGGTGATGACGCACGTTCGACCAAACCTTACCTAACCTGCGGCAATTAAGGTTTATTTAAATGGCTGATGACGAATTCATATCGCTTCTGTGATCGGAGTCGGTGCGCCGGCGCGTTTTCCGGCCCAGTCGGGCCGACAAGGCGACTGCCGCCGTCCTCCTTTGAGCCCGCCGCCGGGAAGCATATTCCCTTTTGCCGCCCAAGGTATTTGTGATATGATGTAACTGCCTGGAAATGCTAGGAAATTTTTGCCTAGCGGCTCAAGGCCCAAGGGGTCGGAAACAGGTTTGAATGTGACCGCATTATGAAACTGACACCGTTTGCATACACCTTTGCGAACACGGCGCTGAACGGCCAGCGGGTGCAGTTTGAACTGCAGTTCAACCTGTTGCAGAATTCGCTGATCAAGCGGTTCAACGACAAGGTCGAGACGATCTCGCAGACGCCGTCATCGGTTCAGCACAAGATCGACGCCCTAACGAAACGGTCCCAGGCCCTGGTCGATAGCCTGCCGGTCCTGCAGGAATACCGGCAAGGACAGACCAATACCGGTGGCGCGCTCGAAGGCATTTTTGACGAGATTACCGTCCTCTTCCAGACATTCAATTCGGACGGTACGGTCGATGCCGACGAAGTCGCGGCGTTCGAAGCGCAACGCGATATCGTCGCCGACAAAATCAACAACCTTTATATTTTTTCCCACCCCGACCTCAACGATGCCGACGTCATCAAGAACCTGAAGGCCGACGTGACATCAATCCGCTCTCTGACGCTGGTCGAGGGTACGCTGACGCCGGACAACGATGCGGTGACTAATTTCCTCAGTTCGCTTCAGACCGAGGTCAGCATCGCAATCACCGTGAACCAGAACACGGTGTCGACTACCCTGGACCTGGAACAGAAGATTCAGGCGGAATTCGCGAATGTCGACATCGACCTGCTGAAACTGACGTCCGAAGAACAGGCGCGGCGCGCAGAGAAAATCAACGCCGCCGAAGTCCAGTTGGGTAACCTGCTGAGGGCGATATCGCTGTCATTTGAAATCAACTCAGGGCTCAGCGAAGCCCTTGCCAACCGGTTGAAGCCTTTTACGCCGCCGCCCGGCTCTGCCGTAAATATCATTTCCTGAATTGACGCCTGCAACCGATCCGATCGGCCGGCCCGTCCATGGCGGGTTGGGTGCGATGGAGCGTCAGTCGGGTGTTGCCAATTCGGCGTCGCGCGCATCCACCATGGCGATATAGAGATCTTCTAATTCCTGGACCCGGACCTTTGGATAGAACAGGGCCGTGGATTTCAGTTCATCCCGCATGGTGGCGCGAATTTCCGCGAGCTTGTCTAAATCGGTGCTCAGTTCGCCGGCTTCTTCCAGAAGGTCGTCGAAGGAGTGTCGTACCCATTCCGGACGGGCGGCCGAACCAAGCATGCTGGCGACGACGCATGTATTCGGTTCGTTGCCTTTGAGGGTCAGTACGGGAACGCCCATCCACAGGGCGTCGGCGTAGCGCAACGGCTTGGCCGTGGGACCTAACGCCAGGAAAATGTCGATCAAGCTCCAATATGCCGGATCGGGCAGCCTGCCGTCACCGATACCCGCATCATCCCAGACGACAACCCGGTCGGCGACGCCTGACTTGTCGAACAATTCGGCAATTCTGCGTTGGGGGTAGGCGTCGGTGCGGCCACTGGCACCGAACAGCAGCCGGCTTTCGCCGAATTTCTTGAGTAGCGTGACAAGGTTATCGACGGTGTCAGGCGTCAATGAGGCCAAATCGCAAGCCGCACCGAACGTTATGTGCCCGGAATTTGACGCCGGCAAGGGCGTGATGTCCGGCAGAATGAATGACGGACTCACGCCATACAAGCCTGGCCTCAACGTTTCCAAACATTGGTCATCTCCAAGCAGCGAAGCAACCGAATCCCGTGTCGAGGGGTCGCTGATCACGTGGGTAATACCCGGCATCTTCACGCCGCGATTCGCTCCATACATGCCGACCTGAATGATCGATGGCGCCATAGCGAAGAGGGTCGATCTCGTGCCGCGGCCGGGCACGCACAAGTCCACCAAGATGTCGATTTCGTCGCCGCATACGATGACGGAGGCCGTTTCGTCATCCAATTCCCAGAGTTTCCGCTCGGTATCCGCGAGGTTCTTCAGTTGTTGCGTGTAGGTGCTCCGGCCTTCGGTTTGTTGATACAGATGGACCGAAAACCGTGATCGGTCATGAAACTCCAGCAACGGCATGAGCAATGAAACGAAATCAGCGTCCGAGCCGGCATTGGTGACGTAACCGACATGGATGCGATCCTTGCGTTCGGTGCTTGGCGCGGCCTCCGCGGGCCTGGCGGGAACGTCTTCTAGGCGACGCTGTAACGCGGCCTCCATGTCGTTCAACACAGACCTATCGAAATTGGGAAGAACGCTGGCGCAGGCGAATGTCGAGGCGAGCATCTCAAGTGAGTCGTGTTCGAGTTCGAATACCCGCTTGAAGTGATAGACCGCGGGATCAAACGCTCCGATTTTATGGCACAGGCATCCCGCCTGAAAATGCGCGTCGGCATCGTCAGGCGCCAGTTCGACGGCCTTTGTAATATTCGCGATCGCCGGCAAAAATTCACCCAACGCCGCCTCCGCCTGACTGGCGCCGATAAGGCTCGGCACGTCATCGGGTTGAAGTTTCAGTTGCCGATCGAATTCCCGGACGGCCGCCTCGTAATCGTGGCCATGCAACTTGACCATCCCGTTGAGGTAGTGCCGCGGCGGCACGGTTTGTTCAAGTGACTGGAAGTAATTCGACAGGTCTGCCGGGAGCAGATTGTGAACGTGTTGATGCGGCTCCAATGTGGTCGACAACTTGGCAAAATAGAGGCCTTCGGTGAGGTTGCCCACGCGTGTATGCAAATTGGCCAGAACTTCCGAATATTCGAAACAGTTCGGATCCGTATGGTGCGCTTCTTCGAAAAGGGCCAGGGCGCGGCCGAACTCGTCCATGGTGACGGCGGCAAGCCCCATCAGGTAGAGAATTTCCGCGGCGCCGGGCCGCTCTCTCTGCAAGGTCTCGATGCGGGTCAGAGCGGCTTCCGTATCGCGCCGAAGCAACTGCGAACAGATTTCCCCGACCTCTTCATAAAAATCGTTCGTCGTTTCGGGTGAATCGTTCATCTCTTGCTCTGGCTGGGCGGTTGTTGAGGTAGGAAGGGATCGGGAATTCCGGTTTCTTTGAGCCAGACGAAGCTTAAACTTTCGTATCGATGTCTTGACGGACCGGGGGCGCTCCTACGGCGCCGGAGGCCGTTTCCGCCTGCGGATTATCGACGGCGTCGCTGCTTTCCGGAATCTGCGCCAGACCCGCGGCGATGTTTCTGTTGATGTCGATCAGCACGGTGATGGCTTCCGGCGTGGGATTGACCAGTGCGCCGACCGTGTGTTTGTCGACGAACTTGCACAGGGTCAGCATGTTGACGCGGATCTCGTCGGGCACGTCCGAACGTTCGGTCGTCAGTTCCGCCTGAAAGATCGTCCACAGCCGCCAGTTCAGGCGAAGCGCCGCCTTGCGGGCGTCTTTGATCGTTTTCGGGTCCCGGTTGTCGTCGATGATCGAGATCGCCATGCGTTTCGCGGCTTCGATCAGCGCCCAGGATTCGGTCTGCGCCGGATTTCCGCCAAGCGGCCGACGCTCGTATTTTTGCACTTGGTTCTTGTATGGAGGCATCGATTTGAATGCAGACCCAGAATTTCAGGACGACGCAACTTACCACGTGATCTTCGGAAAATTAAGTTGTCATAAGGTTAATGACAGGCGCAATCACTCAGTATCATAAAGGGTTTACGGCAATGTCGGCGGGGCTGCTGTGACGCCCGCCAATGCCTAGATAAAGTTGGTGAGGCTGAGCTGCCTGACCCGGGCGAAGGTCTGGAACGAGGCTTCAAGCACCCGCTGGCTGTCGAGCAGCCGCGTGATCGCATCCAGCGGGTCGATGTTCTCGATCGATGCGACGTTGCCTTCCAGGAAAGCGATGATGCGGTCATTGGATTCCTTGACGTCGTCGAGAAGGGTGGCGCGATACCCCAGGATGATTTGCATTTCCTCGATATTGCTGTTCAGTTCGGTGCCGAACGGCGGCGGCGTCGTGTTCGTGCGGTCAAGCGAGTCGTCCATCAGGAAGATCGCCTCGCTGACCCGGTTCTGATTCTGGTCCAGGCCGCCCTCGGTGCCGTACTTTCCCTGGAGGATCAGGAACATGCCGCGAATCGCCTTTTCGAAGGCGGGGTCGACCCCGGTGATGTCGAACTCGAAAGAGCGGGAGTCGCTGACCCGGTGGGTCAGGGAGGTCGTATCGCCCCGATAGTAGCTGGTTGCCGAGATCGTGCCGATGGTGTTCGCCGTGGACGCGGTGCCTGTCGTCGACGTCTCGTTGGTCAGCGTGTTCGTCGGGATCAGGGTCGCCGTGCGGCCGTCCGTCGAGACCGAGGCGATGGTGAAGCTGCCGTTGTTCGATGCCGTGCCGGCGACGGTGAAGATGGTGCCGACGGGCAGGGTGTTGCCGGCGGCGTCGCGGAAGAACGCGCCGCCGAGCGTTACCGTGTCGGCGCCGTTGGTCGTGTTGTCCGTGAAGGTGATGCTGCCGGTGCCGGCGAGCACGGCCGCCGTGTTGGTTTCGGTGGTCAAGGTATCCGTCGAAACCAGGGTCGCCGTCGTGCCGTCGGCAGAAATGGAGGCGACTGTGAAGGTGCCGTTGTTGGTGGCGGTGCCCGACACCGTGATCCTGGCGCCGGCGGCCAGGAGGTTTCCCTCGGCGTCCTTGAAGGTGGCGCCGGTCAGTGCGATGGTGTCGGCGTTGGCGCCGTTGTCGGTGAAGACGACTTGGTCGCCACCTACCACGCCCGCGTCGAAGTAGAAGTTGCGCGCCGTGGCGTCGAAAGCGAACACGGCCGGGCGGGTCGCCACGGTCCCCGCGCTCACCGTCGGGGTCGTCGTCTCCACGTTTTCGCCGGTGGCGAGCGTCACCGTCCTGCCGTCGGCCGACACGGTCTTCACGGTGAATATCCTGCCGTCGTTTTCCGTGTTGGTGTTGTTGACCAGGATTTTCTGCCCGTTCTGCAGGCCCGAGTAGGTGCCCGCGGTGGCGGCGATCAACTGGTCCTCACCGCCTGCGCCGGTGGCGTCGGAGAAGGTCAGCGTGTTGACGCCGCCGACTGTGTGGACGGTCGCTGCCGTGCCGCCGTCGTCCACCAGGCGTTTCGATTTGACGACCATGTCGGTGCCGTCGTTGCTGTCGACCGTGAAGGTTCCGTTGTTGTTGGTGGTGCCCGAAACCGTGACGACGGATCCCGCCGGAATGGAATCCAGGTCTCCCGAATTGATGGCGGTGATGGTGTTCGTGCGGCGGTCGAAGGTGACGTCCGTCGTGATCGCCAAGCTGGTCCTGGGATCGTCCGGATTGGGGAACGTGAAGGTTGCGAATACAGGCGAGGTCGTCGAGCCTTCGTCCGTCAGCTGCTCCGTCTTGACGTCGATCCAAAGGCCGTTCGGGTCCACGGCATCCACCGTGAAGGTGCCGTCATTGAGCCCGTCGACCGTGCCTGAGATGGTGATCGTCGTGCCGACCGCGATGTTGGAGAATTGATTGACGGGGGAATTGATCCGGCTTTTCCCCGTGCCGCCGTCCGCTTGCTCGAAGGTGAGGAACGCCGGGTTCAGGGTCGACGAATTGCGGCTGATGGAAAAGGTCTCCAGATTCGCATCGCGGGTCGTGGGTACCGACACCCGGGAGCCGTCGAATTTGGCCTGAAACGCATCGACCGTCGACAAGCCGAAGCTGACCGGCTCGGTCCGCACGGTGCCGCCGCCGAAGATGAAGCGGCCGTCCGCCTCCGTGTTCAACAGGTTCTGGATGTCCAAAAGCGACCGCAGGGCGTCGGACTGGATCTGCTCGACCCGTTCGGGATCGGTCTGATCGCCGTTGGAGAACTGGAACAACAGTTCGCGGAAGTCTCGGATCGCGCCCCTTATCCCGTCCACCGCCGTCGTCTGGATGTCGAGACGGAGCTGGGCCTGAACGTTGTTGTTGTTGAAGCGTTCCAGGCTGCTTTTGGTGTTCTCGATGTTGAGCAGGCGTTGCGAGTCCAGGGACAAGCCGCTGTATGTCTGCGACTTCTTTTCCGTGCCGACCTGCGTTTCCAGGTCGTGCAGCGTTCGCTGCGTCTGCAGAAAACGGTTGATCAGAATGGTGTTGGCGGCGGAGCTCGTGATTCGGGTCATTGCCTACTCCTTACGCCACGGCCTGTTCCAGGCGGTCGATCATTTCCTGGATGACGGAAATGACCCGCGCGGCGGCCGAAAAGGCCTGTTCGAACACAATCAGGTCCGCCAGCTCCTCGTCCAGGTTGACGCCCCGGATACTGTTGGACTTGAACTGCAGGCTTTCTGTGAGTGTTCGCCGGCTTTCGATCTGGCGGTCGTTGGTGTCCGCCTGCGATGAATTGCGCGCGATGATCGACGACGCATATTCCGAGAAGCTGACGTTCAGCGCCGGCAGGCCGCCCGCGACGGAGAACGAGCTTGCATTGGACAACGCGGCCGCCAGTTCCTTGGCGACGCCGTTGCTGCCCGGCGACGTAAGATACTCGCCGGCCTGTCCCCTGCTGGAGTCGAATTCCAGCCGTCCGGTCGATACCAGGCTGGGGGCGGCGACGATGTCCGAGCGCACGGACAGGGCCGAGGCGACGCGTACGTCGGCTTCCTTCAGGCCCAGTTCGCTGATCAGCGTGGTGCCCGCGGTCGCGGGCGCGCCGGTGGGAGAGGCCGAATGCGTCACGGTGAACGACAGGCCGTCGTCATGGGCGATGCGCAGCCGGAACCCCGTGCCGTCGGGCACCACCGTGGCGGTGAGTTTATCGACCGCTGAGAAGCTGGTACCCGCCACGGGGGCGCCGACAGGATAGAACATCCCGCTCGTGTCGACGCCGCCGTTGTTGATGAGATCGGCGATCTGCTGCAGCGTGGCGCCCGCCGGGACGACGATCTGGCCCAGGTATACGGGGCCCGATCCCGTGTCGGGCGTGTTCGCGTCGCGGAAGCTGAGAACGGCCGAGGTGCTCACGAAGCTGGAGCTGAGCACGTTGGATTCGTAGACGTTCTCCGCCAGGCCGTCGACGAACAGGTTGTTCAGGCCGAAGAAGTTGGAGAACCCGGAAACGGTCTCGTCAAGGGCGGTTTTGCCGTCGGCGTCGGCGTCGAATTTGATTGCGGCGTCCGTGGTGCTGCTGCCCTTGGTCGTACCGCCTTCGTCGCGGAAGCCGAAGCCAAGCGACGTGTTGTTAAGGTTGATGGCAAGCTGGTTCTGCGAATTGAGGGCGACCGTCGCCGACGGGGCCCCGTTGAGCTGAAAGAAGTCCTCGAGCCGGGCCGCCAGTTCGGTGATGGTGATACCCGTGGTGTCGTTGGAGCCGTCGCCGTAGGTCTGGCCGAAGGCGGTACCGCTCAGGATCTGCGACAGTCGGACCGAGATGGTTTCGTTGCCGTCCGCGTCCATCAGCACGATGGCGACGTCGTCCGTACCCCCCAGCTTGATGGTCTGTTCCTGGGGCAGGGCGAAAATCCGGGTGCCGGTCAGCTCCTGATGGCCGGGAAACGGCGTGCCGCGGTTGTGCACCAGGTTGACCTGATCCCTTAGTTGGGCCGCCAGCTCGTCGAGCTGCGACTGCAGGTTCGGCAGGATGTCGTCGCGCATTTCGAGCAGGCCGGCAAGCTGCCCGCCGCGGGCCTGCGTCGTCAGGTCGTTGATGGCAATCTGCGCGCCCACAAAGATGCCGTCGATCTCCCCACCGGCGACGGTCGAGGTCGCGCTCATGCTCGACGCCGCGTCGTGGGTGATGGTCGGTGGGATGGTGTCGACCAGCGTCAAACCGGACGACGTGAACACCACGACGTCGCCGTCGTTGCGTGAGAAGAACCGGATGTCGACCAGTTCGGCCAGGCGATCGATCTTGGTGTCGCGCTGGTCCTCCAGGTCCGTCGTGTCGTTGCCGGTCGATCCGAAACGGATGATGTCGTCGTTCAACTGGTCGATGTCCGTCGTCAGCTGATTGATCTCGGTAACGATCGCCGCGATCTGCTGGTCCGCCTGCAGGCGCAGGTCCTGGATCGTGTCGCTCATGGCGGCGAACTTCTCGACCGCAGCCTGGGCTTGGCGGACCACTTCGCTCTGTTCCAGGATGCGGTCCGGGGATACGGCAAGCAGTTCCGCCGCGTCCTTGAACTCTTCCAGAATGTGGGCGATGGACGTGTCGTCGCCGGGCGCGCCGAAGGTCTCCTGCAGACGGGCGTAATAGCTTTCCTGGACGGACACGTCATTCAGCTTGGCAAGCTCAAGCCGGATCGACTTGAGCAGGCCGGCGTCCACGTTGCGCGTGAAGTCGGCGATCGCCACGCCGGCGCCCTGGCCCGCCAGGACCACCGACTGCTGCTGGATGATCTTTCGCGAATACCCGACGGTATTCACGTTCGCCACGTTCTGGGAAACGATGTTGAGCGCCGTTTGGTTGGCCAGCAGGCCGCTTTGCGCCGCTCTCAGTGCTTGTGTGATGTCACCCATCTGTGGTCGGTTCCCGTGTGATCGGTTGGCGGGTTATTACAGGTTCTGGTCGAGGGCCACGGCGACCGAATTGGCCGATGCCCGTGTGCCCTCGCGGCCGGTGCGACCGTTCCGGGCATAGGTTCCCGAGTGGGGGACGACGTTCCGGACGGCGTCGGCGAACAGGTCGATGACCTGTTTGTTGGCGGTCATGCCGACTTCAAGGCGCATGGTGTTCTCGCCGACCGCGTTGGCCAGGCGGGTGCCCGCCGTCGTCAGGCGTTCATGCAGGACCGGCTCGATCGCCTTCCAGTCGAGGTTGATCTCGTCCAGGTCCTTCATGCTGTTCTCGTATAGGCGCGCAAGGGTCGCCTTGTCCTCCAGCACGGCCTCCACGTCGTCAAACCGGCGCTCGGCCAGCGCCAGATTCTCCGTCTCGATGAGGTCGCTCAACTGGTCGGTCAGCTCGATCATCCGTTCAAGGCGTTCCATCGGTTTCATTTGGCAATGTCCTCCTGTCGGGCGCCGCTCAGCGGGCCTCCTGCATGCGGATAAGCTGATCCAACACTGCGTCGGCGATGCCGACGCCGCCGGCCCTGGAAACGGCCTTGCCGTATTCATCGACCTGCAGGTTGCGCCAGATGTCCTCGGCCGGGCCGCCGCCGAACGGCTCTTCGGCTTCGATGTTTTCGAACATCGGGCGGATCATTTCCGAGATGAACACGGCTTCGAAGTCCTGGGCGACCGCGCGCATGCGCTGCATGGACATGGCGCCGTGCGCCTTGCCGGCCAGGGCGCCCGCCTTGGCCGTGGGCGCGGTCTGCAAGCCGATCAGAGTGGTATCGACGGCGCCGCTCATCACATCACCTGAATTTCGGCCTGCAGGGCGCCGGCCGCCTTGATGGCCTGCAGGATGGTGATCAGGTCGCGCGGGCCGATGCCCAGCGCGTTGAGACCGTTCACCAGGTCCTGCAGGGTCACGCCCTCGTTGAACACGGTCAGTCGCTTGTCCTGGCCCTCGTCGACCTGAATGTCCGTGCGGTCCACGGTGGTCGTCGTGCCGACCTCGGCGAACGGGCCGGGCTGCGACACCTGCTGGGTTTCCGTGATGCGGATCGTCAGGCTGCCCTGGGCGATGGCGACGGTGGAGATGCGCACGTTCTCGCCCATGACGATGGTGCCCGACTGCTCGTCGATCAGGACGCGGGCCATCTGGTCCGGCTCGACGCGAAGCTGTTCGACGTCGGTCAGCAGATTGACGACGTTGTCGCGATAGGCGTCCGGGACGTGCAACTGCACGGTCTTGGGATCGGACGGCCGGGCGGCGGGAACGCCCAGGAACGCGTTGATGGCCTGGGAGATGCGCCGCGCGGTGGTGAAATCCGGGTTCTTAAGGCTGACCTTGACCACGTCCATGTCGCCGATCTCGAACGCGACCTCGCGTTCGACGATGGCGCCGTTGGCGATGCGGCCCGAGGTCGGAACGCCCTTGGTCACGGTTTCCGCGGCACCCTGGGCGGAGAAGCCGCCGACCGCAAGCTGGCCCTGCGCAACGGCATAGACCTCTCCGTCGGCGCCCAGCATCGGCGTCACGAGAAGGGTTCCGCCCAACAGGCTTTTGGCGTCGCCCAGGGCGCTGACCGTGACGTCGATGCGCGAGCCCTGGCGGGCGAAGGGGGGCATGTTGGCGGTCACCATGACGGCGGCGACGTTGTCGGAATCGAGCCCGGAATCGGTGGTCTGCACGCCGAGGCGGTTGAGCATGGAGCGCAGGCTTTCCTTGGTGAAATGGCCCTTGGCCAGGGAATCCCCCGTTCCGTTCAGGCCAACCACCAGGCCGTAGCCGACCAGTTGGTTTTCACGGATGCCTTCGAAGTCCACGATGTCCTTGATGCGCGACGCCGCGCCGGCGGCGCCAGGCAGGCAAACGCTCATCGCCACGAACGCCGCCACGGCCGCGGCGGCCAGACGCATCGTTCCGGCCAGGGTTCGGCGGCCCCAGATCTTGTTGCTGATCATTTTTCCCGTTCTCGTCATCATCTTCATTGTCTCGGTCGACGGATGTCGGCTCTCTGCGGGCCATGGTTGTTGGCACCTGATGAACTGCGAAAAGCATGCCATGCGGCGCGTTCCATTAACGCACTGAAATAACGGAAATTTTTTGGATGTTGCGGGGTATTGTTCCGGGCCGGTCCCGGCAAGAGCGGCCGCGTCGTCGGCAACAATTGCCGGGCCGCCCTGGAATGCCGAAGGGGCGGCCCGAAGGCCGCCCCCGTGAGGCATGGACACCGGTTAGCCGATCCCGGCCGCGCCGTCAGCGTTTCAGGTCGGCCGCGCCCTTCAGCAGGTCGTCGGCCGTCTTGAAGGCTGTGGCGGCGATGTTGTAGGCGGCCTGGGCGGCGATCAGGCGGCTCATTTCCGTGCCCAGGTCCACGTTGGAGCCCTCCAGCGCGTTGCCGAGCAGCACCGCGAAGCCGGATTCGTCGGCGAACACGATGTTGGGTTCGCCCGACGCCTCCGTCTCGCGGAAGTTCTGGCCGGTGGTGATCTCCAGCCGGTCCGGGTTGGGGAAGATGGCCAGGGGAGCCTTGTAGAGGACCCGGCGGGTGTTGTCCGCGAACTCGCCGAGAACCTCGCCGCCGGATCCGAAGCTCAGGCTCGTCAGGGCCGCCGCCTCGGCGCCGTTCTGCTCGTAGTTGGCGAATGAAAAGTTGCCAGCGAACTGGGTGAAACTGCTGACGTCGAAAGTGAACGCCGCCGTCTCGCCGTTGTCGAAGGTGATGTTGAAGGTATATTCCGAATCGGAACTTAGCGCGCCGTCGTTGCCGAACGTCAGGCGCTGCGGGATCGATGCGGTCGACGAGAACGTGATCGAGCTTGCGGTCACCTCGTTGGCGCCGAGCGATACCCCCGTCGTCAGTGTGATTTCCGCCTGATTGTCGGACACGCTGGCGATGGTATAGGTGTTGTTGTTGCTGCCGCTGCCGGCGACGGTGATCGTGTCGCCGGCCTTAAGTCCGGCGAAGGTGCCGGCAAGCTGGCTGCCCAGCTGCGGCGCGCCGCCCGGGTTGGTGTTGGAGAATGCGGTGATCACGCCGCCGCCGCCGGACACGGTCGAGAACCGGATGGCGTCGTTGTTGGCCGTGGTTGCAATCGGCGTATAGGTTCCGCCGGGCGACGCCGTAATGGACGCGATGTTGTCGCCGATCAGGCGGAAATCCCACAGGTTCGTCTGGCCGAACACCTTGGTGAAGTCGATACGCAAGTCCTGCGCGTTGAAGCCGGTGTCGATGACCTGGATACTGCCGTTCCGCACCGTGCCGGAGGCATCGTTTGCCGGCAGGTTGACGTCGAGCGACGCGGTCGTCGTCGTCTCGCCGGTGTCCTCGAAGGCGAACTGGTCGACGCGCATGGGGGCGGGCTGGCCCAGGGTGAAGGTACCGTCCGGGTTGACCGAGAACCCCAGAAGGAAATTGCCGAACTGGTCGGCAAGGAAACCCTGGTTCACGGTGATGCTCGAGCCGTCGTCGAGGGTCACCGTATCGGTCAGGTCGGTGACGTTGATGTCGAACGAACCCCGCCGCGTGTACTGGATGTTGCCGTTCACGTTGATGTCGGGCGAGACCATGAAAAAGCCGTCGCCGATGATCGCGACGTCCAGATTGCGGTCCGTGGTGCGGATCTGACCCTGATTGGAGATACGTTGCAGGTCGATGGGCTGAACCCCGCCCAGGTCCGAATTGAACGTCCCGGCGCCGCCTTCCGCCGTCGTCGCGCCGACCGACGTGAACCCTCGGTTCATCAGCGTCTGGAACTCGGAGTCCGTGCGCTTGAAGCCATCCGTGTTCAGGTTGGCGATGTTCTGCGAGATGGTGTTCAGCTTGTGCGACTGGCCCATCATGGCCAGCGTCGCCTGCTGGAAAATGCCCAAGCTCATGTTTCGATGCCCCGCGTCCGGGGCCCTCTCGTGGTTTTTTCCCGCAAGTACATCTGCAAGGGCGATGCCAAGTCGCGGCGTCTTTAGTGGGTTGGATTTGAATAACTATTTTCGCGAGGCCCTGGGCAAAGTCTGCCGCCGGCCGGGGCTTTGGCACCCGAGGAGGGCAAATCTTGCCGCCGCTCAGCCGTTTTCCTCGGGGAACACCAGCAGGTTTTCGGGCGCCACCCGGGCGGTCACCCGCGACCCTGTTTCAGGCAGAAACACGCCCGGCATGCGGGCGTTGAGAACCCCTTGCGCGCCGTCGCCGTCAAGGGCCAGAGTCAGGTGGGTGGAACGTCCCAAGGATCGTGCCGAAAGCACGGTAAGCGCGGCGCCGCCGTCGCCCGCCGCCGGTACGGACAAGGCGAGGGCTTCGGGGCGGACGAGGACCCGGACCTCGGCCCCTTCCGCCAGGGCCAGGCCGTTGGCGGGGAACCGGCCCAGGGGCGTGACCAGGCTGCCTTGCGAGACGGCGCCCCGAAGGCGGTTCACGGGGCCGAACAGTTCGGCGACGAAGTCCGTTTGGGGATGGAAATAGATCTCGACCGGCGTACCGGACTGGACGATCCGCCCGTCCTGCATGACCAGGATGCGATCGGCCATGAACATGGCTTCTTCCGGGTCGTGGGTCACCATCAGGGTTGCGATCCCGGAGCGCGACAGAATCTGGAAGGTGTCCTGGCGGATCTGCGCGCGCCGGTTGACGTCGAGGCCCGAGAACGGCTCGTCCAGCAACAGGACCCGCGGCGCGGGGGCGAGGGCGCGCAACAGGGCGACGCGCTGCTGCTGGCCGCCGGACAGCGTGTGCGGGAAGGCGTCCGCGTAATCCCCGAGGCCCATGGTTACCATGGTTTCGCGCGCCCAGGCGCGGCGCGCCGTATCCTTTTCCGGCAGGCCGAAGGCGATGTTCTCGAACACGGTCAAGTGGGGAAACAGGGCAAAATCCTGGAACATCAGGCCGACGTTGCGTTTCTCCGGCGCCAATTGGCGGCCGCCGTGGCCGTCGGCAACCGTCTCGTCGCCGATGGTGATTCGCCCGACCTGCAGTTCTTCCAATCCCGCCGCGAGCCGCAGCAAGGTCGTCTTGCCGCATCCCGATGGGCCCAGCAGGCACACCAGTTCGCCCGGCCGCACGAACACGGACACGCCGGACACGACCTTGTTGTCACCGAACGCGTGCGACACGTTCAGCATGTGCAGGCCGCCGCCGGCGGGACGGTTCGTCGCGGTGGCGGTCATGCGCGGGCTCCGCCGCCGTGTCCGGGCCGGG
>PFFW01000056.1:0-13116 GCA_002781745.1 Rhodospirillales bacterium CG15_BIG_FIL_POST_REV_8_21_14_020_66_15
CCATCCGCAACATCCTGGGCGGCACCATCTTCCGCCAGCCCATCGTGTGCAAGAACGTGCCGCGCCTGGTGCCCGGCTGGACCAAGCCCATCGTGATCGGCCGTCATGCCTACGGCGACCAGTACCGCGCCACGGACTTCCTGTTCCCCGGCGCCGGCACCCTGACCATCAAGTTCACGCCCGACGGCGGCGGCGAGGTGATCGAGAAGGAAGTCTTCAAGGCGCCGGAAGCGGGCATCGCCATGGCCATGTACAACCTGGATGAAAGCATCCGCGGTTTCGCCCGCGCCTCCATGAACTACGCGCTCGGCCTCGGCTGGCCGTGCTATCTGTCGACCAAGAACACGATCCTGAAAAAGTACGACGGCCGCTTCATGGACCTGTTCCAGGAGATCTACGACGCCGAGTTCAAGGACAAGTTCAAGGCCAAGGGCATCACCTACGAGCACCGCCTGATCGACGACATGGTCGCCTGCGCCATGAAGTGGGAAGGCGGTTTCGTCTGGGCCTGCAAGAACTACGACGGCGACGTGCAGTCCGATACGGTGGCCCAGGGCTTCGGCTCGCTGGGTCTCATGACGAGCGTCCTTATGACGCCGGACGGAAAGACCGTGGAGGCCGAGGCCGCCCACGGCACCGTCACCCGCCACTACCGCCTGCACCAGCAGGGCAAGGAGACCTCGACCAATCCCATTGCCTCCATCTTCGCCTGGACCCAGGGCCTGAAGTACCGCGGCGAATTCGACGGCACGCCGGACGTGGCGAAGTTCGCCGAAACATTGGAAAAGGTCTGCGTCGCGACGGTCGAAAGCGGCTCCATGACCAAGGACCTGGCCATCCTCATCGGTCCCGACCAGGGCTGGCTGACGACCCAGAAGTTCCTGGAAGTGCTGGACGGCAACCTGAAGACCGAAATGGCGAAGTGGTAGACGGGCGGCTTCGCCGCGACCCGTCATTCCCGCGAAAGCGGGAATCCGGATCGCAATGAGTGGAAAACCCGGGCTTCGGCCCGGGTTTTTTCATAATACGTACGATGTTATAACATCTGTTATTATATTTACGGCCTTGATAGGATGAGCGCTGCAAGGATTGTCGGAAAAGGATGCGATCCATGACCGCCGTCGTGAAACTGACCAAGATCGGAAACTCCACTGGGCTCGTCCTGCCCAAAGCGGAATTGGACCGGCTCGGCGTCAAGGCCGGCGATCAGATGTTCGTCGTCCGCACGCCGGGCGGCGTCCGGCTGACGCCCTATGATCCCGACTTCGCCGACGCGGTCGAGGCTGCCCGCGACTACATGCGCGAGCATCGTGACGCCATGGCCGAACTGGCCAAGGGATGAGCGAGCCCCGGTGGCCGACCCGGGATCTGGTGGTCGCCCTTCACGATGAGCAACTGGCCCTGTTCGGCGGTGGCGACGGCGTTCGTGACGAGGGCCTGCTGGAAAGTGCGCTCGCCCGGCCTTTGAACCGGTTCCACTATGAACCCGACGCGCCCCTGTTCGACTTGGCCGCCGCCTATTGCGCGGGGATTGTCTGCAATCATCCATTCATCGACGGCAACAAGCGGACAGGCCTTTTGGCGGCGGTCGTGTTCCTCCACCGGAACGGATATCGTCTCAATCCGGATCAACGCAATGAGGTCGCGGTCATCCTGGCGCTGGCCTCTGGCCAAATGGAGGATGCCGAGCTTGCGGCTTGGCTGAAAGCCAACAGTACCCCCCGTTAAGGGCGAAGAAGGTCCGTCGCCTCGCCACCCCGCCCCACGATCTCCACCGCCCCCGCCAGGTGACGCTTCAGGACTTCCGCCGTCTCCTCCGGCGGCACGGGGCTGTCTTCGGATTCCGAGATCGCGATGGCGCGGATGGGGATGTGCTTGGAGCGCAGCGCCATGGCCGCCGTAAGCGTGTGGGAGATGGTGCCGAGGTAGCTGCCGACGACCAGCATGACCGGCAGGCCCAGGGCCGCCACCCAATCGAGCACCGTCTTGTCCTTGGTCAGCGGCACCATGACGCCGCCTACGCCTTCGATGAACAACGTCGTCCCTTTGGGCGTGTTTTCAACCTCTTGGCGGCAGAATCCGACCAGCCGGTCGAAATCGATCTCCGTGCCCTCGCGGGCCGCCGCCATGTCGGGCGACAGGGGGGCGATGAAGCGGAAGGGGGAGCAGGCGTCGACCGCCTCTGCCGTCATGTCGATACCCTGAGCGGAGAGAAGCAGCCCCGTGTCCGACGCCGCGACGGCTTCGGGATCGGCCTCGTCCCAGCCGGAGATAACCGGTTTCAGCGCCCGCACGGGCTCGCCGCGGGCGCGCAGCGCACGGCACAGCGACGCCGTCACGTAGGTCTTGCCGACGCCGGTGCCGCTTGCCGTTACGAAGATGCCCTGAATGGTTTCTCTCCCGTCAGGATGGTGCCGGCGATCAGGTCGGCCAGACGGTCGATGTCCGCGTCCTCGTGCCGTGCCGTGAAGGTCAGGCGCAGGCGCGCCGTGCCTTCCGGCACCGTCGGCGGGCGGATGCCGACCACCAGGTAGCCCGCGCTTTCCAGCCTCGACTGCGCCGCCATGGTGCGCGCCGTATCGCCCAGAAGGATCGGCACGATGGGGCTTTCCGCCGGAGGCAGGCCCAGGCGGGTCGTGAAGCGTCGCGCCTTCTTCAAGGGGCGCGCCGCGTATTCGGGATCGCCCTCGATGATGTCCAAGGCCGCGATGGCCGCGGCCACGGTGGCGGGCGGCAGGCCCGTCGAATAGATCAGCGTGCGGCAGCGGGTCTTCATCAAGTCGATGACGGCCTTGGAGGCGCAGAGGTAGCCGCCATAGCCGCCCACGGCCTTGGACAGCGTCCCCATCTGCAGGTCGACCTCGGCCTTGGTGCCGCCGGCGAAGGTGGAGCCGCGCCCGCCGGCGCCCACCACGCCGATGCCGTGGGCGTCGTCGGTCAACAGCCAGGCGTCGAACTCGGCGGCCAGCGCCGCCATGTCGTGTACGGGGGCGAGGTCGCCGTCCATGGAGAACACGCCGTCGGTGGCGATCAGGCAGCGCGGATGATCTGCCCGGTTCTCCGCGAGAAGGTCGCGCAGGTGCCCGAGGTCGTTGTGGCGGAACAGGCGCTGTGTGCCCTTCGACAGCCGTCCCCCCGCTATGATGCAGGCGTGGCTCAACTCGTCGGCCAGGACCAGATCGTCCTCCGCGATGAGCGCCGGGATCACGCCCGTATTGGTCAGGAAGCCCGAGCCCATGACGCAGCAGTCCTCGGTCCCCTTGAGACGCGCCAGGCGGGCCTCCAGTTCCGGCAACAAGGGATGGTCGCCCGTGACCAGGCGCGACGCGCCCGAACCGACGCCGAGCCGGTCGACGGCGTCCTTGGCGGCCTGTTTGAGGGCCGGGTGCTGGCTCAGGTTCAGATAGTCGTTGCAGGAGAAGGAAATCAGCCGCCGGCCGCCGCGCAGGATCTCGATGGGGCCGGTGCGCTCCGTCACCGTCAGATGCCGGCGCAGACCCCTGGCCTCCAGGCCGTCGAGCTTTTCCGTGGCGAAGGCGTCGAGGGAGCGGGACATGAACCTACTTCTTCTTTTCAAACCGCGCGGCCCATTCGGGCACGATGGTCACTATAGCATCGCATAGGCGGGCCACGTCATCCCTGGGGATGTTATAGGCCGGTGTCAGGTAGACGATGCGGCCGAAGGGTCGGATGAACACGCCGTCCTCGATGAAACGCTGGCGCAGCCAGGTCAGTTCCTCGAAGGAGCCTATGTCCAGTTCGACCACGCCGACGGCCCCTCGGCCGCGCACGTCCTTGACGCCGGGCATGTCCCGGCAGGGTTCGAGCGCGGGCACCAGGGTTTCCTCCAGGGCCCGCACCTGGGAAAGCCGGTCTTCGGTGGCGAACAGGTCCAGGGATGCGTTGGCGGCGGCGCAGGCGAGCGCGTTGCCCGTGAAGGTCGGTCCGTGCATCAGGCAGTGTTCCAGCTTGTCCGACTGGAATGCCTCGAAAACGGCTTCGGACGCAAGGGTGGCGGAAAGCGGCAGGGTGCCGCCCGTGAGCGTCTTGGAGAGCGTGAAAATGTCCGGCCGCACCCCCGCCGACTCGGCCGCCAGCAAGGTTCCCAGGCGCCCCAGGCCCGAGAAGATCTCGTCGAATATCAAGAGCACGCCGTGGGCGTCGCACAGGCGCCGGATGCGCGCCAGCACCTCGCGGTCGTGGAACAGCATGCCGCCCGCGCCTTGGACCAGGGGCTCGACGATGACGGCGGCGAGCGAGGGGGTTTCGCGCTCCAGAATGGCGTCGAGGGCGGCTTCCGTCTCGTCGTCGCGCGGCAGGTCGGCGATGAACTGGCCCGGCGCCACGCCCCGGAAGGCGGTGTGAAAACCGTCCACGGGGTCGCACAGCGCCATGGTCGCGAAGGTGTCGCCGTGATAGCCGCCGCGGAAACTCAGGAATTTCTTGCGCCCGGTCTCGCCCTTGTTGTGCCAGTACTGGGCGGCCATCTTCAACGCGACCTCGACCGCGACGGAGCCCGATTCGGAAAAGAACACCCGGTTCCCGTCGCCCGGCGTCAGTTCCGCCAGCCGTTCCGCGAGCCGGAACGCCGGCTCGTTGGCCAGGCCCGCCAGCATGACGTGGGGCATCTTGGCGGCCTGGTCGCGGATCGCCTCGACGATATGGGGGTGGTTGTAGCCGTGGCAGGCGGCCCACCAGCTCGCCACGCCGTCGACCAGCTCGCGACCGTCGGCAAGCCGGATGCGCGAGCCCTCGGTTGCCACCGCGGCCTGGGGCAGGGGGGCCGTCTGCATCTGGGTATAAGGCAGCCAGATGTGCTCGTAGCCCGAGGTAAGCCAGTCCGGCGCCTTGGGGCCTCCGGTCATAGGGTGTCGGTGGATACCGGGCCGATGTCCTCGCCCTGAATGCCGAGGCGGCGGAACAGGGCCACGTCCCGGTCCTGTCCCGGATTGGCCGTGGTCAGCAGCTTGGGCCCGACGAAGATGGACCCGGCGCCGGCCAGGAAGCAGAGCGCCTGCAGTTCGTCCGACATGTCCTCGCGGCCCGCCGACAGGCGCACGGTCGAGGCCGGCATCATGATCTTGGCGACGGCGATGGTGCGCACGAAGTCCAGCGGGTCGAGCGCGTCCCGGCCTTCGAGGGGAGTGCCCTCCACCTGTACCAGCATGTTGATGGGCACGCTTTCCGGATGGGGTCGAAGAGTGGCGAGGGTCGTTAGCATCTCGGCTCGGTCTCGAAGGCCTTCGCCCATGCCCAGGATGCCGCCGCAGCACATCTTGATCCCTGCGTCGCGCACGGCCTGCAAGGTGTCTAGGCGGTCGGCGTAGGTGCGGGTCGAGATGATTTCCGGATAAAAGCTTTCCGAGGTGTCCAGGTTGTGGTTGTAGAAGTCGAGCCCGGCGTTGGCCAGGCGTTCCGCCTGCTCCGGCGTCACCATGCCGAGTGTCACGCAGGCCTCCATGCCCATTTCCCGCACGCCCTCGATCATGCGGCAGACGGCGTCCAGGTCCTTGTCCTTGGGCGACCGCCAGGCGGCCCCCATGCAATAGCGCGTGGCCCCCGCGTCCCTGGCCAGCCTGGCCTCGGCCAGGACCGTGTCGACATCCATGAGTTTGGTGGCCTCGACGCCCGTGTCGTGCTCGGAGGACTGCGGGCAATAGGCGCAGTCCTCGGGGCAGCCGCCGGTCTTGACCGACAGCAGGGACGCCATCTGCACCCGGTTGGGGTCGAAATACTGCCGATGCAGGGTCTGGGCCCGGTGGATCAGGTCTGCGAAGGGCAGGGCGAACAGGCTGAGCGCTTCTTCCGCCGTCCAGTCATGGCGGACCGCCGGATCGTTCTGCAGGGGGGCGTTGATTTCGTTCATGACGGATTTCGGGGCCTTCCTGGGCGAATGGGATGGTTAATATGGAGTTTGGGCCGGGATATGCCGCCCTAAAGGCCCGGTCAAGGAATTTAGAACAATCTATCCGGCTTTGGTTGACGGCGGGGGGCTATTGCCTTAAAAAGCCGCCTCCGACGCGGGATTCGCCCCGCATCCACCGGTTTATTTACCAGCGAAAGCTGATCATAGGAACGTAGAAGTCATGTCCAGAGTTTGCGATCTGACGGGCAAGCGCGTTGCGACGGGGAACAACGTTTCCCACGCCCACAACAAGACCCGCCGCCGGTTCGTACCGAACCTGCAGGAAACCAGCCTGTGGAGCGATGCGCTCGGTCGCATGGTGCGCATGCGGGTGTCGGCCGCCGCCATCCGTACCGTCGAGCACAGGGGTGGTCTGGACGCCTTCCTTCTGGCCGCTGCCGAAGCGGACCTGGCCCCTGCCATGGTCAAGGTCAAGAAGCAGGTCAAGAAAGCCCAGGAGAAAGCGGCGTAGCCTAGCCATACGAATTTGCCCAACGGCAAAGGCCCGCGCCCCAACCCGGCGCGGGCCTTTTTCTTTCCGCATTTCCCATATTTAAGTCCGGTCAAGGTAGAGGAGACCCGAAGATGACCGACATGTCCGCGACCCAGATACTGTTCCGCGACGCCGAAAAGACCGATGCCCGCGATGTCGCAGCACTCTACCGCCTGGCCGCCGGCGGGGTCGCCGATGTCATCTGGGACGCCCTGCGCGCGCCGGGAGACGACATCCTGGACGCCGGCGAACGGCGCTTCGCCTGCGACGACGCGGACATGTCCTATCAGAACTGCGCCGTCGCCGAATGCCGGGGCCGCCTCGTGGGCCTGCTGCACGCCTATCCCGTGCATGCGGACCCGGATTTCGATCCGGCGACGGTGGACCCGGTGCTGCGTCCTTACGCGGAGCTGGAGGAGGACGCCAGCTACTACATCTCCGGCATCGCCCTGCTGCCCGAATTCCGCGGCCGCGGCATGGGCACCAAGATGCTGCGCCTGGCCGAACTGCGCGCCATCACGCGGGGGCTCGCCAAGATGTCGCTCATCGCCTTCGCGGCGAACACCGCTTCGGTCCGGCTGTACGAACGCCTGGGCTATCGCGTGACGGACACCCGCGACATCGTTGCGCATCCGTCCATTCGCTACGACGGGCGGGCGCTGCTGATGGTCAAGGCCCTCGGCTGAATCGCGGCAACGGGCATTTCCCGGCCTCGAAAATGGGTCGCGTTTCTGCAACAATGCGGGCCTGTTCATCGCAGCGCCCTCGCAGGGGGCGCAAAGAGGCCGGAATGCCCCGAAGATCGCCAATCCGCCCGGTCGCCCTGGCCCTTGCCGCCGGTCTGATCCTGGCGCCGCTGGGCCTTGCCGCCCAGACCGCGCAGGACCGGTGGCAGGCCCAGATGGATCCGGCCGGGCATGCCCATATGCTGGGCAACTTCGCCGATGCCGAGGACCATTACCTGGAAGCCATCAAGCTGGCCGAAAAATTCGACCGTTTGGGAGAATACCTGGAACGGTCCATGGCCGGGCTGGGCGGCCTGTACTATTCCGCGGGCCGCTATGCCGACGCCGTTCCCCTGTACCGGCGGGCGTTGACCATCGCCGAGGCCGTCTACGACCCCGGTAATGCCCGCCACGGGGTGATCGCCATCTATCGCGAGACCCTGGCCGCGGCCGAGGCCGCGCGCGACCGGATGGAGGCCGCTGGACGCGAAGCCCTGGCGGCGGCTGAACGTGATCGCGCGGCGGTGCGCGCCCGGCCGCGGAACACGGTCCCGGCCGGTCAACTGCGGGCGCCGGCCGTGGCGGCACCCTCGCCGCCGGCCGAGCGCCGGTCGCTGCCGGTCGCCCCGCCCGCTCCCGCCGCCCCCCTGGCGGCATCCCCCGCAGCGGATCTTCCGCCCCCGCCGACGGTGCCGTCGCTGCCGGTGCTGTCCCATTACCGGCTTGCCGGCGCCGTCATTCCGCCTCCGCCCCCGGCCGAGGTTTTGCCCGCGGTCAGTCCCCCGGCGCCTGCCCCGGTACCGGCTTCGGCATCCGTCCAGGTGCCCGCCTCGCCGTCCGCTTCACCGCATCCCGTGAAGGTCCCGGCGCGGGGGACACCGGTCCGGCCGACCACGTTGCCGCCCGCCGTCGAGGCGGCGGAGGTTTCCGCTCCCGAGGCCGTCGCATCGCCCGCCGCGCCATCGGCGCCATCCGAGCATGTTCCGTTGCGGGAGACGCCGGTCCCGGCACCGCCGCGGCCGTCCGCGCCGCCCGCCTTGCCTCCCGCCGTGGAAGCGATCGACGCGGCGGTTCCCGACGCCTCCACCTTGCGCGCGACGCCGTCCGTCTCGCCGTCCGCCGTCGACGCTGCCGTGGTGACGGCCGCAGGGCCTGCGCCGTCCGCGTTGCCGCCTGCTGTCGACACTACCGTGGTGACGGTCGCAGGGCCTGTGCGGTCCGCCTTGCCGCCCGCCGTCGACGCTGTCGAGGTGACGGCCGCCGGCGCGGCGACCGAGGTCCCGCCCGCCGAGGCCGAGGCCCGCCTCGCCGGTACCGAAGCGCTGCCGCTGCGTGGGTCGGTTCCGCGGCTCACCCAGCCGTCCGTCGTCGCCCCGGCGGAGGCCGCGCCGGTTTCCCAGATACAGACGGCTGAGACGGGCGCGCCGCCGGCGGAGGTCAGGTCTTGGGCGCCCCGCTCGGCCGAAGTGGCGGGCCGGCCGGTCGACGCCGCGGCGGTCCGCGCGATTGCCGCCGACCCTGCCGCCCCCCCGGACGTCTTGGTGCGGGCGATAGCCGTGGAAACGCCTCAGGAGATCGCCCAGCGCAAGGCGCTGGAGGAGCGCCATCCCGTGCTCGGCATCAAGCTGGGACCGGCCAAACGCAACACGGGACCGATCTTCCCGGACACGCCGCGCCTGGCCGACACCGAGGATGCCTATGTGGCGCAGCTCGAGGCCCTGGAACGCTCCCTGGGCCCCAACCATCCGGACGTCGCCAAGGTCCACTACAAGCTGGCCCGCCTGTACCAGCGCCAAGGCCGGTATGAACTGGCGGGCAAGATGTACGAGCGGTGCCTTGCCGTGCGGGAAAAGGTCCTGCCGGACGGTCATCCCGACACGGTGGAGACCCTCGACAGCTATGCGCGGCTGCTCCGGGCCAGCGGGTTCTCGGAACTGGCGGCGGAGGTCCGCGAGCGCGCCCGGGTGGCCCGGGCTCAGGGAAAATGAAGCTTCCGTTTTTAGGGCAACGTTTTCCGACAATTGTCCGGTGACAATACTTCCGTTGCACACGCCCGGGGGCGGTCGTTAGCCTTTGCCGTCGTCCAAGTTCAATCGGAGGCCGGGACCGTGACCGGAGCCGACACCTTCATCGACCGCCTGGACCGCCAGGTCAGCGCCATCGCCGAAGCCTGCACCGCCTGCGGAGCCTGTGTGTTGGCCTGTCCGACGCCGGGGATTCTGGGGCTCACGGCCGGCGACGGTACGGCCGTCGCGGCAGGGGTCAGGGACATCCTGCGCGGCGGGCAGGGCGGCGAGACCTCGGCCGCCTGGGCGCGCGCCTGTTGCGGCAGCGGCCATTGTCTCTCCGTCTGCGAGGAAGGCATAAACCCGCGCCTCATGCTGGCCATGGCGCGCCGCGCGCTGTCGGAAACCGTGCCCGAAGGCGAACGCAAGGACGCCGGCAAGCAGGCGTTCAAGACCATGAGCCGCGGCGTGCGCGTGCTGTCGCGCCTGCAGCTTCCGCCGGATCTCATGGATCGGCTGAGCCCCGCGTCGCATCCGGAGCGGGCGGTCCCGCCGGACATCGTGTTCTACACCGGCTGCAACATGCTGCGCACGCCCCACATCGGGCTGCTGTGCCTGGACGTGCTGGACCGCCTGGGCGTCAGCTACGAGGTCTACGGCGGGCCCGCCAACTGCTGCGGCATCCTGCAGTTCCGCCCGGGCGACACGGCCAATTCCGGCCGCCAGCTCGCCAGCACCATGGATCGCTTCGCCGGCGCCGGTGCGGGGCGCGTCGTCTCGTGGTGCCCGACCTGCCAGATGCAGATGGCGGAAATCATGACCGCCGTCCCGGCCGCTTCCCGGCCGTTCGACAACGTCATGCTGCCGGTGTTCCTGGCTGAGCGGCTGGACGACCTACGCCCGTTGATGACCCGGCGTGTGGAGAAGCGCGTGGCGCTTCACGAATATCCGGGTTCGCCCGGCGTGGTAGACGCGGTGAAGACGCTTTTGACGGCGGTCCCGGGGCTGGACCTCGTCGACCTGGATCATCCCGGCGTCGGCTACCAGATGACGTCGCTCGACGGCCTGCCCGAGGTCCAGCAGCGCCACATCGCCGGCACCCTTCGCCAGGCCGAGGCCCAAGGCGTCCATGTCCTGGCCGGCGTGTTCCACGCCGACCATCGGGAACTGGTCAGCCACCAGGACGACTGGCCGTTCGCGATCGTCAACTACATGGAACTGATCGGCGAGAGCCTTGGCCTGCACCGCCCCGACCTGTTCAAGCGCATGAAGCTGATGCGGGACGCCGACGCGATCCTGGCCGAGGCCAAGGACATGATCGCGCTGCACGGCCTAGATGCGGAAGAGGTCCGCGAGGTGATCCTTTCGGACATCCTGGGCGAACAGAAGCTGCCGCGCGACCGCTCTGCGCATCCGGCGGGCTGATCCCGCCTACTTCACCCGCTTCAGCAGCAGGATGCGGTCGTTGTAGGTGTCGGATATCCAGATCAGGTCGCCCTTCACCTCGACCCCTTCGGGCCAGTTCAACTGGCCGGGGCCGTCGCCCTTCTTTCCGGTGCCGATGACCTGTTTGATGTTCATGAAGCCGTCCAGGTGCAGGATGCGGCTGTTGTATTCGTCGGCGAGCCACAGGCCGCCCGCGGCATCGAAGGCCATGTACTTGGGGTCGTCGAAATCCCACGGGCTGCCCTTGTACTTGCGAAGGAACACCAGTTCCCGGTTCAGGACCACCATGCGGTCGTCGCCGCTGTCGGCGACGAACACCCGTCCGTCCGCGTGCACCGCCACGTCGTGGGGCCGGGTAAAGCTGATCATGTCGCGGGGGTGATAGCCGCCGACGCCGTTGACCAAGTTGCCCTTCCGATCGAGACGAACGAGGGAATTGTGCCCGACGTTGGTGACGTAGATAAAGTCGCCGCCCGGCGCCACGGCGACGCCTTCCGGATTCAGGATATGCGCCCGCCACGATGCCGTCAGGACGGCTTTGGCCTTGCCGTCGGGGGCGACGCCCTGGAAATCGTAGACGGCGATGCGGTCGTTGGAGGTGTCGGCGACCAGGACCGTCGTGGCGTCCAGGAAGGCCACGTCGTGGGGGGCGGCCAGTTCGCCCTTGCCGAGGGAGGAGACGACCTTGAGCGTGGTGGGATCGACGATCTTAACCTCGTCATGACCCAGGTCGGAAACCAGCAGGAACCTGCCGTCCGGCGACAGCACGAGGTCGTGCGGCCGGGCGAATACCCGTTCCGACCGGGCCGCCAGTTCGAATCCCGGCTGGAACAGGGTCGCGGCGGCGGCGGGCAGCGCCAGGAGGGCGGTCGTTGCGGCGGTGAACAGCAGGGGCAGGAAGCGCATGGCGGTGCTCGGTCAGTCGTTCAGTCCGTCAGTTCGAACATCATCAGCAGGGTCTTCTGCGGTCCCCGGCGTTTGAAGTTGTCGTCCGAAATCAGGAAGATCAGGGTCTCGCCCTTGGGGCCCTTGATCGCTTCGATGCCCTCGAAATTGTCGACCGTCAAGGGATCACGCAGTTCGGCCAGCAGGTCGCCGCTTATCTCGGCCGCGGGCCGGATGCCTGCCGCCTTGATGCGGCGCACGCGGGCGCGCACGCCCTCGCGGGGGCTGAAGTAGCGTTCGACCAGCACTACGTCGCCGCCGGGCAGGGTGGCCGCCCCCGTGGGGCGATAGTTGTCCTCGTTGCGGTAGATCAGCACGCTCCACCCTTTCCGGTCGCTGATCCAGGCCAGGTTGGCGCCGTCGCGGCCCAGGCCCTCGGAAACGGCGAACAGGCTGCCGTCGCCCAGCAGGGCCAGGGCCTCGATCCCGTTGTTGGCGGGCGCCTTCCTCATCTCGTTGGGCAGCGGCAGGGGGCGCGGACCCGTCTTGTTGGGCGGATAGGCCCAGAGACGGTGGCTTCGCTCGAAGGCGACGATGATCTCGCCTTCCACGCCCGGAGCCATGGCTTCGGCATCGGCCATGGACTTGTCCATCAGCGGCACCCCGCCGGGTCCGGTCAGGATGAATATCTCCGTATTCGTCACGCCGGTCAGGTTGCCGTCGGGGCCGTAGACCAGGTGCGCGTCGAACCGCGCGCCTTCGTCGGACAGGGCGACCATGCGTTTTCCGTCGGCGCTGAGCCCCAACGCGGAGAAACCGCCGAAGCGGTCGGACGGGCTGAGGAGTTCGACGCCCCCCCGGTACTTGAGCCTGCCGATCGTGGTCAGGTCCGGCTTCCCGGCATGCAGGGCAACGGGCACGCTGCGTACGTCGATCTGGTCGGCGGGAGCGGACGCGATCGCTGTGAGCAGGAAGATGACGGCGCCGCTTAGGACGCGGGCGGCGGTGCGGGCGATGGTGCGGTGCATGGCGGGCGGGGCCCTCTCCCTCGGACGGTGGCTGTCCCCAAGATGGCGGGAGGGGACGGGCTTGTCCAGAGCCGGGCCGGGTCCGCAGGGGACGCGGCGGCTCAGAACTCGGCGTGGCGAGGCTGACCTGGATGGGCGGCGGGACCGTTACCGATTGTGCCCCGTTTTCCGCGTGTGGCGCGCCGCCGCGTAATAATCCTGAAACAGGTCCAGAAGGCCCGCCATGTCCGGGCGGCCCGTGTCCCAGGCCCGCATCATGCCGGGGCGCGCTTTGGCCACGAAGCGCCGGAAATCGTGACAGACCCGGCGGTCGGTCGTGGTTCGGAATTCGACCATCTCGCGGGTGTCCTGGGGCATGGCCGCGTCGACGTAATAAAGCTGCTGCCACAGTCTGGCCTCGCATTCGAGGTCGATGGGCCGGTCGTGGCCGAAGCGGTTCATGAGGCGCTGGACGCCGTGGCCGATCAGTTCATGGACCAGCACCGCCGCTAGGTCCTCGACGGGCCAGTTGGCGCCGAAACGGCCGACGACGACGGTGAAGTCGCGCTTGCCATCCTGGGGCTGGAATTCGCCCACCAGGAAGGCGGCGACGATGACGCGGGACAGGGAACGCTCGGGAAAGGCGGCG
>PFFW01000056.1:13169-13406 GCA_002781745.1 Rhodospirillales bacterium CG15_BIG_FIL_POST_REV_8_21_14_020_66_15
GGCGGCCCCGGCGGGCAGGCGCTCCAGGCGCAGCAGGGCGTCCTGGGTGTAGGCACTGGCCTCCATCTGGCTGGCGGCCACGGCGCCGCTCTCGAACAGGGCGTCCCGGACGCCGGGGAAGTCCTCCGGGTGGCGCTCGACGGGCAGTTCGCCGCCGCGCTCCATGTAGTGCAGGTAGGGGCTGGAATGGGTGCCGGCCACGTAGTCGGTGCCGGCGGGCTTGCCGGTCCATTGCGG
>PFFW01000056.1:13432-14589 GCA_002781745.1 Rhodospirillales bacterium CG15_BIG_FIL_POST_REV_8_21_14_020_66_15
TGATGAGGGACAGGAGGTGCCGGGCCGCCGCCTCGATCTTGCGCAGGTCCGGCAGCAGGGCCGCCTGGCCGATATCCTCCAACTCCTCGCCCAGCATCTCGGAATAGCCGATCACCGCCGAGAGCGGCGTGCGCAACTCGTGGCTCATGTTGGCGATGAACTGGCTCTTGGCGCGGTTGGCGGCCTCGGCCGCCTGCCGAGCGCGCTCGGCCTCGGCCTCGGCCTCCTTGCGCACGGTGATGTCGACATGGGTGCCGACCCATTCGCGCAGGGTGCCGTCAGAGGCGAGGACCGGCACGCCCCGGGCCTCCATGTCCCGCCACACGCCGTCGTGGCGGCGCAGGCGGTGGGTGACGAAATAGGGCACGCGCTCCTCGACGGAGCGGGCCCAGGCCTCCGCGACCTCGCCCCGGTCCTCGGGATGGATCGCGTCCACCCAACCCCAGCCCTGGTAGGCTTCCTCGGTCTGGCCGGTATAGGCGCCCCAGCGGGGCTGCGGCGGCAGCAGTTCGCCCTCCGCGTTGGTGTTCCAGATCACCGCCGCCGAGGCATCGACCAGGGCGCGGAAGCGCTCCTCCGAATGGCGCAGGCGCTCCTCGGTGCCGCGGCGGCGGGTGATGTCGGTGTTGGTGCCGTACCAGCGCAGGATCGACCCGTCCGGCGCCCGGTGGGGCATGGCCTGCGACAGGAACCAGCGGTACTCGCCGTTGGCGCCGAGCAGCGGGAATGTGTCCTCCCACGGCACCCCCGCCTCCACGGCGAGGCGGTAGCGGACCTCGACGGCGGCGATGTGGTCCGGGTGGTGGAGCTTGCGCCAGCCCCAGCCCTGCATCTCCTCCAGGGTGGTGCCCGTGAAATCGTACCAGCGGGCATTGTACCAGATGATGTGGCCGTCGGCCCGGGCGATCCAGGCGAGCTGCGGCAGGGCATCCGCGAGGTTGCGGAAGTCGTCGTCGGTGACGGCATCGCCGCCAACTGGTTCGCTCATGGCCCTGCCGGTTCTGAAGACAACCGGAAGGTAGGGCGCCCGCCCCGCCAAGTCATGGGATCGCCCACGCCCTCACGCCGTCCGCACGCCCGGGGCGGGCCGGCGGCTGCGCAGGGCGTCGATCGTGTAGAGGGCCAGCCCCGCCCAGATCAGCACGAACATCGCCACC
>PFFW01000145.1 GCA_002781745.1 Rhodospirillales bacterium CG15_BIG_FIL_POST_REV_8_21_14_020_66_15
CGTCGGCCGCACCTTCGTCCCCACGGGCCAGGGGCCCAAGGGTCTGGTGACCGACCGCCCGGTCTACGTCGTGACCACGCGGGGCGGCGCCTACGGCCCGGGCACGGACTTCAACCACATGGATCACCTGGAGCCTTATCTGCGGCGGGTCTTGAATTTCATCGGATTGCAGGACATCTCGATCGTCTACGCTGAAGGCACGGCCACGGGCGACGCGGGCATCAAGGCCGCCGAGGCCGAGATCGACACCCTGGTCGCCGGCGCCTCCCGCGCAGCCTGAGCCTGCACGCGCCGGATGAGAGGAGATCCGCCATGGGACTGCTGGTGAACGGTGAATGGCGCGACGAATGGTACGACACCACGGCGACCGGCGGCCGTTTCCGGCGCGAGGACTCGGTGTTCCGCAACTGGGTCACCGCCGACGGCGCCCCCGGCCCCACGGGACGGGGCGGCTTCAAGGCCGAGGCCGGACGCTATCACCTCTACGTTGCCGCCGCCTGCCCCTGGGCGCACCGCACGCTGATCTTCCGCGCCTTGAAAGGCCTTACGGACATGATTTCCGTGACGGTCGTGGAGCCGCTGATGCTGGAGAACGGCTGGGAGATCGCCCCCGGCGCCGATCCGGTGCTGGGCGCGACGCACCTGCACCAGGTCTATACGGCGGCCAAGCCGGACTACACGGGCCGGGTCACCGTGCCCGCGCTGTGGGACAGGCGGACCGGGACCATCGTCAGCAACGAATCGGCCGAGATCATCCGCATGTTCAATTCGGCCTTCGACGGCGTCGGCGCCCGGCCGGGGGACTATTATCCCGAAGACCTGCGGGCCAAGATCGACATGGTGAACACGCGCGTCTACGATACCGTGAACAACGGCGTCTACAAGGCGGGCTTCGCGACCGCCCAGGACGCCCATGACGATGCCGCCGAGGCGCTGTTCGACAGTCTCGACTGGCTGGAGGCCGCGCTGGGCGAAAGCCGCTACCTTACGGGCGGCCGCGTGACCGAGGCCGACTGGCGCCTATTCACCACGCTGATCCGCTTCGACGCCGTCTACGTCGGCCACTTCAAGTGCAACAAGCGGCGCATCGCGGACTATCCCAACCTTTCGGGTTACCTGCGCGAGCTTTACCAATGGCCCGGCGTGAAGGAGACCGTCGATTTGGCGGCCATCAAGGCCCACTACTACGGCAGCCACAGGACCATCAACCCCTCGGGGATCATCCCCGCGGGCCCCGAGCAGAACCTGGACGCGCCCCACGGGCGCGACCGTCTGACGGCGGCCCGAATCCCGGAGACCGCGTCATGATCAGCGTCACCCCGCTCGACGATCTGGGGCGTTTCGCCAATGACTGGCTGAACGCCCGCTATCACTTCTCCTTCGCGGGATACTACGACCCGGACCGCACGGGCCTGGGGGCCCTTCTGGTGTGGAACGACGACACGATCCAGCCCGGCACCGGCTTCGATCCCCACGGCCACCGCGACATGGAGATCGTCACCTATGTCCGCCGGGGCGCCATCACCCACAAGGACAGCCTGGGCAACGAAGGGCGGACGGAGGCGGGCGACGTCCAGGTCATGTCGGCCGGTACCGGCATCCGGCACGCCGAATACAACCTGGAGGACGAACCGACGACCCTGTTCCAGATATGGATCGAGCCCGACCGGCAGGGCATCCAGCCGCGCTGGGACGCCCGCAAGTTTCCCAAGCAGGGCCGCGGCGGCAGGCTGGAGGTCCTGGCCTCGGGCCGGCCGGGCGATGCGGGCGCGGACGCCCTCGTCATCCACCAGAACGCCGCGGTCCTGGGCGGGACGCTGAAGGCGGGAGACGAGGCCGTCCACGACCTGGCCCCGGGGCGCAGCGCCTATATCGTGCCCGCCCGGGGCACGATCGCGATCAACGGCGTGGCCGCCCCCGAACGTTCCGGCACGGCGGTGACGGACGTCGGGACGATCATCCTGCGCGCCGAGACGGACGCCGAGATCGTCCTCGTCGACGTGCCCTGACGGGGCTCCGTCAGAGCATCTGGGAGGCCGCGTCGCGGCGCATCTTTTCGTCCAGCAACAAGACCAGCAACGCCAGTTGCGCCGCGTCGGCGTTGGACCAGCCGCTACTGACCGTCCCGTCCGCCCACAGGACCGATAAGGCGACGGCTTCGATGCGGTCGACGTTCTCGATGCCGCTGGTGAAAATTTCCGCGGGCGTGGTGCCGTGCAGACTTTCGACGTTTCCCATGACGGGCCTCCCTGTTCCTTGGCTGCGCCGAATTCTGCGGTGCCGGGACCAAGCCGCCATGACCAAGATCATCTCCGGGGCCGGAATCTTCGCCTTGCCGACGGGGCTCACGAAGTATTGATCGGCACGGCGGCGCATCGGTTTCCGAGCGCATGCGCCGTCGCCTGGGCATAGGCCGACGGCGGACCGTAGATCGTTGCTTGCCGGCGATTGACGAATTCGGCCATGGCGGGGGCCGGCTATTTGCCTTCCAGATCGGCGTTGACCAGAATCTGGGCGACGCCGTGGACGGCGCCGGCCTCCACCGCTTCGTGAGCCTTGACCACGTCCTCGAACGAAAACCGCTCGCCGACCCGGTGGACCAGGGTGTCCGGCGACAGAAGCGGGCTGACCGTCTGAAACAGCTCGTCCTGGGTCAGGGGGTCGAGTTGGTAGATCGTGAACATGCGGATGTTGACGTTCCCCCCCATCCACTTGTTGAAGGGGATCGTCGGCTCGGGCACGGCGTCCGAGGCATAGGTGGCGACGGTGCCGTTGGGCTTCAGGATGTCGGGCAGCAGGCCGACGTTGGACCCGAAGGCGACCTCGACGATGCGGTCGACAGGCCCGCCGACGGCGTCGAGGATGCGCTCCTTCAGGTTGGGCTCCTTGTAGTTCAGGGCCACCTCCGCCCCCAATCGGCGCGCCTCGGCGCAGTTGTCCTCGGACCCGCAGGTGGCGATCACCCGCGCCCCGCCCCAGGCACCCAGTTGCACCGCATAGGCGCCGACGCGGCCCGTGCCGCCGGTCACCAGCACGGTCTTGCGCGAGATGTCGCCGTCGGAGAACAGCGCGTGATAGGCCGTCACCACCG
>PFFW01000166.1 GCA_002781745.1 Rhodospirillales bacterium CG15_BIG_FIL_POST_REV_8_21_14_020_66_15
CAGGAGCGCCTGCCAGGCGCGGGAGCGCGCCGCCGACAGCCGCGCCGACTGCGCCATTTCGGCAGCCCAGCCGAGCAGCACCAGGTCGCGGAAGGTCGCCGGGCCGACGCGGCGCAGAAGCTTTTCCCGGGCAAGGTCCTCCCGGTCCGGGTTCGGTGCCTCCACGGGTGCCGCGAGGGCGACCAGGCGGTCCGTCTGCGCGTTCGACAGGCGCAGGCGCTGCGCCACCGCGGCGGCACCGTCGGCGTCCGTGTCCAGGAGTGCGGCCAGATTGCGGAGGGCGTCGGGCACCACGCCCTCCGTCATCACCCCTCGCGCGGCAAGCCAGTGCACCAGGCGCAGGCGGGTGACCTGACCCGCCTCGGGCAGGATATGCTGCAGAACCCCGTGGCCGCGCATCAGAAGGATCACCTCGGCCGGCTGCGGCACAATGAGGATCTTCAGAAGCTCGTCGCGCACCCGCTCGCCCGACAGGTCCGACAGCTTCGCCGCATGGGCGCGGCAGGCGGCAAGCGCATCGCGGTCGGCGGGCGGACGGCCATAGCCGCCCCAGAAGCGGAAGAACCGGAGGATGCGCAGATAGTCCTCGCGCACCCGATCCTCGGCGCGGCCGACGAAACGGACCACGCCGTGGGCCAGGTCCCGCATGCCCTCGAACGGGTCGTAGACGTCGCCGCCCGGGCTGCACGACATGGCATTGATGGTGAAGTCCCTGCGCTTGGCGTCCTCGATCCAGTCATCCGTGAATTCGACCCGGGCATGGCGGCCGTCGGTTTCCGCGTCGCGGCGCAGGGTCGTGATCTCGAACTTGCGTTCGCCGATCACGGCGGTCACCGTGCCGTGCTTGAGGCCCGTCGCGATCACCTTGATGTCCGCGGCGGCAAGCCGCGCCATGACTTCCTCGGGCGTCAGGGGCGTGGCCGCGTCGACGTCGGTCACCGGCCGCCGGGCGACGGCGTCGCGCACGCAGCCGCCGACGAAGCGTACCATGCCGTCTCCCAGCGCCCCGACGAGGGCGCGGGTCTCCGGCCAGGCAAGCCAGCCTTCGACCGCCAGCGTGCCCAGCGGATCGCGGCTGATGCCCCGGATTTCCGCGTAGTCGTCTCCCACCGCGCTCACCTG
Source organism: Rhodospirillales bacterium CG15_BIG_FIL_POST_REV_8_21_14_020_66_15 (assembly GCA_002781745.1). GTDB lineage: Bacteria > Pseudomonadota > Alphaproteobacteria > Rhodospirillales > Casp-alpha2 > UBA1479. The sequence goes on from PFFW01000166.1 coordinate 1,123, forward strand.
TCCCTGTCCGGCCGCCGGGCAGGCGGCCCGGCGCAACTCAGTTGAACTTAGGCGGGATAATACGGCCGTCTTCAAGGCGTGGCGACTGATACCCGCCCTCGCCGGGACCGACGCCGCCCGTGGCGGCGAGCGTCAGCAGCGAGGCGATCATCAGACCCAGGCCGGAAACCAGGCACCAGAATAGCGCGCCCCGCGTCACCTCGGGCGGCTTGCCGCCCAGCTCCTCGGCCCGCTTGCGGTAATACCAGACCCAGGCGAGGTACGCCGCCGTCGGCAGCACCAGCGGCAGAATGTAGTTGAGCAAAAGCCGGGTCACGGCGTCCGCCCCGCGCCCTGGAAATCCCGCCTGAAATCCGGATCCGGCCCGTCCCCCACCAGCACGTCGTAAAGGTTCTTGATCATGCCCGCCGTGGCGCCCCAGATGAAGCGGTCCCGGTACGGCATGGCGTAGAAGTCGCGGCGCGTGCCGTTGACCTCGCGCTTGTGACGCTGGTGGTTGGCCGGGTCCATGAGGAAGTTGAGCGGCACTTCGAACACGTCCTCGACCTCGTGCGGGTCGGGCGAGATATCGAAGGGCGGCGCCACCAGGCCGACCACGGGAACGACGGAGAATCCGGTCCGCGTGATGTAGGGATCGAGCCGCCCGATGACACGGATGTGACGCCGGTGCAGCCCGACCTCCTCTTCCGTCTCGCGCAGCGCCGTGTCCTCGGCCGAGGTGTCCTCGGGGTCCGCGTGGCCGCCGGGAAAGCTTATCTGTCCCGCGTGGTGCTGAAGGTGCGACGTGCGCTGGGTGAACAGGGTGGTGAGCAGGGTGTCGCGCTCTATGAGCGGAACCAGGACGGCGGCGGGCGTCAGATCCTCCAGAATTCCCATGCCCGGGTTAAGGTCGTGGTCGCCGCGCAGGTTCCCGGGGTCGCGTTCCAGCGTCTGGAACCGGTCAATCAGCCAATTCGGTGTCATGTCTTGACGGTCCTCGCCCTCGTTTACCGGTCTGTCATCCGGCCGATGGAAAAGAACCGGCCGCCACTCCATATACCGTAGATGTGCGTTCCCTCGACGATTTCTTCAACGGCAAGGTCGACCAGTTGGTAGTACACGGACCGCGTCAGCCGGGCCTCGAGCCCCCGGTCCAGGGCCACGTAGGGCCGGGGCTCCAGGGTTTGCGGATCGACATCGACCCTGAGCGGATGCTCGGCGCCGATCGCCACGGTTTGGTCAATATTTGTCCGGACAGTGATGTCCTGACGGTCGCCGGTCTCCCGCAGCGTGGCCTCGACGCCCAGGAACGGCGCGTCGTCGACGCGGATGCGGCAGACCTCGGCGGGCGTGATGAGCCAGTGGTCGCCCGCGCCGTCGCGGTGGAGGACGGTGGAGAACAGCCTGACCAGTTCTTTCCGCCCGATGGGGGACCCGGCATAATACCAGGTGCCGTCCAGGCCGATGCGCATGTCGATGTCGCCGCACACGGTCTGGCGCGGGCGCAGGTCGATCCCGACCGGGCCGGGAAGGTCCCCGGCGGGGCCGCCGGCGCCGATGAAGGAGCGAAGATCCGGAGTATTTTCGGACATGGGTTCGATGATACGCTACTCGCAGCTACGCGATCTCTGGCGGACGGGATCGGCCCCGTCCAGCCTCATCTCATTGAACGGAGGCGTCTTCCGTGACAACCAACACCAAGAATAAGGCAACCGGCGACGGTGGCAACACCGACGACCTGGTTGACGCCATCGACGGCCTGGTCGACGACATCGCCAAGGTCCGCGAAAGCGTGGGCCGCGTGATTTTCGGCCAGGAAACGGTCATCGAGGAAACCCTGATCACCCTGCTGGCCGGCGGCCACTGCCTGCTGGTCGGGGTGCCCGGCCTGGGCAAGACCCGGCTGGTCGAAACGCTGGGCAAGGTATTCGGCATGGAGGAACGGCGCGTGCAGTTCACGCCCGACCTGATGCCGGCCGACATCCTGGGCTCGGAGGTGCTGGAGGAAAGCGAAACCGGCAAGCGCTCCTTCCGCTTCGTCAAGGGTCCCGTGTTCTGCCAGCTTCTCATGGCCGACGAAATCAACCGCGCCAGCCCGCGCACCCAGTCGGCCCTGCTGCAGGCCATGCAGGAGCATCGGGTGTCCGTCGCCGGGCAGTACCACGAGCTGCCCAAGCCGTTCCACGTGCTGGCGACCCAGAACCCGCTTGAACAGGAAGGCACCTATCCCCTGCCGGAAGCGCAACTCGACCGTTTCTTCATGCAGGTCGACGTGACCCATCCGGACCTGGAGACCGAACGCGAGATCCTGATCAAGACGACCGGCGCCGACAGTCAGGATGCGAAGCGGGTCATGGATCCCAAGGCGCTGATGCGCGCCCAGTCCCTGGTGCGTCACGTGCCCGTGGGCGAAAGCGTGGCCGAGGCGATCCTCAAGCTGGTGCGCGCCGGACGGCCCAGCGCTTCGGACCTCCCGGAAATCCGCAATTACGTGTCCTGGGGCCCCGGCCCGCGCGCCAGCCAGGCCCTGATGCTGGGTGTGCGCGCGCGCGCCATGATCCAGGGCCGCCTGGCGCCCTCCATCGAGGACGTCTACGCCCTGGCCCATCCGATCCTGCGCCACCGCATGGCGCTGACCTTCGGCGCCCGCGCCGAGGGCGTGACCGTCGGTCAGATCGTCGACCGCCTGTGCCAAACCATCGAGTAGGAGGCGCGGCCGCGACGGCCGCAGGGTCCAAATCATGGCAACCCCCCTGGACAGACCTGACCTTCACCACCAGGCGGAGACCGCGGCCTCGGGCCTGCCGCCGCTTCTGGTGGCGGCCGAGCGCGTGGCGTCCACGGTCAGCCAGGGCGTGCACGGCCGCCGCCGCGTCGGCCAGGGCGAGACCTTCTGGCAGTTCCGACGTTACGAATTCGGCGATTCGACGCAGTTGATCGACTGGCGCCAGTCGGCCAAGTCCGACCCGGTCTACGTCCGGGAAATGGAATGGGAGGCAGCGCAGAGCGTGTGGCTGTGGACCGACGGCTCGCCGTCCATGGACTACGCATCCGAGCCCACGGCCCAGACCAAGGGCTGGCGGGCCAAGGTGCTGGCAGTGGCGCTCACCTCCCTGCTGGTGCGCGCGGGCGAGCGCGTGGCCTTGATGGGTACCGGCATGATTCCGGCCACGGGACGCAACACCCTGCTGCGCATCGCCACAGCCCTGGAGCGCCAGGGCATCTCGGCGACGGACAGCCTGCCGGGCCCGGAATTCGTGCCGCGCCACGGGCGCGTCGTGCTGTTCGGCGATTTCCTGGCGCCCCTGGGCGACACGCGAACGGCCCTTTCGCACCTTGCCGATCATGGGGTCGAGGGCCATCTGGTGCAAATACTGGACCCGTCGGAAGAGACCCTGCCATTCGAGGGACGGGTCGAGTTCGAGGGACCCGAGGGCGAGGGCCGCATCATGATCGGACGCGTCGAAAGCGTGCGCCAGGCCTACCGCGAGGAACTGGCCCATCATCAGGCCGGGCTCGAGGCCGTGGCCCGCTCTTTCGGCTGGAGCCTGACCCGCCATATGACCCACCGCCCGCCCGAGACCGTGCTGATGACGCTCTATCAGCTGCTGTCCCAGGTCATCCGGCACTAGGGGACCGGACACGATGCTCGCCTTCGGCACCTTCGCCTTCACGGCCCCCTGGGCGCTTCTCGGCCTTCTGGCCCTGCCCGTCATCTGGTGGCTGCTGCGCCTGACGCCGCCGGCGCCGACGCGGATCGCCTTTCCGCCGTTCCGCCTGCTGCTGGGCCTCGTCACGCGCGAGGAAAGCTCGGCCAAGACGCCGCCCTGGCTGATCCTCCTGCGCCTCGCCATCGCCGCCCTTCTGGTCCTGGCCGCGGCCGGGCCTCTGATCAATCAGGCGGCCCAGTGGCAGGGCTCGGGACCCCTGGTCCTCGTCGTCGACAACGGCTGGCCGGCGGCCAAGAATTGGCCCGACCGCCAGCGTCTGCTGACCCGGTTGACGGACCAGGCGGCGCGCGACGGCCGCCCGGTCACCATCGTCACGACAGCGCCGCCGCCCTCCGGCGCGGCTGCCGACCAGGTGCATGCCTTCGCCCCCCGCCAGGCGCAGGATTTCGCCCAGGCGCTGCAGCCGCGCCCCTGGCCGTCGAACCGAACCAGGGCGCTGGAACTGATGACGCGGAGCGCCCTCGCGCAGGATCGCGGCGCCCAGGTGGTGTGGCTCTCGGACGGGCTCGACCACGGCTCGGCCGACGCCTTCGCCGAGGGCCTGGTCGAGTACGGGCCGCTGACGGTCGTCACCGACGGACCCGGGACGGCGGCGCCCAAGATACTGCGCCCGCCGGTGCTCGACGGCGGCGTCATTCTGGCGCGGGTCGAACGCGCCGACTCCAGGGCCGAGGAAACCGTGTTCCTGCGCGCGTATGCCGCCGACGGGCGCCTGGTGGCGCGCGAGGAGGTGCTGTTCAACGCCGGTGAATCCGCCGCCGAAATCCGCCTGGACCTGCCCGCCGAGATGGCGAACCGCCTGGCCCGCCTGGACCTGGAAGACGTTGGATCGGCAGCCGCGGTCATCCTTCTCGACGAGCGCTGGCGGCGGCGGCCCGTCGGCATCGCCACGGGAGCCGGCGGCGCGGAACTGCCGCTGCTGTCGTCGATCTTCTATCTGTCGCGGGCGCTGGAGCCGTTCAGCGAGATCCGCCAGGGCACCATTGCCGGCCTGCTGCGTCGCCAGTTGGCGCTGATGATCCTGCCGGATCCCGGCACCGTCGCCGGCCCCGACCGGACGGCCATCAAGGGATGGATGGAGGATGGCGGCGTCGCCGTGCGCTTCGCCGGGCCGCTTCTGGCCCAGGCGACCAGCGGTCAGGCGGCCCGGGACGGCGATGCGCCCCTGGTGCCGGTGCCGCTTCGGCGCGGCGACCGGGTGATCGGCGGCGCCATGTCGTGGTCCAAGCCGGCAAAGCTGGCCCCGTTCGACGCGGAAAGCCCGTTCCACGGCCTGAGCGTGCCCGACGACGTGACGGTGACCCGTCAGGTCCTGGCGCAGCCGTCGCTCGACCTCGAGCGCAGGACCTGGGCGCGCCTCGACGACGGCACGCCGCTGGTCACCGCCGAACGCCGGGGCAAGGGCTGGCTGGTCCTGTTCCACACAACGGCCAACACGCAGTGGTCCAACCTGGCCCTTTCGGGCCTGATGGTCGAAATGCTGCAGCGCCTGGTCGGCCTCAGCCAGGGCGTGGTCGACACGGGCCAGGGCCCGCCGCTGGAGCCGATCCAGACGCTGGACGCCTTTGGAACGCTGGGCGACGCGCCGCCGGACACCGCCCCCATCGCCCAGAACAAGTTCGCTGAAACGTCCGTCTCTCCCCAGCATCCACCGGGGCTCTACGGGCGCGACAACGACCGTCGGGCGCTCAACCTGGGCCGCGACGCGGCGGTGCCCAGGCCATTGGGCGCCCTGTCCGTCGCGGCGCGTCAGGAAACCTACGGCGGCAACCCGGCGATCGATGTCAGGCCCTGGCTGTTGATCCTTGCGGTCCTGATGGCGCTCGCCGATTTCGCAATCAGCCTGTGGCTGCGCGGCCTTCTGCGGGTACCGCGGATGGCGGCGCCGCTCTTGGCGTTCGCCCTGGTCGGCGCCGCCGGCACGGCCGTGGCGCAGGAGATCAACGTACCCACGCGCAACGCCCCGACGGCCCAGGCCGCCAGCCCCGACGCATACGCACTGGAGAACAGCACCCAGACGCGCCTTGCCTACGTGATAACGGGCGATGCGGAGACGGACCGGATCAGCCGCCTGGGCCTGTCCGGCCTCAGCCTCATCGTGCGCCGCCGCACCGCGGCGGAACTGTCGGACCCGCAGGGGGTCGACCTGGACCGCGACGACCTGGCGTTCTTCCCCCTTATGTACTGGCCGGTCGTGTCCGGGGCGTCGAACATGAGCGAGGCCGCGCGCATCAAGGTCAACGCCTACATGCAGAACGGCGGCACCATCCTGTTCGACACCCGCGACCGCGCGGGCGCGACGGACCTGGGCGAACTGCGCGCCCTGGCCCGCAAGCTGGATATCCCGCCCCTGGTGGTGGCGCCGCCCAACCACGTGCTGACGCGGGCGTTCTACCTGCTGCAGGACTTCCCCGGACGATGGACCGGAAGCGCCCTGTGGGTCGAGCGGGCGGGGGCGCGCGTCAACGACGGCGTGTCGCCGGTGATCGCCGGCGGCAACGACTGGGCCGCCGCCTGGGCCCTTGACGAGAACACGCAGCAGGCCTTGTTCCCCGCGGTGCCGGGCGGCGAGCGTCAACGGGAACTGGCCTACCGCTTCGGCGTCAACCTGGTGATGTACGTGCTGACCGGCAACTACAAGGCCGACCAGGTGCACCTGCCGGCGATCATCCGGAGGCTCGGACAATGAACGCCGGCGCCGCCGTGCAGCTCGCACCCCTTGTGCCCGTGCCCATGCTGGCCGCGCTCGGCCTGGTCGGGCTGGGCCTGCTGGCCGTCGGGCTGTACCGCCGGGCGGCGGGCAGCCTGTTCCGCTTCCTGTTCCTCTGCGTGATGCTGCTGGCCTTGGCCGATCCCCGCATCGTCAACGAAAAACGCGAGCCGCAGCCGGACGAGGCGCTGGTCGTCATCGACCGCACGTCGAGCCAGAAGACGGGCGAACGCCTGAAACAGACGTCCGACGCCGAGGAAGCCCTGATCGCCGCTCTCGACGCCCAGGACAACCTGCAGTACCGCATCGTCGAGGTGACCGATTCCGCCGCCGACGACCGGCCGGGAACGCGCCTGATGGAGGCCCTGTCGACGGCTGCCGCCGACATCTCGCCGCACCGGTTCGCCGGCGCGGTCGTCATCACCGACGGCCAGATCCATGACCCGCCCAAGGACATCAAGGACGGCAAGGCCCCCGGCCTGCGCGGCCCCCTGCACGTGCTTTTGACCGGCCAGCGCGACGAGATCGACCGCCGACTGGTCGTCAAACACGCCCCCGGTTACGGCATCGTCGGCAAGGAGGTCACCCTCAGCTACCGGATCGAGGACAAACACGCGAAATCGGACGGCACCACGGCCCGCCCATCGGCCAGAGTGGAGTTCAAAGTAGACGGCGTCGGGACGGAGACCGCGCTTGTTCCCGTGGGCGAGGACCAGACCTTCACCTTCAAGCTGGACCACGCCGGGCCGTCGCTGGCCGAGCTGGCGGTGGAACCCGCCACGGGGGAACTGTCGACGGTGAACAATCGTGCCCTGGTGTCCGTCAACGGCGTGCGCGACCGCCTGCGCGTGCTGCTGATATCGGGTCAGCCGCACGCCGCCGAACGCACCTGGCGCAACCTGCTCAAGTCGGACCCCTCGGTGGACCTGGTGCACTTCACCATCCTGCGCCCGCCCGACAAGGACGACTTCACGCCGCTGAACGAACTGGCGCTGATCGCCTTTCCGACGCACGAGCTGTTCGTGGAGCGCCTCGACGAGTTCGACCTGATCGTGTTCGACCGGTACCTGAAACGCGGCGTGCTGCAATCCCAGCACCTGGCCAACATCGCCGAGCGCGTGCGCAAGGGGGGTGCCCTGCTGATGGCCGTGGGGCCCGAATTCGCCGGCCGGGCGAGCCTTTATCACACGCCGCTGCGCGACATCCTGCCGGCCGCCCCTTCGGGCGACGTGCTGGAAACCGGGTTCCGCCCGCGGGTGTCCGACACCGGTCTGCGCCACCCGGTGACCGCGGCCCTGGTGCGCCCCGGCGCCGACCCCAAGGCCGAACCCGGCTGGGGCCGCTGGTTCCGCCAGGTCCCGGGCGACGCGTCGGCCGGCGTATCGCTGATGACGGGCCTGCAGGACAAGCCGATCCTGCTGCTCGACCGCATCGGCAAGGGCCGCGTGGCGCAGATGATGTCGGACCACATCTGGCTGTGGGCGCGCGGCTACGACGGCGGCGGGCCGCAGGGCGAACTGCTGCGCCGCCTGGCGCACTGGCTGATGCGCGAACCGGACCTGGAGGAAGAGGGCCTGCACGCCCACGTGCGCGCGGGCAAGCTGACCGTGGAACGACGAACCCTGAAGGACGAGGCCGGCAAGGTCTCCGTCACCGCGCCGTCCGGCGAGGTTCGGGAACTGGAGTTGAAGAACGCCGCCCCCGGCCTGTGGCGCGGCGAGATCGCGGCCGCCGAGATCGGGCTTTACCGGCTCACCGACGGCGAGCACCGGGCGTTGGTCGCCTCGGGCGAATTGAACCCGCTGGAACTGTCCGACCTGCGGGCCACCGACGCGGTCCTCAGGCCGGTGACGGAAACGACCGGCGGGTCCGTGCGCTGGCTCGGCGACGGCATGCCCGACCTGCGCCGCGTCGACCCCGGACGCGACCTTGCGGGGCGCGGCTGGATCGGCCTGGTGGCGCACAAAGCCTATGTGGTGACCGGGCTCAAGGATATCCCCCTGCTGTCGGGACTGCTGCTCGCCGTCCTGGCGCTCGGCACCTTGATGGCCGCCTGGTGGCGCGAGGGTCGCTGAGCCTCGGATTCCGGTCGGCTGGGATTACGCCGTCAGCGAGAACATGAGCTGGTTGAACCCGACCTTGTTCTCGTTCAGGAGGTCGACCACCGCCTGAAACGACGCGGCGAGGCCTACCTTGGGCGAGGCCGCTTCCTGTTCGATCTTCAGAAGCGTGGCGTAAAGCGGCACGATGTGGCGGTTGACGATGCCCATGTCGGGGACGCGGCGATTGGAATGGTAGCCGATCATGTTGCCGCCGGAATCGAAACTGGGCGTGACATGAGCGAACACCCAGTAGTGGTCGCCGTTCTTCGAGCGGTTGACCACGTAGGCGAAGATCTCCTCCTTCGCCGCCAGCGTTTTCCACAGCAACTCGAACACGGCGCGCGGCATCTGCGGGTGGCGGATCAGGTTGTGCTGGACGCCCAGGCATTCACGTTCGTCGTAGCCCGCCATGCGCAGGAACGTGCGGTTGACGTAGGTCATCCGCCCGGTCAGGTCGGTCTTGGTGACGATGATATCGTCCTTGTCGAAGGTTTTTTCGTGCCCCGTCAGTTGGGGATTGCCATAGAGCGCCATCTTCTGTCCTTTCGGTCTGAAAGACGCGCCAACCCCAAGCGACGGCTCCCGATCACGGATTGTAAATGCGATCTCCGGTCGGCTGCAATGCGGTTCAGGCCTCCGAACGCGCCCGCGTGGCGCGCGGCGATGTTGCCTCGCGCGGGAAGCCATGCATAAGATTGCCGCCAAGGGGGGCGCATTTGGTCCGACCCGGCGGAAAAAGCCGGGCTGCGCCGGAAGGAAACGCCCATGCCCGTGACACTTTCTCCCCTGACACCGTCCTTCGGCGTCGACGCGGCTGGCGTCGACCTTGGCGGCCCGGTGGCGGCCGAGGACCTGGCCGCACTGCAGGAGGCGCTGATCGACCGTCTGGTGATGGTCGTGCGCAGCCAGAACCTGACGCCCGAGCAATACCTGGAGGCGGCGCGCCTGTTCGGCGATATCATGCCCCAGCACCTGACCAGGATCCTCATGCCGGAGCACCCGGAGATCGCCGTGCTGGACAGCCGCCAGTCGGACAAGGACAAGGACGGCAAGGCGATCCCTACCGGTTCGCGCGCCTGGCACACAGACCACACCAACCACGCGCGGCCGCCCAAGTTCACCCTATTGTATGCGGTCAAGCTGCCGTCCCAGGGCGGCGACACCAGTTTCGCCAACATGCAGGCGGCCTATGACGCCCTGCCGGCGGAGGAGCGGGAAAGGCTCCGCCCGATGGTCACCGTCAACGTCATCGAACCGGACACGGGTAACGTCGGCGACGACGCGCGGGCGGCGTTGTCCAAGGCGCCGCAGCGCCATCCCCTGATCCGCACCCATCCCGTGTCCGGGAAGCAGGCGATCTACGTCCATCCCGGCAAGACGGAGCGCATCGACGGCATGGAACCCGACGAAAGCCGCGCCTTCGTGCGCGACCTCCTGGACCGCGCCATCACGCCCGACGTGACCTATCGCCATATCTGGCGGCCGGGCGATCTGGTGATCTGGGACAACCGGGCGACGCTTCACGTGGCGCACAGGAATTACGACGCGTCGGAAGGGCGCGTCATGCATCGCCTGATCATCGAGGGCGAGGTGCCGGTCTAGGACCGCCGGTCCCACCGCTTTGCCAATCGGAATTTGACGCTAATATTCCGCTCGGGCGGTCCCACCGCCCGCCACGGCACGGTCAGACATATCAATCTCGGAAACAAGGACGAACACCATGCGGGGAGCCGACCTTCTGGTCAAATCGTTGACGGCGGCGGGCGTGAAGCGGATCTTCTCGCTGTCGGGCAATCAGATCATGCCGGTTTACGACGCCTGTTTCGATGCGGGCATCGAGATCGTCCACACCCGCCACGAATCCGCGGCCGTCTTCATGGCCGAGGCCTATGCCCAGTTCACGGGGGACATCGGCGTCGCCATGGTGACGGCAGGGGCCGGGGCGGCCAACGCCATGGGCGGGCTGTTCACCGCGTCGGAATCCGAATCCCCGGTGCTGTTGCTGACCGGCGATTCCCCGGTCGCGCAGGACGGCCGCGGCGCGTTCCAGGAAATGCAGCAGGTTTCCATGACGGCGCCGCTGACCAAACTGTCGTTCCGGCCGATGCGCGCGGCCGATCTCGGCCTGGAGGCGGCCCGCGCGATCCGCGCCGCCAAGTCCGGGCGTCCCGGCCCGGTCCACATGGCTCTGCCGTTCGATGTGGTCGAGGCCGATGCCTCGGTGGGCGCCGTGCCGCCGGCGGGCGCCTTCCAACGCGAGGCCATGGCCCTGTCGGCCGCGGACGCGCGCCGGCTGGCCGGGGCCGTGGCCGCCGCCAGGCGGCCGATCGTCATCTGCGGCCCGGTCCTGAACGCGACCCGCAGCCCGGGCGTCATGGAAAGGCTGGCCGGGGCCCTGGACGCCCCGGTCGTCTCCATGGAAAGTCCGCGGGGGCTGAAGGACCCGTCCCTCGGCAGCCTGGCGGGCGTGCTTGCCGAAGCCGACCTGGTCGTCAACCTGGGCAAGCGGGTGGATTACACGCTGGCATTCGGCGGTACCGCTGCGTTCGATCCCGGCTGCCGCTGGATCTGCGTCAACGGGGACGCGGACGAGCGGGACCGCGCCCACCGCAACCTGCACGGCCGTCTTGCGGCCGCCTTCGCCGCCGACCCGCGCGACGCGGTCCCGGCGATCGCCGCCGAGGGTGCGGGCGGCACGGCCCGGGCGGAATGGCGTGCCAGGGTTACGGAACGCATCGCGGCGCGCAGCTTCGCCCCCGGCCAGGCGGCGCCCGGCGGAGGAATCTCCCCGGCCCAGGTCTGCGCCGCCGTGCAGCGCCAGCTCGACAGGGCCACGGACGGAGTGCTGATCTGCGACGGCGGCGAATTCGGCCAATGGGTGCAGGCGGCCACGCAGGCCGGCAAGCGCATGATCAACGGAGTCTCGGGAGCGATCGGCGGCGCCATCGGCTACGGCCTGGGGGCCAAGAAGGCGCTGCCCGGCGCCACCGTGTTCGCCCTCATGGGCGACGGCACCGTGGGCTTCCACTTCGCCGAGTTCGAAACCGCGGCGCGCGCGAACACGCCCTACGTGGTGGTCATCGGCAACGACCGGCGGTGGAACGCCGAGCACCAGATACAGCTTCGCGACTACGGCCCCAACCGGCTGATCGGCTGCGAGCTGTCGGGCGCGCGCTACGACCTGGCCGTCGAGGGCCTGGGCGGACACGGCGAGTACGTGACCGATCCGGCGGAGCTGGACGCGGCGCTGGACCGCGCCGTGGCGAGCGGCAAGGTCGCCTGCGTGAACGTGGAGATCGAGGGCCTGCCGGCCCCAAGTGGGCCGTCGCACTGATCGGCCAAGGGCGCGGCCCCTAGGCCGTCAGGTGGTCCCACAGCGGGTCGGCGAAGCGTGCGGCCAGGAAATCGACGAACGCGCGGACCTTGGCCGACAGGTGGCGGTTGTAGGGATAGACGGCATAAATGCCGCGGTCCTGCTCTTCGAAGTCGGCCAGTACGCGCTCCAGCCGTCCTTCCTGCAGGTCGCAGCCGACGATGAAGGTGGGCGAACGGATCACGCCCAGGCCCGCCATCGCCGCCGCGCGCAGAACGTCGCCGTTGTTGCAGCGCATGTTGCCCTGGACCCGTACGCCGATGGCGCCGTCGGCGTCCCGGTAGCGCCATTCGTTAAGCGTCGAGAGGTATGCATAGAGCAGGCAGTTGTGGCCGCGCAGGTCGTCCGGATGGCGCGGCCGGCCGTGGGCGTCCCAATAGGCGGGGCTGGCGCAGGTCGCCGTACGGAAGGGGGCGATGCGCCGGGCGATGAGGGACGAGTCGGGCAGTTCGGTGATGCGCAGAACCACGTCGTAGCCTTCCTCGACCACGTCGACCAGCCGGTCGTCCAGGCTGACGTCCAGTTCGATCTCCGGGTAGGCCGTCATGAAATCGGGCAGGGCCTCGGCAACGTGCAGCAGACCGAAGGACATGGACATGTTGACGCGCAGGATGCCACGCGGTTCCGCATGCAGGCGGGTAACGGCCAGTTCCGCCTCCTCGGCCTCGGCGACGATCCGCCGGCAGCGCTCGTAGAAGGCGGCGCCGACCTCGGTCAGCGAGGAACGCCGGGTCGTGCGGTTGAGCAGGCGCGCGCCCAAACGGTCCTCCAGCCGCGCGATCTGCTTGCTGACCGCGCCCTTGGAAAGGCCCAGGGCCTTGGCCGCCCCCGTGAAGGTGCCCGATTCCACCACCTTGGCGAACACGGCCATGCCGGTGAGCTGATCCATGGCGATCCTATTGTTTATTTATAGAAACAATTATATTCCACATAGGACGATTGTCTATAAAAACGCACTTGATTAAGGTCCTTTTCAACACCCCCCGCCCCGGAAACACGCCGGGCGGCCGGTACCGCCAGAGATGCAAAGGACCCCCGCCATGACCGCCAAATCCGTTCTCCTCATCACCTCCAGCCCCAACACCCTGGACGCCGCGTCCACCAGCCTGGCCCGCCGCCTGGCGGACGGCCTGACCGACGGCGCGCCGGACGCCCGCGTCGTGGCGCGCGACCTGGGCGCCGCCCCGCCGCCGCACCTGGACCAGGCGACCATCGGCGCGTTCTACACGCCCGAGGCCGAGCGCACGGCCGAGCAGAAGGGGCGGATCGCCCTGTCCGACGAACTGGTCGACGAGCTGT
>PFFW01000194.1 GCA_002781745.1 Rhodospirillales bacterium CG15_BIG_FIL_POST_REV_8_21_14_020_66_15
TCTTCGCCGTGCCGGGCTCGGCCATGGACCCGCGGGCCCGCGGGACCAACGATTTGATTCGCCAGGGCGCCACCCTCACGGAATCGGCGGACGACGTGTTCGCCGTGCTGAGCGACCGGCGGTCGCCGGCGACTCCAGAAATTTTCGTTGAAAAACAAAGCGTTGAAAATCAGACGGCCGACGAGGAGAACACCGACGCCGCCCGCGCCCAGATCCTCGAAGCCCTCGGCCCGGCGCCGACGACTGTTGACGAATTGATCCGCGTTTGCCACTTCTCCCTTCCCGTGGTGTCGACGGTTTTGCTTGAACTCGAACTGGCAGGCCGGTTAGAGAGGCACCCCGGCAGCAGAGTATCGCTGCTCATGGACCAGTAGCCGGCCCGGGCAGCGGCCCCGGAAGGCCGGCCGAGAAAAGGCAAGTCTTGCATGACCGACGTCGTCGTCGTTGAAAGTCCGGCCAAGGCTAAGACGATCAACAAGTACCTGGGACCCGGTTACACGGTGCTGGCCAGCTACGGTCACATCCGTGATCTGCCGTCCAAGGACGGCTCGGTGCGCCCTGACGCCGACTTCGAGATGGACTGGGAAATCGACGCCAGGGCCGAAAAGCACATCAAGGCCATCGCCGACGCCGTCAAGGGTGCGGACAAGCTGTACCTCGCCACCGACCCGGACCGCGAGGGCGAGGCCATCTCCTGGCACGTGCGCGAGGTCCTGGAGAAAAAGAACGTGCTCGCGAACGTCGACGTGAAACGCGTCGTGTTCAACGAAATCACCAAGGACGCGGTGAAGGACGCCTTCCGGCATCCCCGCGACCTGGACAAGGAACTGGTCGATGCCTATCTGGCGCGCCGGGCGCTCGACTATCTGGTCGGCTTCACCCTGTCGCCGGTGCTGTGGCGCAAGCTGCCGGGCTCGCGCTCGGCGGGGCGGGTGCAGTCCGTCGCCTTGCGGTTGATCTGCGAGCGCGAGGCCGAGATCGAGGTCTTCAGGCGTCAGGAGTTCTGGACCATCAAGGCGACCTTCGCCGCGCCGGGCGGGCACAAGCTCGCGGCGCAGCTCACCCACCTGGACGGCAACAAACTGGGCAAGATGGACCTGGGCTCCGCCGCCGATGCCGAGCGCGCCAAGCGGACCGTCGAGGGCGGCAGCTTCACCGTCGCCGACGTGCAGCGCAGGCAGACGCGGCGCAACCCGGCCCCCCCCTTCACCACCTCGACCCTGCAGCAGGAAGCCGCGCGCAAACTTTACATGAGCGCTAAGCGGACCATGCAGGTCGCCCAGCGCCTTTACGAAGGCGTCAACATCGGCGGCGAGGCGGTGGGCCTGATCACCTACATGCGAACGGACGGGGTGCAGATGGCGGCCGAGGCCGTGGCCGCCTGCCGCGACCACATCAAGGGCACGTACGGCGCGCCCTACCTGCCGGACCAGCCGCGTATTTATAAGACCAAGGCCAAGAACGCCCAGGAGGCCCACGAGGCGATCCGCCCGACGGACATCGCCCGCCGCCCCGAGGACGTGGCTCAATACCTCGACAACGATCAGCGCAAGCTCTACGACCTGGTCTGGAAACGCACGGTGGCGAGCCAGATGGAGAACGCCGTGCTCGACCAGGTTTCCGTCGACATCGCCGCCGGCGACGGCTCCAGCCAACTGCGCGCGACCGGCTCGGTCATCGCCTTCGACGGCTTTCTCAAGGTCTATCAGGAAGGCAAGGACGAACAGGACACGTCCGAGCGCGATGACGAGGACAAGCTGCGCATCCTGCCCGACGTGAAGGAGGGCGAGCATCTGGCCCGCCAGGAAGTGGCGGCCGAACAACACTTCACCCAGCCGCCGCCGCGCTATACCGAGGCCAGCCTGGTCAAGCGCCTGGAGGAACTGGGCATCGGCCGGCCGTCGACCTATGCCTCCATCATATCGGTGCTGCAGGATCGCAACTACGTGAAGCTGGAGAGCCGCCGCTTCGAGCCCGAGGACCGCGGCCGCCTGGTGACCGCCTTCCTCGCCAGCTTCTTCGAACGCTACGTGGAGTACGGCTTCACGGCCGAGCTTGAGGATCGGCTCGACGACATCTCCGGCGGGCGGCGCGACTGGAAACAGGTGCTGCGCGATTTCTGGGACGCCTTCTCCCGCGCCGTCGACGAGACCAAGGATCTGCGCGTGCGCGAGGTTCTGGACGCCCTGGACGAACTTCTCGGCCCGCATTTCTTCCCCGCCACCGGCGACGGCAAGGACCCGCGCAAATGCCCCGCCTGCGCCGACGGGCGCCTGGGCCTGAAACTGGGCAAGTTCGGCGCCTTCATCGGCTGCTCCAACTACCCCGAATGCCGCCACACCCAGGCGCTGGCCGTGCCGAACGGCGACAACGGCGAGGGTGCGGAAGCGGCACCCGAGGTGTTTCCCCGCCTGCTGGGCAGCGATCCCGAAACGGGCCTGCCGGTCACCGTACGCAAAGGCCCCTACGGCGCCTATGCGCAGCTGGGCGATGCGGACGCGGACGAAGGGGCCAAGCCCAAGCGCGCCTCCCTGCCGCGCGGCATCAGCCCGGCGACCATCGACCTGGGGACGGCGCTGGGTCTGCTGGCCCTGCCGCGCGAGGTCGGCCCGCATCCGGAGACCGGCGACATGATCACCGCGGGCCTGGGCCGCTTCGGCCCATTCCTCAAGATGGGCGGCACCTACGTGTCGCTGAAGGGCGACGACGACGTGCTGACCGTCGGCCTCAACCGGGCGGTCGCCCTGTTCGCCGACAAACCGCGCAAGGATCCTCCCAAGGAATTGGGCAAGCATCCGTCCGACGGCAAGCCGGTCGTCATGAAGGCCGGCCGCTGGGGCCCCTTCGTGCAGCACGGCAAGCTGATGGCCTCCCTGTCCAAGGATACCGACAAGGACGCCGTGACCCTCGAAACGGCCGTGGAGCTTTTGAACGCCAAGGCCGCCAAGGACGGCAAGAAGGCCCCCGCCGCCAAGAAGCCGGCTCAGAAGAAAGCGGCCAAGAAGACGGCCGCCAAGAAAGCGGGCGCAAAGAAGAAGACTGCCGAGAAGACCGCGGACGGCGACGCGGCACCCTCCGCCTCCGACGCCTGATCCGGGGCCCGGGCCTTGGCCAAGAACCCGAAATCGAAGCCTCCCTTCCCGACGCGGGAGGAGATCCTGGAATTCATCCAGTCGAGCCCCAAGCGCGTGGGCAAGCGCGAGATCGCTCGGGCCTTCAAGCTGGGATCGGAAGGCAAGGTGATGCTGCGCGAGATCCTGAAGGATCTGGAAACCGGCGGCGTGCTGCAGCGAGGCCGCGGCAAGCGGTTCGCCGAGCCGGGCACCCTGCCCGAGGTCACGGTCCTGCACATCACCGGGATCGACGCCGAGGGCGAACTGCTGGCCCGCCCGGAAACCTGGGACGAAGCGGCCGGCCCCGCCCCCGCCATCTACATGCACCCCGAACGCAAGGGGCAGCAGGCGCTCGGCACGGGCGACCGGGTGCTGGCGCGCCTGGAGCGAACGGGGCGCGGAGTTTACTGGGCACGCACCATCCGCCGTCTGCCGTCGGCCCCGGCGACGATTATGGGCGTCTACCGGGAGATCGGCGGCGAAGGCCGCATCGAAAGCACCGACCGCCGCGCCAAGCAGGACTTCATCGTGCCGGCGGGCCAGGCCGGCGGCGCCAAGCCGGGCGACCTGGTGCGCGCCCAGGTCCTGCCGGGCAAGGACCTGGGCCTGCGCAAGACCAAGGTGACGGACGTCCTGGGCGGCATGGACGACCCCCGGTCGATCAGCCTGATCTCCATCCACGAGCACGAACTGCCCAGCGAGTTCCCGCCTGACGCGCTCGACCAAGCCAAGGCGGCCGGTGCGGCGCCGCTCGGCGACCGGGTCGACCTGCGCGATTTGCCGCTGGTCACCATCGACGGCGCCGATGCTCGCGACTTCGACGACGCCGTGTTCGCCGAGCCGGATCCGGACCGCAAGGGCGGCTGGCACCTGGTGGTCGCCATCGCCGACGTGTCGTGGTACGTGCGGCCGGGCGATGCGCTCGACCGCAGCGCCTACGACCGCGGCAACAGCGTCTATTTTCCGGACCGCGTGGTGCCCATGCTGCCGCATGAACTGTCAACGGGCTGGTGCTCCCTGAACCCCAAGGAGGATCGCCCCTGCCTGGCCGCGCACCTGTGGATCGACGAGGACGGCAACCTGAAGCGCCACCGCTTCGAGCGGGCCATGATGCGCTCGGCCGCGCGCCTGACCTACGAACAGGTGCAGGCCGCCCGTGACGGCCGGCCCGACGATGCGACGGACGTCCTGACGAAGGACGTCATCGCTCCCCTGTACGGTGCCTATGCGGCCCTGGCCAGGAACCGCCACGCGCGCGGCGTGCTGGAACTGGACCTGGCCGAACGCAAGGTGAATATCGACGACAGGGGCCGTGTCACCGGGATCGTCCAGCGCGCGCGCTTCGACAGCCATCGCCTGATCGAGGAGTTCATGATCACGGCCAACGTGGCGGCGGCGGAAGCCCTTGAAAAGAAAAAGCTTCCCTGCATGTACCGGATCCACGACCAGCCCAGCCCGGTGAAGATCGGGGCCCTGGCGGAAGCGCTTGCCACCATCGGCCTGAAGTTCTCCAAGGGTCAGGTCATGCAGTCGAAGCATTTCAACCAGGTGTTGGCGAAAGCCAAGGACGGACCTTTCGAGCGCATGGTCCAGGAACTGGTCCTGCGCTCCCAGGCCCAGGCGGAATACGCCCCCGACAACATCGGCCACTTCGGCCTGGCGCTCCGGCGCTATTGCCACTTCACATCGCCGATTCGGCGCTATTCGGACCTTCTGGTGCACCGCGCCCTGATCCGCGGCGGCAAGATGGGCGAGGGCGCGCTGGAGACCGACCATCGCGATTTCGCCGAGATGGGCCAGCACCTTTCGTTCACGGAGCGGCGGGCGGCGGCGGCCGAGCGCGCGGCCGTCGACCGCTTCACGACGCAATTCCTGTCCGACCGCGTGGGCGCCACCTTCCGGGGCCGCGTCAACGGCGTCACCCGCTTCGGCCTGTTCATTACCCTGGACGACACGGGCGCCGACGGCCTGATCCCCATCCGTTCCCTGCCCGACGACTATTACATCCACGACGAGGCCCACAACCGCCTGCGCGGTCGCTCGACGGGCAGGACCTATGTCCTGGGCGAGGCCGTGGAGGTTCGCCTGGTGGAGGCCCGGCCGCTGACCGGCGGCATGGTGTTCGAGCTGATGGACGGCGGCACCGAAGGTGGCGGCGGACGGGCGCGCGGACGCCTGAGTCCCGGTGGGCGGCCCTCGGGCGGCGGCCGGAAGGGTCGTGACCGCCAAGGCGGGCGCGACAAGGGCCGCAAAGGCAAAAGCGGCGGCAAGCGGGGGCGTGGCTGAACCACTCCTGCGTGCGCGGCACGGCCGTCACGAAGTTTTCATAATGACGAGGGCGTGAAAATCGCCGACAATCCTGACCTATGATCCGAATGCCCTCCCTCGATTGCGGGAACCGCCTCGGCCTGCGCGCAGCCGCCCTATCGGCGGCCCTACTGCTCGCCGCCTGCGCGGCGACCCAGCCGGCCCAGGAGACTGCCCGCAAGGACGGCGGGTTTTCCATGCCGGCGGCGACCGAGGTCATCGCCACAGGCTACGAGAACGTCGCCGAGAAATACCTGCAACCCCTTCCCGTCCGCGAGATCGGCATGGAAGGCCTGCGCGGTCTGGGCGCCATTGACCCGGCGTTCGCCGTCGAGATCGGCAAGGATTCCCTCATGCTGACCGACAACGGTCGCGAGTTCGCGCGCGAACCGCTGCCCAGGGGCGACGACGCCTACGGCTGGGCGCGGCTGACGGCGCGGGCGTCGCTTGCCGCGCGGGACTGGTCCGAGGAGATGCGCCGCGCCAGCCCGGAGAAAATCTACGAGGCCGTGTTCGACGGCATGCTGTCGGAATTGGATATCTATTCGCGCTATTCCGGGCGCGAGGAAGCGCAACGCAACCGTGCCCGACGCGACGGATTCGGCGGTGTCGGACTGCGCTTCCGCCAAACCGGCGATATGATCGAGGTCTACCGCATCACCCCCGGAACGCCGGCGGCGGAAGCGGACCTGAGGGTCGGCGATGTCATCGTGTCCGCGGACGACGTGCCGTTGAAGGGCCTTCCGGCGCGCAAGATCGTCAAGCTGTTGCGCGGACCCGTCGATACGTCGGTACGCCTGCGCCTGACCCGTGCGGACAGGCCCGAAGGCTGGGCCGTCGACCTGATCCGCCGCCACATCGTGCCGACAACGGTGAGCCATACCGTCGAGGACGGCGTCCTCTACGTCGCGGTCGACAGCTTCAACCAGAAGACGGCCGAGTCCGTGAAGAAGGCCATCCTCAAAACCAAGGCCGAGGCCAAGGCGCCGCTCAAGGGAATGGTCATGGACCTGCGCGGCAATCCGGGCGGGCTTCTGCGCCAGTCCATCAAGCTCGCCAACCTGTTCCTGACCCAGGGCCACATCATCACCACCCGCGGCCGCCACCCTGACAGCGTGCATCACTACAACGCGGACGGCGACGACGTCCTGAACGGGCTGCCGCTGGTCATCCTGATCGACGGCAAGTCGGCCTCGGCGGCCGAGATCACCGCCGCCGCCCTGCAGGACCGGGGGCGCGCCGTGGTCGTCGGCACTTCGTCCTACGGCAAGGGCAGCGTGCAGACGGTCATCCGCCTGCCCAACGACGGTGAACTGACCATCACCTGGTCCAAGTTGATCACGCCGACGGGCTATACCTTGCACGGCCTGGGGGTACATCCAATCGTGTGCACGTCGTCCCAGGCCGACGTTCCCGCCGCGGCTCGGCGCGACCCGGCCCTGGCGGCGGTCGGCGCGGAGAAGACCCAGACCGACATCCTGGCCCGCTGGCGGCGCGGCGGAATTCTGGACGAGCAGGAGCGCACACGCCTGCGCGCCACCTGCCCCCCGGAACGTCACTCGGATACCCAGGACCGCCAGGTGGCGAAGCGCATCATCGAGGACCGCTCCCTTTACGCCCGCGCCCTGACGATTACCGCCGCCACCGCGCGGGCCGACACGGCGGCCCTGGAATAGGACGCCCGGCCTCCGGCCCGCCGCCCCCGCCGAAGGTCTTGACTTGCGCGCCGGGGGCTGTATGTTTCGCGCCTCCGACGTGACTGAAAACCGAAGCGGAACCACGCACCATGGCAAAACCGGCCACCATTCTTGTCAAGATGGTCAGCACCGCTGACACCGGCTTCTTCTACGTAACGAAGAAGAATCCGCGCAACTCGACGGAAAAGTTCGAAATGCGCAAGTACGACCCCGTGGTCCGCAAGCACGTGACGTTCAAGGAAGAAAAGATCAAGTAAGGCACCCGCGCCCGCTTGACCTTCCCTCTCCGGGGAAGCCCTTCACCGAAAACGACAAATTGCAACCGCCGCAGGCTTTAATCGTCGGCGGTTTCGGTTTGCCTGCCCGCCGGCGGGTCGGCGCGCACGACCCGGTCGCGGCCGTCGTGCTTGGCCATGTAAAGGGCCTTGTCCGCGCGCTCGATCAGGTCCGCCACCGATTCTCCCGGGTTCGATGAAACCGCGACCCCGGCGCTCAAAGTGACAGAGATCTGTCTGCCGTCGGGAAGCGCCACGGGTTCCTCGGCGACCTTGGTGCGGATACGGTCGGCGACGGAATAGGCGATGTCGAGCGGCGTGTCGGGCATGGCGACGACGAACTCCTCGCCGCCGAAGCGGGCAGCCGTGTCGAAACCGCGCACGTTGCGCAGCATCCGCCTGGCCACGGTGCGCAGCACCTCGTCCCCCGCAGCGTGGCCGTAGGTGTCGTTGACCCGCTTGAAATGGTCCAGGTCGATGAGCAGCAGGGACAGGCCGTGGCCGCCGTCGCCGGCGCGCTTGACGATGCCGTCCAGGTGGGATTCCAGATAGCGGCGGTTGTGCAGGCCTGTCAGGCCGTCGGTCAGCGCCAGGGCCAGATGCTGCTGGAAACTCGACTGCAGCATCTCCTGATAGCGCTTGCGGCGCACCTGGGTGCGCACGCGGGCGACGATCTCCTGTTCGTCGACGGGGCGCACGACGCAGTCGTTGACCCCCAGTTCCAGGCCCTTGATCAGGTTGGTTTCGTCCTCGGCGTCGCCGATCAGCAGAATCGGCACCTGACGCGTGGGTTCCTGCGAGCGCAGGCGCGACGCCAGACGCAGCGGCTCGTCTCCCTCGAAGTCCATGGACACCACGACCACGTCCGGCAGGTCCTCGGCGATATTGCCGGCAGCCTCGCCATAGGAATTCAGAACCGTCACGGCGTGGCCGTCGCGCTCCAGCACGTCCTTGATGTTGCCGCTTTGAATCTCGCTGGTATCGACAACAACGATCCGCGCGCCGCGGGAATTGAAGTCGGACAGGTCCTGATCGACGTTGAAGCCCAGGTCGCGCGACGTCTGCTGATGCAGGGACCATTGGTCGAAGGTCCGTTTCATGCGCACCAACGAGCGCACGCGGGCGAACAGCATGGTATCGTTCAACGGCTTGGTGAGGAAATCGTCGGCGCCCGCCTGCAGGCCGCTGACCCTGTCGCGCATGTCGTTGAGAGCCGTCACCATGACCACCGGGATATGCGCCGTGCGCGGAGTCTTCTTGACGCGGCGGCACACCTCGAACCCATCCATGCCCGGCATCATGACGTCGAGCAGGATCAGGTCCGGCAACTCGCGGCCTAGAGTCTCGAGCGCCGTCGGCCCGTCGTGCGCGGTGATGACGTCGTAATATTCGCTGGTCAGCTTGGCGGCCAGCACCTTCACGCTGGCGGCGAGATCATCGACGATGAGAATACGTGCCGTCATGCCCCGTCACCGCCCCGCCCGACGGCGGTCAGTCCAGGAACTTTGCAACCGTTTCCAGGAACGTGGGCACGGAAATCGGCTTGGCGATATAACCTTCGCAGCCGCCTTCCCTGATCTTTTCCTCGTCCCCCTTCATGGCGAAGGCGGTGACGGCGATGACCGGAATCTCCTTCAGGGTGTCGTCGGCCTTCAGCATCTTGGTGACCTCCAGACCCGAAATTTCCGGCAACTGGATGTCCATCAGGATCAGGTCCGGGCGATGTTCCTGCGCAAGCTGAATGGCGTCCCGGCCGTCCATGGTCTGAATGGTGTTGTAACCGTTGGCCTGCAGCAGGTCGTTGAACAACTTCATGTTGAGATCGTTGTCCTCAACAATCAAAATCGTCTTCGCCATATTTCGTTCTTTCGATCCATTTCGGGGCCGCCAAAAGCGCCGGACGCGGCGCCACGGCCCACACCCGATAAAGGCACCCGGCCGGAGCGGATTTCACCGTCACGCTTAGTCGCGATAGTGTCCGAAACACCCCGGCAAGTCAAACGACGGAAGGCGCGGAAATCATTCGCCGCGGACCTCTTCGACCATGTCTTCCAGGCGGTCCACGTCGTCAATCACCAAGCGGTCCTTCTGGCGTTCGACCACGCCCTGGCGCGACAGGTCGGACAGCACGCGTGCGACCGTCTCGCGGGTCGTCGATACACGGCTGGCGATATCGCCGTGCACGGGGATGGGTTTCAACTCGGCCCGGTTCTCGCCGACCATGTTGTTGCGCGCGAGACGCAACAGGTCCGCCTGGACCCGGTTGTTGGCGGCCAGCGTGCTGAGATCCATGATGCGATCGGTCGACGTTCGCACGATGCGAGTCAGCGAACGCATCACACGCAGGGTGACGTCGAAATGTTCCGACAACAGCAGAAGGAAACGTTCCTGCGACAAGGACGCGATCACCGTGTCGGTCAGCGCCATGACGCTGGCCGAACGCGGCTCGCCGTCGATCGCCGCAAGGTCGCCGAAGTGCCCGCCCGTATTGACGTCGTCCAGCGTGATTTCGCGCCCCGACAGGGAATAGATGACGACCCGGACAGCGCCGGACACCACGAAAAACACATCCCGCGTTTCGCTTTGGCGGTCGATGATCTGTTCCTGCGCGGCGTAGGTCTTCCACAAACACGCCTGTTCCAGGCGCGCGATTTCGGACGCGCTCAGTTCCTGCAGCAAATGCACCTGCGCCAGCGATCGCGCACTTCCGTCCGACACGCGATGCCCCCTTCGCCTAATACAAGAGCAACTTCGTTAATTCGATCTTATGCAAGAACTCCGGCCAACTCCAAAGGATAATGAATCCGCGCCGCGCAGAGGATTCAGGCATCCAGGACCGCCGCCGCGCCGGCCCGGCGGGGATCGCCCGCTGCCTCGAAGTCCGCGGCGCCACGGACCGCCGTGTGAACGCCCCCGAAGAACAGGTTGCGTTCCGGCCAGGCCCGGAAGTCGGAGAACTCCGCCGTGACCGCGTCCCGGGCCTCGCGCGGCCATCCCGGCTCGATATCCAGGTGGCCGCGCTCCACGTGAATGCGGGGGGCGGCCACCGCCGCCTCCGCCGGCATGGCGAAGGCGACCAGGTTGAGGATGACCTGGAGGATCGCCGTGCGGATGCGGTTGGAGCCGCCCGAGCCAAGCACGTGCAGGCGATCGCGGGCGAGCACCGCGGTCGGCGCCATCATCGAGCCCAGGCGCACGCCGGGCGGCCAGCTGTCGAAACCATGGGGGTTGATGTCCTCCTCGCCCAGCATGTTGTTCATCATCACGCCGGTTCCCGGCACGACGTAGCCGGAACCCTCGCCGTTGGACAGGGTCAGCGCGCAGGCGTTGGCGTCACCGTCAATGACGCTGATATGGGTCGTGCCGCGCCGCACCTGGGGATGCAGGGCAAGCGCCCCCCTGTAGGCGGCGACGGTTTCGGGCGCCAGCAGGCGGACCAGGTGGTCCGGCCCGGCGTCCCGGCGGGCGCCGTCCGTCAGGTCGAGGGCCCGGGCAAGCGCCGTCAGATGGCTCGGCGCCCCCCAGGGTCCGCCGAGCCCGCCAGCCCCTTCCAGCACCTTCAGGGCGAAGGCGATGAGCAGGCCGCCGGTCGACGGCGGGGGATTGGTCAGGATGCGCGCCCCGGCGAAGTCCACGGAAAGGGGCTGCCGTTCCTCGGTGCGGTAGGCGGCAAGGTCCCTCTCCGTCAGCGTGCCGCCGCCCGCACGGCAATCCTCGGCGACGCGGTGGGCGACCTCGCCCATGTAGAACAGGTCCCGTCCCTCGCGCACCAGCGCGTCCAGGAAATCGGCCGCGTCAGGATTGCGGAAGCGGTCGCCCGCGCCGATCAGGCGGTCCGACGCGCCGGGCCGGGCGAAGATGTGGCGGGCCTCCTCGCCGGCCATGTAGATCTGACCGACGACGTCGAACAGATAGCCCTGGAAAGGTGTCAGCTCGTAGCCGTCGCGCGCCACGGCGAGCGCGGGCTCGACAAGCCGCTCAAGCGGCATGCGCCCGAGCGCGCGATGTACGTGGAACAGCCCGTCGACGGCGCCGGGTACGGCCATCGAGCCGAGCCCGATATGGAATTCCTGCTGCGCCGCGCCGAAGTCGGCGACGACCGAATGGAAATCCCGGCCATGCGGCTCCGGCCCGCGCATCGGCGTCTGGGCGAAGAAGTCGAACAGGCGCGCCGCCTGCCCAGCCGGCCGCGCCAAAAGGAACCCGCCGCCGCCGAAAGACGCCAGCACCGGCTCGGCCACCGTGGCCGCGCACATGGCCGCCAGGGCGGCGTCGAAGGCGTTGCCGCCCGCGCGCAGAACCTCGGCG
This sequence comes from Rhodospirillales bacterium CG15_BIG_FIL_POST_REV_8_21_14_020_66_15, assembly GCA_002781745.1. Lineage (GTDB taxonomy): Bacteria > Pseudomonadota > Alphaproteobacteria > Rhodospirillales > Casp-alpha2 > UBA1479. The sequence continues at coordinate 11,701 of PFFW01000194.1, forward strand.
GCCGCATTCGCCGTCAGGGGATGCCCGGCGGCGACCGCGCCCCCTGGCCCGCCGACCGTCACCGCTGCTGGGTTCACTCGGCAATCCTTTCGTTGACGCTCCTATCCGTTTCCACGCTTGGAATCCGGCGTCGGCGCCCTTATATCGATCTTAACGGTTTTATGCTCTAATTGAGCGATAACCAGACCGTCAACCGCCATGGCCGGTAGAACGGCACCGTCCCGGGCAAGCGGCGGCATGAGTTGCGGCGGACCTGCACGGAAAACCGAAGGTGAGACTTCAAAGCGGGCGGATAACGCATCCGCGCGAATGGAAACGACGATGAAAACATCCTTATTCGCCATCCTGGCACTCGTATTGACCGCCGCGCTTCCGTGCGTGACGCTGGCCGCCGACGGCCAGTTGAACGCCATATCCTCGAAACCGCTGCCGGGCGGCAAGGTTCTGGCGGTGCGCGCACTCGACGATTCCGACGCGGCGCTGGACCTGACCGCCCAGTTCGAACGGGAACTGAAGGCTCGCGGCTACCGCGTGGATCCCAAGGCGGAACTGGTTCTGACCTTCGAGGTCCTGGACGAACTGGGTGCCTACAGCTTCACGGACAAGCGGTATTTCCTGGATGTCCAGGGAACCAAGGGAACCAGCACGGGCATCGAAGGCTCGGAAGCCCGCTTCAACGTCTTCGATTCCAAGACCGGCGGCATCCTGAACGAAGGCCACGGCGGCACCAAGATCGTCACGCCGACCAAATACCGCCTGAAGGTCACCATCGACGGACCGGCCGAGGCCGGCCGCATCGAACGCTATTGGCAGGGCTGGGCAACAGGCAACCTGGGTGCCGCAACCAACGAATCGCTGATCGGCGCCATGGTGGCCCCGCTGACCGAGATCGTCGGCAAGACCGTCAAGAACGAGACCTTCTCCCTTCCCAATTGACCGTTCCGCGACCGCCTGACGCGCCGGGCGCTCGCGCGCCCGCGGCCCGCCCGCGGCATCGCGACCGCGACGGCGCTTGCCCAGGCGGGGCAAACCGTTTAGGAAACGGGGCCGTGAACGGCCGATCGGCGATCGGCCTGCGTTAACGTTTAATTCCGGCCCTTCGATGGAAGACACCTCCAATCCTGGTCTGCTGCCCGCCGGCTTGTCGGACCTGCTGCCGCCCGACGCGGGGTTCGAAGCCTCGGTCACCGAACGCCTGATCGACCTGTGCCAGGCGCACGGGTACGAACGCGTGAAGCCGCCGCTGATGGAGTTCGAGGACTCGCTGCTGTCGGGCACCGGGGCCGCAATGGAGCGCCAGGTCTTCCGCCTGATGGACCCGGTGTCGCAGCGCATGATGGGGCTGCGCGCCGACATGACGCCGCAGATCGCACGCATCGCTGAAACCCGCCTGAAATCGTCGCCCCGGCCGCTGCGTCTGTGCTACGCGGGCCAGGTCCTGCGCGTGCGCGGCGACCAGATCCGCCCGGAACGCCAGTTCGCCCAGATCGGCGCGGAACTGATCGGCAGCGCCGCCCCCGCCGCGGACGCCGAGGTCATCGTCATGGCCGCGGACGCGCTGGGTTACATCGGCGTCGCGGACGTCTCCATCGATCTCGCGCTGCCGACCCTGGTCACCGCCATCCTGGGAGACGCGGTGGCGGCGCCGGCCGAACGGGTCCTGCGCGAGGCCCTTAACCACAAGGACACGGGTGCCATCGGCGACCTGTCACGGCAGATCGGCGGCGGTCTGACCGACCTGTTGAAGCAACTCGTGCTGGCCGCCGGCCCCGTCGACGACACGCTCGCCGCGGTGGACGCCATCGACCTGCCGGCCGCCGCCGCCGCCGAATGGCGAACCCTGCAGACCATCGTCGCCAAGGTCCGCGCCCTGGCGCCCGGCCTGACCCTGACCATCGACCCGGTCGAACACCGGGGCTTCGAATACCACGCCGGGGCGACCTTTACCCTGTACGCCGCGGGCGTGCGCGGAGAACTCGGCTCGGGCGGGCGCTACCACGCCGGCAACGGCGGATCCACCGGCGCCAACGACCGCGGCGGCGAACCGGCGACGGGCTTCACCCTGTTCACGGACAGCCTGCTGCGCGCCCTGCCGCGCCCGGCGCTCGGCCGCCGACTGTTCGTGCCGGCCGCCACGGCGCCCGAGCGCATGGCGAACCTGCGCGCCGAAGGCTGGATCACCGTGGCGGGCCTGGACGACAAAGCCGAGGCCGAGGCCGAGGCGCGGCGGCTTCGCTGCACCCATTGGCTTCGGGACGGGCGGCCCGCCGCCGTCGGCGAGACCTGACGAACCGGAACCCCTTTCACGGACAAGAACGGAAACACAAGATGGCGAACGTGGTGGTCGTCGGCTCGCAATGGGGCGACGAAGGCAAGGGCAAGATCGTTGACTGGCTGTCGGAGCGCGCCGATGTGGTCGTGCGCTTCCAGGGCGGGCACAACGCCGGCCATACGCTGGTCATCGACGGC
>PFFW01000096.1:0-638 GCA_002781745.1 Rhodospirillales bacterium CG15_BIG_FIL_POST_REV_8_21_14_020_66_15
CGCCGCAGACGAGGCCGCCAAGCGCACCAGCAGCCGGTTTTTGAGTCCGCGAGAGTTCCGCGCGTTCTGGCAGTGGTTGGTTGAGACCGGCGATTTCAGCACGGCCAACAAGCCGATCAGGCTTCAGCTCGCGCTCGGGCAGCGTGTCGAGGAGATACTGTCGATCTCGACATCGGTGTTTGACCGCCGTGAGCGCATGCTTTTCTGGGAGAAAACGAAAAACGGCACCTCACACACCGTCCCGCTTACCGACCTGGCGTTCTCAATTCTGGATTCGATTACGCCGAACAAGCACGGCCTCTACTTCCCGAGCAGCGTGGATCCGTCTGTACCTGCGGCGCATACGCTGGTTTATCACCGGGTCGCCAGGTATCTCGCCACGACGGATGCGGAGAAGCTCATTCCACGCGACATCCGGCGAACATGGAAGACGCTGGCCGGACAGGCCGGCATCCCGAAAGAGATGCGTGACCGTATCCAGAATCATGCCGGCAAAAGCGATGTGTCAAGCCGCCACTATGATCGGTACGACTACCTGCCGGAGAAGCGCGCGGCGATGGATGTGTGGGGCGCCTATATGGGGCGGATCATCGCCGGTGAGATTGATACCGATGTAGTCCGGTTGCCGGCGGCGGCGG
>PFFW01000096.1:662-13931 GCA_002781745.1 Rhodospirillales bacterium CG15_BIG_FIL_POST_REV_8_21_14_020_66_15
ACCCCCGCCCCCGGTACGGCGGCACGCCCTGATCCGGAATCCACAGGCCCTTGGGCGGCTCGCCCGTCTGGTGGAACACGTCGATGGGGATGCCGCCGCGCGGATACCAGTAGCCGCCGATGCGCAGCCATTTCGGCTCCGCCGCCCGGCCGATCTTCTGCGCCACGTCGAGGGTGCATTTCTCGTGAAAGCCCGCGTGGTTGCGAAAGCTGGCGAGGTACAGCTTCAGCGACTTGCTTTCGACGATCAGCCGGTCGGGCACGTAGTCGATGACCAGGTGCGCGAAATCGGGCTGGCCCGTGACGGGGCAGAGCGAGGTGAACTCGGGCACGGTGAAGCGGATCAGGTAGGGCGTTTCATGGTGCGGGTTGGCGGCGCATTCCAGCACGGCATCCTCCGGCGAGGCGGGAATCTCGCTGGTCCCGCCTAGTTGCGTCAGCCGTTCCTCGTTCATGTCTCCGCTCCGTCCCCGATCGGGGGAATGTCGCCGGCCGCCTGCAGCGCCTCGAAGTCCCGCTTGAAGGCGGCAAAGGTCCCGCCTTCGATGGCCCGCCGCATGCCCGCCATCAGTTCCTGATAATAGTGCAGATTGTGCCAGCTTAGCAGCACGCCGCCCAGGATTTCCCGCGCCTGTACCAGATGGTGGACATAGGCGCGGGAGAAGTTGGCGCAGGCATAGCAGGAACAGTCCGGATCGAGGGGCCGGGGATCGTCCTTGTGCCGGGTGTTGCGCAGGTTGAGCTGGCCGCGCCGGGTGAAGGCCTGGTCCGTGCGCCCGGAGCGGGTCGGCAGCACGCAGTCGAACATGTCGACGCCGCGCGCCACCGCCCCCACCAGGTCCGACGGCTTGCCCACGCCCATCAGGTAGCGGGGCCGGTCGGCGGGCAGGTGCGGCGTGGTCGCGTCGAGGGTCCGGAACATCATGTCCTGGCCCTCGCCCACGGCGAGGCCGCCGACGGCGTAGCCGTCGAAGCCGATGGCCGTGAGCGCCGCCGCCGATTCCCGCCTCAGGTTCGGGAAGACCCCGCCCTGCACGATGCCGAACAGGCCGTAGCCGGGGCGTTCCTCGAAGGCGTCCTTGCAGCGCTTCGCCCAGCGCATGGACAACTCCATGGAAATGCGGGCTTCGGCCTCGTCGACGCCGAACGGAGTGCATTCGTCCAGCACCATGGAGATGTCGGCATCGAGCGCGTTCTGAATATCCATGGCGCTTTCGGGGGTCAGCATATGCTTCGCCCCGTCGATGTGGGAGCGGAAGGCGACGCCGCCCTCGGTCAGCTTGCGCAGGTCCTTCAGAGACCACACCTGGAAGCCGCCGGAATCTGTAAGTATCGGCCCCGGCCAGTTCATGAACCTGTGCAGCCCGCCGAGCCTGCGGATGCGCTCCGCCCCGGGGCGCAGCATCAGGTGATAGGTGTTGCCCAGGATGCATTGGGCGCCCGTCGTTGCCACGGCCTCGGGCGTCATGGCTTTCACGGTCGCCGCCGTGCCCACGGGCATGAAGGCGGGCGTGTCGATGGGGCCGTGCGCGGTCTGCAGCCGCCCGCGCCGGGCGCGGCCGTCGGTGGCGCTGACGGTGAAGGTCATCTTGGGCATCGCGTCAGTCTCCACTCGGGTTTCCGTCGTTCCGGTGCAGCAGGCAGGCGTCGCCGTAGGAATAGAACCGGTAGGCCTCGGCGACCGCATGGGCATAGGCGGCCTGCATCCGCTCCAGCCCGGCGAAGGCCGCGACCAGCATGAACAGGGTCGAGCGCGGCAGGTGGAAGTTGGTCATCATGAGGTCGACCGCCTTGAACCGGTAGCCCGGCGTGATGAAGATGTCGGTGTCGCCCTTGAAGGGAATGACCCGGCCGTCGGCGTCGGCCGCCGTCTCCAACAGGCGCAGGGCGGTGGAGCCGCAGGCGACGATGCGGCCGCCCGCGTCCCGCGCCTGGTTGATGAAGTCGGCGGCGCGCTCGGTGATCTCGCCCCATTCCGAATGCATGACGTGGTGGCGGGTGTCGTCCTCGCGCACGGGCAGGAACGTGCCGGCGCCCACGTGCAGGGTCAGGCTGACCCGCTCGACCCCGCGTTCGTCGAGGGCGGCCAGCAGTTCCGGCGTAAAGTGGAGCGCCGCCGTGGGCGCCGCGACGGCGCCGTCGCGCGCGGCGAACAGGGTCTGATAGTCGCCCTTGTCGGCGTCGTCGCCGGCGGCGTCGCGCTTGATGTAGGGCGGCAGCGGCATGATGCCGAACTGCTCCAGCGCGTCCTTCAGGTCGGGCCCCGCCTTGTTGAAGCGCAGCACGACCTCGCCGCCCTCCAGCCTCCTCGCCACGTTGGCGGAGAATCCGGGCGCGAATACGATGTGGTCGCGGGCGGCGAGCTTCCGCGCCGGGCGGGCGAAGGCGCGCCAGGTGCCGTCGGCGTCCCACTTGTGCAGCGTCACCTCGACCTTGGGCCCGCCCTCGGGCCGCCCCGGACGCGCCGCGTCGCCGCGCCGCCCCGTCAGGCGCGCCGGGATCACCCGGGTGTCGTTGACGACCATGATGTCGCCGGGCCGCAGCAGGTCGGGCAGGTCGCGCACAACCCGGTCGTGCAGGGCGCCGCGCGCGACCTCGAGCAGGCGCGCGGCGTCGCGCGGGCTGGCGGGCTTCTGGGCGATCAGCTCGGGCGGCAGGTCGAAATCGAACAGATCGGTTCTCATGGGCCGGGAAAGTAGGTCAACGCGGCGCGATTGTCAGGCGCCAATTGTCAGAAGATTCCCGGCGGGGTAACGTTTCGTTCCAGGTGCAGGGGGATACGAAACAACAGGGGGTTTCCCATGATCAGGCTGCTTCTTGCGATTTTGATTCCGTGGTTCGTGTTCTTCACCATCGGCCGGCCCATCCAGGGCCTGGTCTGCCTGGTCCTGCAGTTGACGCTGATCGGCTGGATTCCGGCGGCGATCTGGGCGGTGTGGGCGCTCAACAACTACAATACGGACAAGAAGATCGCCCAGGCCGGGCTCGGCGGTTCCGGGGACGGCGACGACTCCTAGCGGCGCAGCCTGGTCAGGGTTTCGGTCGCCGCGCCGGCGAGGCGGTTCAACGCCATGCGCAGGACCCGGCCGACGACGACGAAGGAGACGGCGGGCCAGACGTAGGGTTCCCACCATTCGATGGCATGGGGCGCGCCGCCGAACAGAGCGATCTCTTCGCGCGTCGACAGCACGCCGTAAAGGCCCGCGGCCGCCGTCGTCGCGGCGGCGAGCGCCAGCCAGCGCCCGTAGACGAGCAGGCGGCGCAGCAGGAAGCCCATTACACGTCTTTAAGTTTGACCGGCCGGCCGCCGGCCGCGCTCTTGATCACGGCCTCCAGCACCGCCGTGCCGTGCACGGCCTCGGCGGGCGGCAGGGGGTAGGCCGCGCGCCCTTCGCAGGCGTCGGCGAAGGCCTCCAGTTCCGCCCGCTCCATGTCGAAGGCGCCGTACTCGGTGACCTCTTCCGCGCCCACCGTACCGTCGGATGAAACCTTGCGCACGGTCAGGCGGTCGTAGTTGTGCATCTCGGCCCAACCGCCCGTGCCGAACACCTGGATGCGCCACAAGGGCGCCGTCGCCGTGAAGGTGCCCAGGTATCCCATGGCGCCCGACGCGAAGCGGAACAGCATGGCCGTGGTGTCGTCCACGTCGATCTTGAGGAACCGGCGATAGGACCGGGCGATCACCTCGTCGACGGGGCCCAGCAGGTTGATCATGGCGTCGACCACGTGGATGCCCATGCCGGTCATGCCGCCGGCGGGGCTTTCGTCGGAGCTGCTGCGCCAGCCGCCTTCGGGATAGCGCATGGCGCTGGGGCTGCTCAGGTTCCCCTCGACATGCAGGATCTGGCCCAGTTCGCCCGATTGCACCATCTCCTTCATGCGCGCCATGGCGGGATGAAAGCGCCGGTTGTGGCCGAAGGCCAGCACGACGCCTGCGGCCCCGGCCGCGTCGGCGGCGGCCTGGGCGCTGGCGCGGTCCAGGGTGAAGGGCTTCTCGATGAAGACGTGCTTGCCGGCGGCGGAGGCGGCCACCACCTGGTCGGCGTGCTGGCTGTGCGGCGTCGCCAGGATGACCGCGTCCAGGTCCGGATCGTTCAGCAGGTCGGCCAGTCCGTCGCGCAAGTCGATGCCCTTCTCGGCGCAGAACGCCTCGGCCCTCGCCTTGCGGCCGGTGCAGCCCGCGGTAATCGCGATCCGGTCGCTTTTGCCGTGAACGGAATTGACCAGGACCTGGCCCCAACGGCCCAGTCCTGCGATGCCTGCCTTGATCATGATGGTGTGTTCCTGCCCCAAAATTGTATGCAATTGGCCCCATGCGGGGCGGACGACCTTATTGCCAGAAGGTGACCGCCGTCTATAGTGACGCCATGGCGACGACCCCGGACTTGAGCGAGCATCCGACCCCGACAGGTCCGCGGAAAATCGACAACTTCCGGGGCATCCTGTTCATGCTCGCGGGTGCGGTGATGATTTCGTGCCTGCACGCGCTGGTCCGCGACATGACGCAGGCGCTCCATCCGTTCGAGGTCGCCTTCTTCCGCAACCTGGTCGTGCTCATCGCCCTCACGCCGCTGTTGCTGCGCCAGGACCGGCACGCCTGGAAAAGCAAGCGCCCGGACCTTCAACTCGTGCGCGGGATCGTCGGCCTGGGCGCCATGCTGACCTGGTTCTACGCCCTGTCGCTGGTCCCCGTGGGCGACGCCACGGCTCTCAGTTTCACGGTCGTGCTGTTCACATCCCTGGGCGCCGTCTTCATGCTCAAGGAAAAGATGGGCATCCGCCGCTGGGGCGCGCTGATCGTCGGTTTCGCCGGCACGGCGGTGATCCTGCGTCCCGGCTTCCAGGACATCAGCGCGGGCTACCTGTGGGCGCTCGGCTCCACGGTCATGTGGGCCTGGGCGCTGCTGCTGGTCAAGGTCCTGGTGCGCTACGACAGCCCGGTCACCATCGTGTTCTATTCGTCGGTCTATTTCACCCCGGCCACGCTGATCCTGGCCCTGTTCGTGTGGGAGTGGCCGACCTGGGCGCAGTTCGGGGAACTGGTCGCCATCGGCCTTCTGGCGGCGACCGCGCACGTCAGCATGGCCAAGGCCATGCAGCTGGGCGAGGCCACGGCCGTCATGCCCGCCGACTTCACGCGCCTCCTGTGGGCGGCCGGCCTGGGCTACGCGATGTTCGGCGAATTTCCGGACCTGTGGACCTGGGCGGGCGGCACGGTGGTGTTCGCCTCGACCCTTTACATCACCTACCGCGAGGCGCGGGTGAAGGGTAAGGCCACGGTGGCGGTCAAGGGAACGACCGAGGGTTGAACCCGTCCCGGGCTTCCGGCCACACCGCCGGGTCCGCGGCGGCCGGGCGGCGGCGCCGGGGACCGGCCGACAGGGCCCTTCGGAACGATGTTCCATAGATCCGGCATCGTATGAGCGATTTCGGATGAATCCGGTCTTTTCGTTCGGACGGCCTTCAAATGCGCCGCGATTTTGAAAGCACATTTCATCTGGTCTCGGCTATCCTTTTCCTCTGCTTCGGGGTGGGCCCGGAGGAGCCAGATGCATGGGGATGCCGTAATCCATCCGCCGCCGGACCGGTTTTCAACCTGTCGAACGGCACGGGGGCACCGTTCGGAACGGAAGGCAAGGGCAAGGTGCGACCGGTCGCTTTCGTCAGGCGGAAGAAGGCGGAGTCCCTCCTTGCATTCGGACCGCCCATGCTTTGAAATGCATACGGCTTTTCCCCTCGGGGGGTGGGCCAGGATTGCCGGCCAGGAAATTCAATGACGTTAAGCAAGGGCGGCAGGGAATCGAACCAAGGGAGGACGATATGATTCGTCAATTTCTGAAATGCCTGCCCATTGCGGCGGTTGCAATGGGTATCGGCTCGGGCGCGGCGCTGGCGGGCAAGGCCAACGACACGCTGGTCTGGTCGACGGACCGCGAGTCCGCGGTCGCCGACCCGTACTACAACCGCACCCGCGAACTGGTCATCATCGGCAACACGGTGTGGGACAACCTTCTGCTCCGCAACACGAAGACGGGCGCGTACGAACCGAACCTGGCGAAGTCCTTCAAGTGGGTCGACAACGTGACCCTGGACTTCGAACTGCGCGACGACGTGAAGTTCCACGACGGCTCGCCCTTCGGGCCGGAAGACGTCGTTTACACGGTCGCCTTCACGACCAACAAGGAGCACGGCGTGGTCACGCTGAAGAACGTCGACTGGATGAAGAGCGTCGAGAAGACGGGCCCGCACGGCATCCGCATCCATCTGCACAAGCCGTTCCCGGCGGCCCTCGCCTATCTGGGCCAAGCGGTGCCGATCATCAAGCGCGGCCATTATGACAACGCGCCGAAGACCCAGGAAGGCAAGCTCGATTTCGCGGCGGTCAAGCCCAACGGCACCGGCCCCTACAAAATCGTCGAGGTGGTGCCCGGCGAGAAGATCGTCATGCAGCGCTACGACGGCTATCACAAGGGCGGGCCCAAGGGCACGCCGCAGATCAAGAACCTGATCTACCGCACCATCAAGGAAGGCAACACCCGCATCGCCGAACTGCTGACCGGCGGCATCGACTGGATCTGGGACGTGCCCAAGGAACAGGCCGACAAGCTGAAGGCCTCGGGCCAGGTCACGGTCGAGAACGCCAAGACCCTGCGCGTGTCCTACATCGCCTTCGACGTCGACGGCTCGTCCAACAACAAGGCCTTCAAGGACCTGCGCGTGCGCCAGGCCTTCGCCCATGCCATCAACCGGGAATCGATCGTCAAGAACCTGATCGGCCCGGCGTCGCAGGTCGTCAACACGCCCTGCCATCCGGATCAGACCGGCTGTGTCCAGGACATCAAGGGCTATTCCTACGATCCGGCCAAGGCCAAGGCCCTCTTGAAGGAAGCGGGCTATGACAAGGGCCTGGAGTTCGACATCTATGCCTACCGCGAACGCGAGTTCACGGAGGCGGTGATCTCGGACCTGGCCAAGGTCGGCGTGAAGGCCAAGTTGAACTTCATGCAGTACAAGGCGCTGCGCGAGATCGCGCAGAAGGGTGAGACGCCGGTCCACCACATGACCTGGGGCTCCTATTCGATTCCCGACGCGTCCGGCATGGCCGGCGTGTTCTTCACCGGCGGCAAGGACGACCCGGCCAACGATCCCAAGGTCAACGAACTGATCGTCAAGGCGGGCAACGTGACCGACCTTGCGGAACGCGAAAAGCTTTACAAGGAAGCGTTCCAAATCATCATGAACAAGGTCTACTGGCTGCCCATGTTCACCTATGCCAAGAACTACGCCTACAACAAGGATCTGAGCATGACGATCACGTCGGACGAGATCCCGCGGTTCTACACCGCCAAGTGGAAGTAACGATCGCGTATCCGGTAATTGCCCGGCGGCCCCCTCGGGGCCGCCGGATCGCCGGGCCGAGGGGGCTTTTCCGATGATCCAAGCGGCGATTCCGCCATGCTGAAGTACTTGCTGAGACGCCTGGGCGTCGCCGTGCTGGTTGCGCTCACCGTGTCCGTGATCACCTTTTCCCTGATCTATCTGTCGGGGGATCCGGCCATCGCGCTGGCCGGGGATTCCGCCTCCAACGAAGAAATCGAGCACATCCGCAAGGCCTACGGCTACGACCGCCCAATCATCGTGCAGTACGGGGATTGGCTGGCGCGGGCCGCGCAGGGGGATCTGGGCCGGTCCCACTACCTCAAGGCCAACATTTCGGACGTCATCCTGACTCGCCTGCCCAACACCTTGATCCTGGCGCTCTGCGCCATTTCCTTCGCGCTGGTCCTTGCCATTCCGCTCGGCGTGGCGGCCGCGATCCGGCCCAATTCCCTGATCGACCGCTTCGCGCTGTCGCTCGCCGTGGTCGGCCAGGCGCTGCCCAGCTTCTGGTTCGCGCTGATCCTCATCTTTTTCCTGGGCATTCAACTCCGCTGGCTGCCCATCACCGGCACCGACAGTTGGATGAACTTCATCATGCCGGCCATCGCCTTGGGATACTACGTGACGCCCGGCGTCATGCGCCTGACCCGCGCCGGGATGCTGGAGGTGCTGTCGTCCGACTACATCCGCACGGCCAAGGCCAAGGGCCTGCGCCCGCCGGCGGTGCTGTTCAAGCACGCGCTGCGCAACGCCATCATCCCCGTGGTCTCGCTGGCCGCCGTGCAGTTCGGCTTCATGCTCGGCGGGTCCATCGTCATCGAGACCATCTTCGCCATCAACGGCCTGGGCTTCCTGGCCTGGGAGACGATCCAGCGCGCCGACCTGCCGATGATGCAGGCCATCGTGCTGGTGCTGTCCTGCTTCTACATCGTCATCACCTTCCTGGCGGACATGCTGAACGCATTCCTCGACCCCCGGATCAGAGTGACCTGACATGACTCCGCAAGACGCGACAACCACGGCCCCCGGCATCCCTCCCGCCGCCGCGGCGATCCTCGAGCCCTCGCCCATGGCGCAGCTCCGCCGCCGCGTGTTCGGCCACTACGGCATCCTCATCGGCGGCGCCGTGCTGGGGATCATCTTCCTGGTCGCCATCTTCGCGCCCTACCTCACGCCCTATCATCCGATCCTGGACCAGGACCTGGCCAATGCGTTGAAGCCGCCGTTCTGGCACGACAGCCCCAAGTACGATCCGGCCTATCCGCTCGGCACCGACCTGCAGGGCCGCGACTACCTGACACGCCTGATCCACGGCTCGCGCATTTCCCTGCTGATCGGGTTTTCCGCCATGCTGATTTCCGGCGTCATCGGCACGACGCTCGGCGTCGCGGCCGGCTACTTCGGCGGCCGCGTCGACATGGTCGTCAACTTCCTCATCACCACGCGGCTCAGCATGCCAGTGGTCCTGGTGGCGCTCGCCGTGGTGTCGCTCGTGGGATCGTCGCTGTGGATCGTCATCTGGGTGCTCGGCCTGTTGATCTGGGACCGCTTCGCCGTGGTCATGCGCTCGACGACCATGCAGGTCCGCAACCTGGATTACGTGGCGGCGGCGCAGGCCTGCGGCTGTTCCACCCTGCGCATCGTCATGAGCGAGATTCTGCCCAATGTCGCCAATCACCTGATCGTGGTGGCGACTCTGGAAATGGCCCATGCCATCCTGTTGGAGGCGGCGCTGTCGTTCCTCGGCCTCGGTGTGCAGCCGCCGGCCCCCAGCTGGGGCCTGATGATCAGTGAAGCCAAGGGCATGATGTTCTTCGACGCCTGGCTGATCGGCGTTCCCGGCACCGCGCTGTTCGCGCTGATTCTCTCGATCAACCTGCTGGGCGACGGCGTGCGCGACGTCACCGCGCCGGAAAACAGGAACTAGGCCGCCATGAGCGACACCATCCTAGAGGTCCGCGACCTGGTCATCGACATTCCCGTCGCCGCCGGGATGCTGCATCCGGTGCAGTCCATCAGCTTCGACGTGAAACGGGGCGAGACGCTCAGCATCGTCGGCGAGTCGGGCTGCGGCAAGTCGCTGACCTCGCTTGCCGTCATGGACCTTTTGCCGTTGCGGGCGAAGCGGACGGCATCGGTTCTGACCCTCGACGGCGAGGACCTGCTGAGCGCCGGCGAGCGCCGCATGTCCGACATCCGCGGCAACAAGATGGCCATGATCTTCCAGGAGCCCATGACCTCCCTGAACCCGGCCTACACCATCGGCAATCAGCTTGTCGAGGCCCTGCTGCGCCACAAGCAGGTGAGCGCCGCCGAAGCCCGCACGCGCGCCATCTACCTTCTGGAGAAAGTAGGCATCACGGCGGCGGCATCGCGCCTGAGCCAGTATCCGCATCAGCTGTCCGGCGGCCTGCGCCAGCGCGTGATGATCGCCATGGCGTTGATGTGCGGCCCCGACCTGATCATCGCCGACGAGCCGACGACCGCCCTCGACGTGACCATCCAGGCGCAGATACTCCACCTGCTGGCGGACCTGCAGAAGGAATTCAACATGGGCATGATCCTGATCACCCACGACCTGGGCGTGGTCGCCCGGGTCGCCGACCGGGTGGCGGTCATGTACGCGGGCCAGATCGTCGAGACGGGCACCGCCAAGCAGGTGTTCGAGAACCCGACCCATCCCTATACCCAGGGCCTGATCGAATGCATTCCCATCCCGGGCAAGACTGAACGGGGCGCCCACCTGGGCTCCATCCCCGGCATCGTGCCGTCCCTGGTGGGCGACCTGTCCGGCTGCCATTTCGCCGACCGCTGCCGGTACGCCATGGACGCCTGCCGCTCGGGGCGGGTCGAGCTTACCGGATCGTTCGAGGACGGGCATGTCTACCGCTGCGCGCTGACGCCCCAACAGTGCGCGGCAAACCTCACGAAGGGGGCCGCGTAGCATGGCCGATCAAGACGACATCGTCCTCGAGGCCCGCGACGTCACGCGCACCTTCATGATCTCGGCCGGCTTCATGCGCGGCAAGAAGCCCCTGCACGCGGTCAACGGCATCAACCTGAAGGTGCCTCGGGGCGAGGTTCTGGGCCTGGTCGGCGAGTCGGGCTGCGGCAAGTCGACGCTGGCCAAGATGCTGCTCGGCCTGCTTGAGCCGACGGCGGGCGAACTGTTCGTCGGCGGCACCCCGACCAGCCACATGGAACGCCTGGACATGGCGCGCAAGGTGCAGCCGATCTTCCAGGATCCCTATTCGTCGCTCAACCCGCGCAAGTCCATCGGCGACATCATCTCGCTGCCCGTGCGCGTTCAGGGCGCGGCCGACGACAAGGCCCTGCGCCTGCGGGTCGAGGAGATCATGGAACTGGTCGGCCTGCCGCGCCGGCTCTATGGCAACTTCCCCAACCAGCTGTCGGGCGGCCAGCGTCAGCGCGTCGCCGTGGCCAGGGCGCTGATCAACCGGCCCGAGGTCGTGATCTGCGACGAACCGACCTCGGCGCTCGACGTCTCGGTGCAGTCGCAGATTTTGAATCTCTTGCAGGATCTGCGGGCGGAACTGAACCTCACCTACATCGTCATCAGCCACAACCTGGCCGTGGTCGAGCACATGGCGACCCGGGTCGCGGTCATGTACCTGGGCCGGCTGGTCGAGGTCGCCGACACGGACCGGCTGTTCGACAATCCGCAGCACCCCTATACCAAGGCGCTGCTGGAATCGGTCCTCACGCCGGACCCGAACATGGACGTGCCCGACGCCGGACTCGGCATCGCCTATCCCAATCCGGTCAATCCGCCCTCGGGCTGCACCTTCCATCCGCGCTGCGTCGACTGCATGGACCATTGCTCGGTCGTGGCGCCGCGCACCATCCCGACCAGGACCGGCCTGGTGGAATGCCACCTGTACGACGAGAACCAGGGGAGGGGACGGGCCGCTTCCTGACCATCCCGCCCACGACCATGACCCGCCAACACGCCGTCGACGCCGCGCTTGCCCATTTCGACGATCCGGAAGGCTTCTTCGAGGATCTGAAGGCGCGCGTGGCCGTGCCCACGGAAAGCCAGAATCCGGCCCGTCTGTCCGACTGCTACGCCTACCTGGAAGAGGAGATGCGCCCGGCCTTCGAGGCCATGGGTTACGCCTGCCGGGTCTATGACAATCCCTTCGAAGGGTGTGGTCCCGTCCTTCTCGCCAGCCGGCACGAAGGCGACGACCTGCCCACGGTGCTGGGCTACGGGCACGGCGACACGGTGCTGGGCCAGGAAGGCCAGTGGAAGGACAACCTGGATCCCTGGACGCTCATGAAGCTGGGCGACAAGGTCTATGGCCGCGGCACCGCCGACAACAAGGCCCAGCACTCGACCCATCTGGCGGCCTTGAAGGCCGTGCTCGACACGCGGCGCAGCCTCGGCTTCAACCACAAGTTCATCATCGAGACGGGCGAGGAGAACGGCTCCAGGGGCCTGAAGGATCTGGTCGCGGCGCATAAAGAGGATTTCTCCGCCGACTGCTATTTCGCGTCGGATGGCCCCCGTTTCGACGTCGCCAAACCGAACCTGACGCTCGGCAACCGGGGGGCCTTCAATTTCGACCTCGTCGTCGATCTGCGCGACGGCGGTCATCATTCGGGAAACTGGGGCGGGCTGCTGGCCAATCCGGGGATCATCCTGGCCGCGGCGCTCGCCACCGTGATCGACGTGAAGGGGCGCATCCTGGTGCCGGCCCTGCTGCCGCCGCCGATCGGCAACACCGTCCGCGAACTCCTGTCCGACGTGACGCGCGAGGTCTCGAAGGGCGGGCCCGAGATCGACGACGACTGGGGCGAGCCGGGACTGACCCGCGCCGAGAAGGTCTATGCCTGGAACACCTTCGAAATCCTGGCCATGAAGACCGGCAATCCGGACAACCCTGTGAATGCGGTTCCGCCCCGGGCCGTGGCCAATTGTCAGCTCCGCTTCGTGGTCGGCACGGACTGGGAGAACATCGTCGCCAACCTGCAGGCGCACCTCGACGCGCAGGGCTTCGGCATGGTCAAGGTGCAACCCTCGACCGGCGGCAACGCGGCCTTCTTCCACGCCGCGCGCACGGATCCGGACCACCCCTGGGCCAAATGGGTGCGCGCCGCCGTGGAGCGCACGACCGGCGAGAAATGCCGCATGGTCCCCAACTCCGGCGGCTCCATATGTAATGATGTCTTTCAAGACGTGCTGGACATCCCCTTCGTGTGGCTGCCGCTCAGTTACGCCGGCTGTTCGCAGCACGCGCCCAACGAACACATCCTGTGGCCACTGACCCGCGAGGGCATGGCACTGGTCACCGGCATCTACTGGGACCTGGGCGACCCGGAGACGGGGTATCAGACATGAGCGTTTCTCTGTTCGTCACTCCCGCGAAAGCGGGAGTCCAGAAAAGAGATTCGCTGGATGTCCGCCTTCGCGGGCATGACGGCAAGGGAGCAATTGAATGAGCCGCGACGCGGTGATCGAAAGCCTTGAACACTATTTCGACGACGGCGGGTTCTGGACCGACCTCGCGCGCCGCGTCGCCATCAGGTCGTGCAGCCAGGACGAACCCTTCCGGCCCGAGCTGTACCGCTATCTGAAGGAGGAGATGACGCCTTACCTCGCCGACCTCGGATTCGTCAGCGAAATTTTCGAGAACCCCAAGCCCGGCGGCCAGCCCATCCTGGTCGCGCGACGCCAGGAAGGGGACGACCTGCCGACCCTGATGACCTACGGCCACGGCGACGTGGTGCGCGGCTACGACGAGCAATGGCGCGACGGCATCGGCCCGTGGGAAATGAAGAAGGTGGGCGCGCGCTGGTACGGCCGCGGCACCGCCGACAACAAGGGCCAGCACACCATCAACCTGGCGGCCATGAAGGCCTGCATGGA
>PFFW01000066.1 GCA_002781745.1 Rhodospirillales bacterium CG15_BIG_FIL_POST_REV_8_21_14_020_66_15
CGAACAACCAAAGAAAAACCCCGCCGAAAATCGACGGGGTTTGTCAGCAGTCTGAGGGGCACCATCGGGTGCCCCTTTTTTGTTGTGCCGGGACAAGGAGACCGCCCGTGACGCCGACCGAAATCGTCGAAAGCTTCTATGCCGACGTGTGGAACCACCGCGACTACGATCAGGCCCGGCGCATCATCGCCCCGGATTTCCGGTTCCGCGGCTCGCTGGATGACGAGCGCCGGGGCGTCGAGGGCTTCATCGACTACAACAGGGGCGTCCACAGGGCGCTCGGCGACTATACCTGCACCATCCGCGAAATGATCGTCGACGGCGGCCGGGTCGCCGCGAAGATGTATTTCGAGGGCGTGCACCTGGACGACTTCTTCGGCGTGCCCGCGACGGGCAGGACGCTGCACTGGATGGGGGCGGCCTTCTTCGAGATTTCGGACAGCCAAATCCAGAGCCTCTGGGTGCTGGGCGACATCGATGGGCTGAAACGCCAATTGGGCCTGACCGAGGCCGCCTGGATCTGACGCCGCCAAGGCGAAGGGGCCACGGCGGTGCCGCGACCCCTCATTGGATGCCCGGATCGCGATCGCGGATCAGGCGGCGGCCGCTTCCTCCGCCGGAGCCTGACGGATCAGGTAGTCGAAGGCGGACAGGGCCGATTTGGCGCCGTCGCCCATGGCGATGATGATCTGCTTGTGCGGCGTCGTCGTCGCGTCGCCGGCGGCGAACACGCCGGGGACGGAGGTCGCCCCCCGATCGTCGATCTTGATCTCGCCGCGCTCGGTCAGGTCCACCGCGCCCTTGAGCCATTCCGTGTTGGGAACCAGCCCGATCTGCACGAAGATGCCGTCGAGTTCGATCCGGTGGACCGTGCCGGTGGTGCGGTCCGCATAGGTCAAGCCGGTGACCTTGATTCCGTCTCCCACCACATCCGTCGTCTGTGCGGACACGATGATGTCCACGTTCGGCAGGCTCTTCAGCTTGCGCTGCAGCACCGCATCGGCCCGCAACTGCGTGTCGAACTCGATCAGCGTGACATGGCCGACGATCCCGGCCAGATCGATGGCCGCCTCGACGCCGGAATTGCCGCCGCCGATCACCGCCACGCGCTTGCCCTTGAACAGCGGGCCGTCGCAGTGCGGGCAGTAGGCGACGCCCTTGTTGCGGTACTCGTTCTCGCCCGGCACGTTCATCTGCCGCCAGCGCGCACCGGTGGAGATGACGACCGACTTCGCCTGCAGGCTGGCGCCGTTCTCCAGCACCACCTCGTGCAGGCCGCCCGGAGCGGCGGCGGGGACGAGTTCCGCCGCGCGCTGCAGGTTCATGATGTCGACGTCGTATTCCCTGACGTGGGTCTCCAGGGCCGCCGCCAGTTCGGGTCCTTCCGTGTGCGGCACGGAAATCAGGTTCTCGATGGCCAGGGTGTCCAGCACCTGGCCACCGAAGCGTTCGGCCGCGACACCCGTGCGGATGCCCTTGCGCGCGGCATAGATGGCCGCCGCCGCCCCGGCGGGGCCGCCGCCGACGATCAGCATGTCGAAGGGTTCCTTGGCCTTGATCGCCTCGGCGGCGCGGTCGCCGGCGCCGGTGTCCAGCTTGGCCAGGATCCGTTCAAGCTCCATGCGCCCCTGGGCGAAGGGCTCGCCGTTCAGGTACACGCTGGGCACGGCCATGACTTGGCGCGTCGCAACCTCGTCCTTGAACAGGGCGCCGTCGATGGCGACGTGGCGGATGTTCGGGTTGAACACCGACATGATGTTCAAGGCCTGCACCACGTCGGGGCAGTTCTGGCAGGACAGGGAGTAGTAGGTCTCGAAGCGGAATTTGCCCGGCAGGCTGCGCACCTGGTCCAGCACCTCGGGCGATACCTTGGGCGGGTGCCCGCCCGAATGCAGCAGGGCCAGCACCAGGGAGGTGAACTCGTGGCCCAGGGGAATGCCGGCGAAACGGATGCCTGTTTCGGCGCCGTCGGTGGCGATGGCGAAGGACGGAACACGGCTGTTGCGTTCCGTTTCGGCGGCCTTGCGCCAGGAAACCTTGTCGGACAGGCCGGCGATGTCGGCCAGCAGTGTTTCCAGGTCCTGGGACGGCTTGCCGCCGTCCAGGGTCGCCACCAGCTCGATCGGCCGGCGCAGGTGTTCCAGATAGCCCTTCAACTGGGATTTCAGGTCGTTGTCCAACATGGTCCTGGCTTTCTTGTCATGGAGTGGTCAGGGGAGGGGCGGGACGGGGCGCGCCTCCGGGGCCGGAGGACGCGCCCGTTTGTCGGGTCGGGGTCAGATCTTGCCGACCAACTGCAGCGACGGGGCGAGGGTTTCCTCGCCTTCTTCCCACTTGGCCGGGCAGACCTGGCCCGGATGGGCCCGCACGTACTGTGCGGCCTTGACCTTGCGGAGCAGTTCCGTCGCATTGCGGCCGACGCCTTCCGAGGTGACTTCGACGAGTTGGATCACGCCGTCCGGGTCGACCACGAAGGTGCCGCGGTCGGCCAGGCCCTGGCCTTCGCGCATGACCTCGAAGTTGCGGGTGATCGCGCCGCTCGGGTCGCCGATCATGGGAAAGGCGATCTTGCCGATGGCTGGCGAGGTGTCGTGCCAGGCCTTGTGCGAGAAATGGGTGTCCGTGGAGACCGCGTAGATCTCGACGTCGATCTTCTGGAACGCGGCGTAGTTGTCGGCCAGATCCTCTAGCTCGGTCGGGCAGACGAAGGTGAAGTCGGCGGGATAGAAGAAGAATACCGCCCATTTTCCCTTCACGTCGGCGTCGCTGACGGCGATGAACTTGCCGTCCTGGTAGGCCTGGGCATTGAACGGTTTCATTTCGGTATTGATGAGGGACATATCGGCTCCGTCGGTTGGTGTGGATGACGGAGCAGATATATCGATGGTTGGTTAAATAATAAAATTTATTAATTTGTGATTTTTAATCGTCTATATCGATTATTGTGGTTGCGCGCCGATCCCGCGCCCCGCCTTGCGGGAAAGCGGGCGCGCAAACGGAAAAGGACCGCCAAACGGCGGCCCTTCCCTCAAGCCCTCCCTGGAAACTCGGGGGCCTCGTTTTTATGGGGTGATCAAACCCGGACAAATAAGACGAAATTCACGCGGCGTTTTCAATGCCTTTTTCGTCGAGAAGCTGCTTCAGTTCACCGGTCTCGTACATCTCGCGCACGATGTCGCAGCCGCCGACGAACTCGCCCTTCACGTATAGCTGAGGAATGGTCGGCCAGTTGGCATAGGCCTTGATGCCCTCGCGGATTTCCATGTCGTCCAGCACGTTGATGCCCTTGAACTTGACGCCCATCAGCGACAAGGCCTGCACCACCGCGGCGGAGAATCCGCATTGCGGGAACATGGGCGTGCCCTTCATGAACAGCACCACGTCGTTGTCGTCCACTTCCTGCTTGATCTGGGCGAAAACCGGATTCTCGCTCATCTGTCTGTCCTTTCGTAAGGCCCAGGCGGCATGTGCCGGGCGAATCGCATGTGACGGTCCGGGGATCAGTCCTGGGGCGCCGATGTCTGCAGCGCGAGCGCGTGCAGTTCGTTGCCCATGCGGCCCCGAAGCGCCTCATAGACCATCTGATGTTGCTGAACCCGAGACTTGCCCCGGAAGGCCTCGGAAACGACGACGGCCAGATAGTGGTCCCCGTCGCCGCGCAGGTCTTCTATCGTCACGTCCGCGCCGGGAATCCCTTCCCGGATCAGGCTTTCGATTTCGCCGGCAACCATGGCCATCGCGGTATCCTCAGGTTCAACGTTCCATTGGGTGAAGATATGGCCCGACCGGCGCCGCAGGTCAACAGTTGGCGTGTGTCGCGATGGCTTGGATGTTCAGGGCTGCGCCATGAAGCCGGGCATCCACGATTCGTGGGCGTCCCGAAGGTCCGCCAGGGAAATCAGCCCGTGATTGACGATGTCGATGTGGCCGCCGTGGCAGATGCCCAGCGTGGTCGCCGGCACGCCGGTGTCGCAGGCGGCGGCGGTCAGGTGCGCGGTGTAATCGGTGGTCACCAGGTAGCGGCCCTGGTCCTCGCCGAACAGGAAGGCGCGCGGATCGACACCGGCGGGCAGGATGATCTCGGCCCCCATGTCGCCGGCCAGCGCCATTTCCGCCAGCGCCACCAGGAGTCCGCCGTCCGAAAGATCGTGGCAGGCGCTGATCAGTCCCGTTTCGATGAGCGAGCGCACGAAATCCCCGTTGCGGCGCTCGGCGCCCAGGTTGACGGGCGGCGGCGCGCCCTCCTCGCGGCCCTCGATCTCGCGCAGATAGATGGACTGGCCCAGGTGACCGGCCGTCTCGCCGATCAGCACGACGGCCTCCAAATCCTTGACGAAGCCCATGCCGACGCGCTTGGCCGCGTCCTTCAACAGGCCGACGCCGCCGATGGCGGGGGTCGGCGGGATGCCCTTGCCGTTGGTTTCGTTGTACAGCGACACGTTGCCCGAGACGACCGGAAACTCCAGCGCCACGCAGGCTTCGCGGATGCCCTCCACGCAGCCGACGAACTGGCCCATGATCTCGGGCCTCTCCGGGTTGCCGAAATTCATGTTGTCGGTGATGGCGATGGGCTTTGCGCCGACGGCGACCAGATTGCGCCAAGCCTCGGCGACGGCCTGACGGCCGCCCTGCACGGGATCGGCCAGGCAGTAGCGCGGCGTGCAGTCGGACGTCACGGCAAGCGCCTTTTGCGTCCCATGCACGCGCACCACCCCGGCGTCGCCGCCGGGCCTGCCGATGGTGTCGCCCATCACCATGTGGTCGTACTGTTCCCAGATCCAGCGCTTGGACGCCAGGTGCGGGCAGCCCATCAGGGTTTTCAGGGCATCCAAGGGCGCGATGTCGCGTTTCAGGTCGGCGGGCGTGATTTCCGCCTGCCCGGGCGTCGGCACCCAGGGCCGGTCGTACTCGGGACTGGCCAGCGCCAGCGGGTCGATGGGCAGGTCGGCGACGACCCCGCCCTTGTGGCGCAGGACCATGTGGCCCGTGTCGGTCAGCTTGCCGACCACGGCGAAGTCCAGTTCCCATTTCTCGAAGATCTTGCGGGCGTCGTCCTCACGGCCGGGTTTGAGGACCATGAGCATGCGCTCCTGGCTCTCCGACAGCATCATCTCGTAGGCGGTCATGCCCGTCTCGCGCTGCGGCACCTGGTCCAGGTCCAACTCCACCCCGGTGCCGCCCTTGGACGCCATTTCGAAGCTGGAGGACGTAAGGCCCGCCGCGCCCATGTCCTGGATGGCGACGATCATGTCCGTCGCCATCAGTTCCAGGCAGGCCTCGATCAGCAGCTTTTCCGTGAACGGGTCGCCGACCTGCACGGTCGGGCGCTTTTCGTCGGAATCGTCCGTGAATTCGGCCGACGCCATGGTGGCGCCGTGGATGCCGTCGCGTCCGGTCTTGGACCCCACGTAGACGATGGGGTTGCCGACGCCGGTGGCCGCCGAATAGAAGATCTTGTCCTGGTCGGCGACGCCCACGGTCATGGCGTTGACCAGGATGTTGCCGTTGTAGCCCGGGTGGAATTCGCATTCGCCGCCCACGGTCGGCACGCCGACGCAGTTGCCGTAGCCGCCGATCCCGGCGACTACGCCCGCCACCAGGTGGCGGGTCTTCGGGTGGTCGGGGCTGCCGAAGCGCAGCGCGTTCAGGTTGGCGACCGGCCTGGCACCCATGGTGAACACGTCGCGCAGGATGCCGCCGACGCCTGTTGCGGCACCCTGGTAGGGCTCGATGAAGCTCGGGTGGTTGTGGCTTTCCATCTTGAACACGGCGGCCTGGCCGTCGCCGATGTCGACCACGCCCGCGTTCTCGCCGGGCCCGCAGATCACGCGCTTGCCCTCCGTCGGCAGGGTTTTCAGCCATTTCTTGGACGATTTGTAGGAGCAGTGCTCCGACCACATGACGGAGAAAATGCCCAGCTCCGTGAGATTGGGCGTCCGCCCGAGGATCTCCAGGACCTTTTCGTACTCGGCGGGGCTCAGGCCGTGCTCGGCGACGATTTCCGGCGTGATTTCCGGGGAATTCTGGGGAGTGTCCATGGTCGGACTTCTTAGCAAATCCCCGGCGTTTGGCAATGCTTATCGGGCCGGCGGAGGCGGGATGCCGGGGATTCCCGCGAATAAATCCGCACTCTCAGCGCCAGGGCCGCTTGACGGGGCGCCGCCGGGGCCGACGCAGGAGGATTTTCGGATCGCCGCGGCGCCGTCCCCAGGGCCCGCCGATGCCGGCCAGAAGCGGCACGTCGCGATGCTTGAAAAAGGGCACCAGGACCATGCCCGCGGCGGCCCCGCCGATATGAGCCCACCAGGCGACGCCGCCGCCGGTGCCCGGATCCGCGGCGGCGTTGACGAACTGCAGGCCGATCCAGAAGGCGAGCGCGATCCACGCCGGCACGGGCACGATGCGCACGAACACGAAGACCCAGATCAGCACATTGATGTTGGCCTTGGGGTGCAGCAGCAGATAGGCCCCGATGACCCCGGAAATGGCGCCGGACGCCCCCACCAGCGGCACCGTGGAGCCGGTGTCGATCAGCATGTGGGCGAGCACCGCGGCGACGCCGCACACCAGGTAGAAGACCAGGAACCGCACGTGGCCCATGGCATCCTCGACGTTGTCGCCGAGAATCCAGAGATACAGCATGTTGCCGATCAGGTGCATCCAGCCCCCGTGCAGGAACATGGAGGTGACCAGCGTCGCCTCGGCCGGGATCCAGGCGAGGTCCGGCGGCAGGGTGCGCTCGCCGAACACCACGGCGGGGATTGCGCCCAGCGCATAGACCGCTTCCTCGGCGCGGCGCGGGTCCAGGCTCGCCTGCCACAGGAACACGGCGGCGCAGGCCGCGATCAGCCCCGCCGTGACGTACTGGAAGGGGATGCGGTGGCGCGGGTTGTTATCGTAAAGCGGCAGCAGCATGGGCCGGGAGATTCCTCGAAGGTCGGCGGCCGGGTCGATTTCGCAAGCTTAGGCAATGGGGCCGCAAAAGGCGAGCGGTGCGGGGCGATGGCTCTGCGATCCCGGAAAAATGGCACTGGCAGGGCTCATCGATCCGCGGTTAATGTCGATGCCGGAACATCCACCGACAACAAGGCGACGGCCATGACCTTTTTGCCCAATTCCCCCCACGCCCGCGACGTTGCGTCCATCGTCCATTCGCAGACGAACCTCAGGAAACACCTGGAGGCCGGCCCGACCATCATTACCGGCGGCGATGGCGTCTACGTCACCGACGACGACGGCAACCGCCTGATCGAGGGCGTGGCCGGGCTGTGGTGCGCCTCGCTGGGTTTCGGGGTCGAGCGCCTGGCCCGCGTCGCCTACGAATCCATGAAATCCCTCGGCTACTACCATACCTACCGACACAATTCGAACGAGGCGGTCATCGAACTGGCCGACCACCTGCTGTCCATCGCGCCGGTGCCGATGTCCAAGGTGCTGTTCCAGTGCTCGGGCTCGGAAGCCAACGACACGGCCATCAAGCTGGTGTGGTACTACCACAACGCCATCGGCAGGCCGGAAAAGCGCAAGATCATCGCCCGCAAGCGGGGCTACCACGGCAACACGGCCGCGGCCGTCAGCCTGTCCGGCAAGCCCGACATGCACCAGGACTTCAACCTGCCCTTCGAGCCCTTCCGGCACACGGAATTTCCCTACTACTACCTGGAGCACGAGGACGGCGAGAGCGAGGAAGCCTTCGCCGCCCGCATGGCCGCGAGCCTGGAGGCGCTGATCCTCGAGGAAGGTCCGGAAACCGTCGCCGCCTTCTTCGCCGAGCCGATCATGGGTGCCGGGGGCGGCGTGGTGCCGCCCGCCACCTATTACGCGAAGGTCCAGGCGGTCCTGGAGAAGTACGAGGTGCTGTTCATCGCCGACGAGGTGATCTGCGGCTTCGCGCGGACGGGCGAGATGTGGGGATGCCAGACCATGGGCCTGAAGCCCGACATGATCAGTTGCGCCAAGCAGCTTTCGGCGGGCTTCCAGCCGATTTCCGCCCTGCTGATCAACGACAAGATATTCCAGGCCATGCTGACGGAAAGCGACAAGGTCGGCAGTTTCGCCCACGGATACACCTACGCCGGCCATCCCGTGGCCGCCGCCGTGGCCATGGAGGTCCAGCGCATCTACCAGGAAATGGACGTCGTCGCGCGGGTCAAACGGGTCGGCGACCATCTGTCGCGCCGCCTCGACGGGTTGCGCGGCCATCCCCTGATCGGCCATGTGGACGGGCGCGGGCTGTTGTGGGGTCTGCAGGTCGTCCGCGACCGCGCCACGCGGGCGCTGTTCGATCCCGCCGTCGCGATCGGCCAGACGATCGGCGACCGCACGCGCGAGCACGGCGCCATCGTCCGCATCATCGGCGACCGCATCGTCCTGGCGCCGCCGCTGGTCATCACCGAGGACGAGATCGACGCGCTGGTCGGCGCGCTGGAAAAGGGCGTCGACGCCGCCGGCAGGCAGGTCGCCTGACAGGGCGGCCCCCGGCCTTCGCGCGCGAACCCGCGGACGCAGCCCCTGGGATGGGGGTGTTCGCGTAAACCTATTGTCCCCGGATGATGTCAAATTGTATACAATATGCCGACGAGCCGCCCGCGGCCACGGAGGCCCGCCGAGACCCCGGCGCGGCGAAAGATGGGAGACGACCACCGATGACCGCGATCCTGCGCACGCCCGTGACAGACGCCTCCGCCTGGCACGCCGCCGACTGTCCGGACCCGGCGGCCTGGACCTTCGTTCTGTCCGGGGTCCAGCTGGCCGAACTGGACGCCGCCCTGGCGCAGGCCAGGGCGCGGGGAGAAACCGGTCCCGGCTTCGCGCGCGAGGCGTTCCCGCTGCCGACCCTGGGGCCGGTGCTCGACGACGTGTCCGACGAGATCCAATATGGCCGGGGCTTCCAGGTCATCCGCGGAATCGATCCGGCGCGCCATGAGCCCGAGGACCTTAAAATGGTGCTGTGGGGCATCGGGCAGTACCTCGGCACCGGCATCGTCCAGAACAAGCAGGGCGAGCTGATCGGCCAGGTCATGGACCACGGCGACAAGTTCGAGGGCCCGGACCCCTATCTGTCCGGCGTGCGCTTCTACCGCACCAACCTGGACCTGCCGCCGCACACCGACAGCTGCGACGTGGTCGGCCTGATGTGCGTGCGCCGGGCCAAGACGGGCGGCGAAAGCTCCGTCGTGTCGTCGACGGCCCTCTACAACGAGATACTGAAGACCCGGCCCGACCTGATCGAATCCCTGTGCGAAGGCTTCCACGTCGACCTGGCGGCCAAGACCGGAAACATGAACGAGGTCACGTCCCAGCGAATCCCCGTGTTCGCCTATTACCAGGGCGCGCTGTCCTGCCGCTACAACAAGCGGCAGCTTGAACTGGGCGCCGAGAAGTCGGGCCATCCGCTGACGGCCAGGCAGCAGGAAGCCATCGACTATGTTCGCGAGCTGTCGCTCGACCCCCGCTTCAAACTGGCCATGGACCTGTGGCCCGGCGACATCCAGATCCTCAACAACCGCACCACCCTGCACGCGCGGGAACGCTTCGAGGACCATGCCGAGGCCGACCGCAAGCGCCTGATGCTGCGCATCTGGATGATCACGCCCGAAGGCCGGCCGGTGGCGCCGGAAATGCTGAACCAGCTCAACACCGGCCCGCGCGGCGGCGTCGCCGCGCGGCAGTAGAAAGGGGCGGCGCGTGAAGGACGGGGATGCCATGACGGACGCCGGCAAGGCGGCACGCGGGGCCACGGCGGTCCTGGCGGACTTCGCCGCCGGGCTGACCTATGAGGTCCTGCCGGCCGAGGTCGTCGAGCACCTGAAGCTGGCGGTGCTGGACGGCCTCGCCTGCTGCCTGCACGGCGCCACCCTGCCGTGGACCCGGATGGTCGCCGACCTGGTCGACCACGACGGCGGCACGCCGGAGGCGTCCCTCATCGGCATGCTGCGCATGGTGCCCGTGGCCAACGCCGTGCTGGTCAACGCCACGGCGGGCCATGCCTTCGAAATGGACGACATCCACCGCGACGCCATCACCCATCCCAACTCGATCTGCGTGCCGGTCGCGCTCAACATGGGCGAACGCCTGTTGGGCACGCGCCGCGCCGGGGTGCCGGGGACGCTCATCCTGACGGCCATGGCGGCGGGCTACGAGGTCGCCTGCCGCGCGGGCGCGGCGGCCGGTACGGACCTTCTGCTGCGCGGGTTCCATCCCCAGGGTACCGTCGGCCCGCTGGCCGCCGCCGCCACGGCGGGCCGCATGCTGGGCCTCGACGCCGCCGGCATGGCCAGCGCGCTGGGCATCGCGGGCTCCCTGGGCGCGGGGCTGATGGCGGCCCAGGAAGGGGCCATGGTCAAGCGCCTGCACTCGGGCCGCGCCGCCGAGGCCGGGGTGCGCGGCGCCGAGCTGGCGGCCAAGGGCTTCACCGGGATTTCGGACCTGATCGAGGCCGAATACGGCGGCTTCCTCTCGGCGTTCGCCGGCAAGACCGACAACCTGGAGCGCGCGACGCGCGGCCTTGCGCCGGGCCAGGACATGGTTTGGGAGGTTCTTGACACCGGGTTCAAGCCCCATGCCACGGTGACCAGCATCCACGCCGCGCTCGACGCCTTGGCCGCCGTGATCAAGGACAACGGCCTTGCCGTCGCCGACATCCAGGCGATCACGGCCCACGTCAGCCATCCGACCTACGTGCATTGCGCCTGGCCCTACAAGGCGCAGAGCATCACGGCGGCGCAGATGAACCTGTATTACGGCCTCGCCATGATCGCGCTCGACCGCGAGGCTTTCACCGCCCAGTTCACCGAGGACCGCATCAAGGACCCCAAGGTCCTGAAGTTCATCGAACGCATCTCCGCCGAGGTCGATCCGGAGATCGACGCCCAGGGGCCGGGCGCCCGCCACATGGCGCACGTCACGGTCGCCACCGGGGACGGCCGCGAATTCTCCCATACGGAACGCCACCGCCGCGGCAGCCCGGAGAACCCCGTCTCGGCCGAAGACCTGGAGCGCAAGTACGACGCGCTCGCCACGCCCGTGCTGGGCGCGGCCAAGGCGGCCAAGGTCAAGGACTTCGTCGCGACCCTGGAAACCGCATCGGACATCCGCCCGCTGATGAACCTGCTGACGGCATGACAGTACAAAAAGCGGCCGTTTTCGGGTATCATCCGTCTTTATAATAAGGCTCTGAGGGATGGGGGGCAGAGCGGAGATTGCCCGATGCCCACGGTCTTGGAACGGCGCGCCGCCAGGCGTTTCGACCTTAGCGAACTCATTTTTGTTTCCACTCCGGCGGAGACGCGGACGGGTCTGCTGTGCGACATTTCGCGGCAGGGGGCCCAGATCGAGTTTTCCGAACTCCTGGGCCGCGTCCATCACGGCTTCGCCGTCGGCGACGCGGTCGAATTGAAGATCGACGAGTTGGGAGAACTGCCCGGCGTCGTCTCGCGCCTGACGGAGAAGGGCGTTGCCATCGAGTTCCGCATCGATACCCAGCAGCAGGAAATGCTGCGGGCGGAAATTCAGGAAGCCTTCGAGGCCCCCTGACGCGGATCAATCGCGCCAGAAATCCCGGTCGAAGGCGACCAGCAGGGCCAGGACCTCAAGCCGCCCGGCCAGCATGGCAAAGGTCAGGATCCACTTGGCCGCATCGGGCAGCGGCTGGAAATTTCCAGCGGGCCCGACAATGGGGCCCAGGCCGGGGCCGACATTGGTCATCGCCGTGACCGTCGCGGAATAGGCGGTCAGGATGTCGAGGTCCAGGAACGCCAGCGCCACCGTGAAGATGGCGATGGTCGCCACGAACACGGCCAGGAACGCCAGGATCGAATAGGGCACGTCGTCGGGCAGCGGAGCGCCATTGTAGGTCAGCTTGATCATCCGGTTGGGGCTGAACAGGCGCTTCACGTGGGCGCGCACCACCATGTAGAGGATCTGGTGGCGGTAGATCTTGATGGCGCCCGAGGTCGATCCCGAACAGCCGCCTATGAACATCAGCGCAAGGAAGGCACCCACGGCGCCGGGTCCCCACGCGGTATAATCGTCGGACGCGAAGCCCGTGGTCGTGACCACCGAGGTGATGTTGAACGAGGTCAGGGTCAGGGCCTGGAAAAATCCGATATCGCCGCCCCGTTCGATGAGAAGCCAGAAGGCCATGAGGATGCTTGTGGTCGCCAGAAGGGCGATGAAGCCGCGAACCTGCTGATCGGTCACCAGGTGCCTGAAATTGCCGTGCACCGCCTTGACGTAGAGGTAGAAGGGGACGGCGCCGGCGGCCATGAATATGGTCGCGACCCAGTGCAGCGACAGGTTCTTGAAGTAGCCGAACGACGCGTCGTGGGTCGAGTAGCCGCCGGTGGACAGGGTCGTCATTGAGTGGGTGACGGCATCGAACAGCGACATGCCGAAGTAGTAGTAGAGCGCCGCGCAGATGACCGTCAGAATCAGGTAGATGACCATCAGATGCACGACCATGCCGAAGGCGCTGGTGCTGAACTTCTCGCCGGCGGCGGAGCTTTCGATCTTGAACAACTGCATGCCGCCGACCCGCAGCAGCGGCAGCATGAGGATCGCCATGGCGATGATGCCGATTCCGCCCAGCCATTGCAGGATCGCCCGCCACATGAGAATGCCCGGCGGCAGAGTGTCCAGCCCCGTCAGGACGGTGGAGCCGGTGGTCGTGATCCCCGACATCGACTCGAACACGGCGTCGGTCAGGCTGATGCCGAGGCCCAGGAACGGGATCGCCGCGATCGCCGAGACGGTGATCCAGCCGACGGTCGTGACCAGGAATGCCTGGCGCAGGGTCAGGCGAATGCCATGACGCGGCCAGGCGGCGATGGCCGCGCCGACGCCGATGAAGCCGACGATCAGGGCCGCCGAGGCAAAGGCCTCCCA
The DNA here is from genome assembly GCA_002781745.1 of Rhodospirillales bacterium CG15_BIG_FIL_POST_REV_8_21_14_020_66_15. Lineage (GTDB taxonomy): Bacteria > Pseudomonadota > Alphaproteobacteria > Rhodospirillales > Casp-alpha2 > UBA1479. The sequence continues at coordinate 12,886 of PFFW01000066.1, forward strand.
GTCCTTGTTGTGGTAGGCCGCGTCGGTTACCGCAGGCACGCACAACAGGACCGCGACGAAACACGCGAGCAGACCCATCAAGTGCACGATCGGGCGGATGTTCAGCATCTCCTGACCCTCCTTTAAGGGTCTTTCGTGACCGGGCGGTCCGGCGACAGGCCGGGCGTCGGCCTCAGTGCAGGGCCGCCACCAGCCCGTCGAACATGGGTTTGCCGTCGGTGCCGCCCAGCGCGGCTTCGGCCAGGCGTTCCGGGTGCGGCATCATGCCGAGCACGTTGCCGGTCTCGTTGACGATGCCCGCGATGTTGCGGCGGCTGCCGTTGGGGTTGGCGCCCTCGTCGACACTCCCGTCCCGGCGGCAGTAGCGGAAGGCGATGCGGCCCTCGCCTTCGAGGCGGTCCAGGGTGGCGTCGTCGGCGAAGTAATTGCCGTCGTGATGGGCGATGGGGATGCGGATGACCTGGCCCGCCGCATAGGCGCCGGTGAACGGCGTCCCGGTGTTCTCGACGCGCAGCCACACGTCCCGGCACACGAACTTGAGGCCCGCGTTGCGCATCAGCGCGCCGGGCAGCAGCCCGGCCTCGGTCAGGATCTGGAAGCCGTTGCACACGCCCAGCACGGGAACGCCCTTCCTGGCGCGCTCGACCACCGTGCGCATCACCGGCGAATTGGCGGCCATGGCGCCCGCGCGCAGGTAGTCGCCGTAGCTGAACCCGCCCGGCACGGCGATCAGGTCGACGTCCGGCAGGTCCGTATCGCGGTGCCAGTGCATGAGGACGTTCGTTCCCATGGCCGCTTCCAGCGCGACCTTCATGTCGCGGTCGCAGTTGGAGCCGGGAAAGACGATCACGGCGGCTTTCATGTTGGACGGCATTTGAACCAGAACACTTTCTAAAGATCGGGGAACAGTGGAAGAGTATCCCCTGCGGGCGTGCGCTTCCTTCGTGTCTCATTGGGGGCAAGTTTCAAGGCCATATCAAACCCTTGAAAGAATAGGCTGAGCAGATTCGCTCCGTCATTATCAGAAAAAGCAGGGAGATCTATGCCGGAAATAATCGAAAGAACCCGCTCACCATTTTCGTCAGCGCTATAATCGACAAAGTCGATAGGGAAGCCAGCAAATTCGGTTGTGGCAAGAGCCCGCTTTACCAGCCAGTGCC
>PFFW01000189.1:0-13369 GCA_002781745.1 Rhodospirillales bacterium CG15_BIG_FIL_POST_REV_8_21_14_020_66_15
CGATCTTCTTGTCGCGCACGGCGTCGGCCATGATCTCGATCATGCGCGCCTTGTTCACCTGATAGGGCACTTCGTGGACGATGATGGCGAAGCGGTCCTTGCGGATCTCCTCGATCGAGGTCTTGCCGCGCACGACGATGGAGCCGCGCCCCGTGTGGTAGGCCGAAAGGATGCCCTGTTTGCCCAGAATCTGCGCGCCCGTGGGAAAATCGGGGCCCTGCACGTGCTCGGCGATCAGTTCGTCGATGGTGATGTCCGGATTGTCGATGTAGGCGCAGCAGGCCGAGATCACCTCGCCCAGGTTGTGCGGCGGGATGTTGGTCGCCATGCCGACGGCAATGCCCGCGGCCCCGTTGACCAGCAGGTTGGGGAACCCGGCCGGCAGGACCACCGGCTCGCGCGCCGTCTCGTCGTAGTTGGCCTGGAAATCGACGGTTTCGCGGTCGATGTCCTCGAGCAGCGCATGGGCCGAGCGCGCCATGCGGGCCTCGGTGTAACGCATCGCCGCGGCGCGGTCGCCGTCCATCGAGCCGTAGTTGCCCTGCCCGTCGACCAGCGGCAGGCGCATCGAGAAATTCTGCGCCAGGCGCACCATGGCGTCGTAGATGGCCTGATCGCCGTGGGGATGGTATTTACCCATGACGTCACCGACGATGCGCGCCGACTTACGGTAAGGCTTGCCGGCCTCGTAGCCGTTTTCCTTCATGGAAAATAGGATGCGCCGCTGCACCGGCTTCAGCCCGTCGCGCACGTCCGGCAGCGCCCGGCTGACGATCACGCTCATGGCGTAATCCAGGTAGGACGAACGCATCTCGTCTTCGATCGAAACGAGACTCACATCCGAATCGGGCGGCAGCGGCTCAGCGCCGTCTGGCGGCAGGTCGTCGGGGGGTGTCAAAGAAATTTTTCCTGATTTTTTAGATACTTATAGGCCTGAAAGGCTCGCGCACCTTGTTCCGGGTAACACAAACGTAATTCTAGCAGATCGGCCCGGTCGGAACAACTTGATCGGACCCGAATTCGACCGAATTCGGGATAAATTTAACTTTCAAAATCAATATATTAGAAGGTCATTCCTGGGACGGTGGCGCGGCCGGGATGACGACCCGCGCCGTGGTCCCCTTGCCGACCTCGCTTTCCAGGCGAAGCGACCCGCCATGCAGTTCGGCGAACGCCTTGGCGAGTGGCAGTCCCAGGCCGGTCCCCTCGTTCCTCGTGACATGGCTGTGCCGCACCTGGCTGAACGGCTCCAGGACCCGCGACATATCCTCGGGCGCGATGCCGATGCCCGTGTCGCTGACCATGAATTCGACCCCGCCGTCGGTGGAACGACGCACGTCGACGCTGACGGTGCCGCCCCTGGGCGTGAACTTGACGGCGTTGATCATCAGGTTGAGCAGGATCTGGCGCAGGCGGGTGGGGTCCGCCTGGACGGAACCCAGATCTCCCGGCAGGCGGCCGGTCACCAACCGCAGCCCCGCCTTCGACGCCCGCTCCGACACGATGGTCATGCAGCTTTCGACCGTTTCGCGCAGATCGACCGGCTGCACGTCCAGGTCCATGCCGCCGACCTCGATGCGAGAGATGTCCAGCAGGTCGTTGATCAGGGACAACAGGTGGCGACCGGAATCGTGGATGTATTGGACGTACTGCCTGATCTGGCCGGGCTTCGCGCGCTGCGGGTCGATATCGCGCACGACCTCCGCGAACCCCAGGACCGCGTTGAGCGGCGTCCGCAGTTCGTGGCTCATGTGGGCCAGGAACTCCGTCTTGGCGCGGTTGGCGCATTCGACCTCGGCCTTGGAGCGCAGCAGTTCCTTTTCCGCCCGGTCGCGCTCGCTGATCTCCAGCGTCAGTTCCAGGGTCCGCTCGGCGACCCGTTGTTCCAGTTCGTCCTTCAGCCGGCGCATATCCTCGAGGATACGTTCCCGTTCCTCGGCCCGCGCGCGCATACGCTCGGCCATGACCGAGAAATTGGCCGCCAACGAGGCCACCTCAGCGGGCACCAGGATGCCGTCCGCGTCGATCGGCCCGGACGGGTCGTCTGCGGCAAGGCGCCGCGACGCTTCCTCGACCCGGGCGATGGGAACCGTCAGGCGGCCCGCCAGCCACCATGCGAGGAAGCCGGCCGCCAGGACGCCGACGACCAGGGCGATCCGCCCGCTTTTGCGGATTTCGTCGGCATGGAAGGTCAACTCGGCCTCGGGCTGCGGCACCATGACGCCCCAGCCGACGCCGGGGATTGCCGCGAAACCGGCGACCATCTCCAGGTTCGCGGCGGGCGACAGAAAGCGCGAGATGCCAGTCTCGCCCTTGATCATGCGCGCCACCGGATCGACGTCCGAGATGTTCCTGATGGCCGACTCCCAGTCAGGCCGCGGATGCGACACGATGTTGCCCCGGTGGTCGACGATGGCGGCGTGTCCTCTGTCACCGAACGCGATGGAGCGGCGCAGCTCGCGCAACTTGTCGAGCGACATGCGCGCGACCGCCGCGGGCAGGCCCGCCCGGAATTCGACGGCGAACACGGCGGGGTGGCCGTCGCCATCCAGGAGGACTTCCGAGAACACGACGCCGGCGCCGGTCGGCGGCAGGCGGTCCCGCAGGTCGCGCCACATGCGTTCCTGGTCGCGCGGCAGGCAGGACGACGCGCCGCCCGCAATGACCGCGGCATCACGCGGCCGGCCCGCCTCGTCGAGCAGACAGACCGCCGCGACGCCCCGCTCCGCCGCGCCGCGCAAGAGATCCGCGGGCAGGCCGGACAGCGGTTCCCGCGCCGTCAACATGCCGAACCCGTGTTGGAAGTCGGCCAGTTCCTTCTCGATGAAGCGGGCCAGGGTCTTGGCCAGCAGCAGAGAGCGCTGTGACACGTCGGCGACCTGGAATTCGATGGCCCGGGAATACAGCCATGACGCCAGGATCGCGGGCGGCGCCGCGCCGACGATGATCAGGAAGAAGGCCAACAGGAAGCGCAGACGCACGCCCTTGCGTCGGCGAACCGTCGTGCTCCCCTGGCTCGTCATGCAACGCCTCGCCCGCCTACGCCGGTCGCCTCACCCATGGCGGCCGACGTTGAGTTTTCATGAGATTCCGGGCCGGGCCAATTCAACCCGTCCGGGCGGTGTGATTGCCCGTCAGAACGGGATTTCGTCGTCCAGGTCGGACCGGCCGCCGCCCCCACCCCCAGGACTGCCGCTGCCCGGGTTGTCCCAGCTCGATCCGTCGTCGGAGCCGCCGTAGCCGCCGCCACTTCCGCCGCCATCCTGCTTGCCGTCAAGCATGGTCATGACGCCGTTGAAACGCGGCAGCACGACCTCGGTGGTGTATTTCTCGACGCCATCGTTGCCGGTCCACTTGCGGGTCTGCAGGGTGCCTTCCAGGTACACCTTCGAGCCCTTCTTCAGGTACTTCTCGCAAACGTCCGCAAGGCGCTCGTCGAACACCACGACCCGGTGCCATTCCGTCTTCTCCCGGCGCTCGTCCGATTGGCGGTCCTTCCAGGTTTCCGACGTGGCCACGGACATGTTGACGATCTTCTGGCCGGACTGGGAAAACCGGACCTCGGGGTCGCGGCCCAAATTGCCGACGAGAATGACTTTATTGACGCTACCTGCCATGGAATTCCTCGTAATTCGTGTGTCGTGAGTGTACACCCGCTCGCGGTGAAGGAAAGCGGACTTTAGCCGGATTCCCCCGGCCGGGGCTAGGTATCTATTGCCCAGGCGCGGGCGAAGGCGGCATGCCCTGATGGGCGCGGGCGATGAAATCGCGGACCAGGCCGACGATCCTGTCCTCGCTTTCATCGAGCCGCACCATGGCCAGCACGCCGATCTCCAGCAGCGCCATGCCGTAGACCTCCTGGCTGACGCCGGCCTTGATGAATTCCTGCAGGGCGTCGGACAGGATCATGTCCGCCTTGTCGAACTGGTCGTCGCTGTCGCTGGGCATGGGACGTTCCTCGGGCGCGTTGCGGATTGTGCCTCTTTTAGAGGACGCAGGCCCGTTTGCAAACGCCGACGATCCCGTTTCCGCCTGGATGGCCGGACAAAAAAATCGCCGACCCCTGGGGGCCGGCGATAGTTCCGTTGGTGTGATTCAGATGGCGTACATGCGATTACTGGGTCAGCCAGCCAGCCGCATACGCGCCGTAACCAAGGATAAGGACCAAGGCGACAAACCCGAGGGTCCATTTAAAGGCCGTCTTATCGTCCTGCGTCATCAGTGCCTCCATTCGATGCTGGCAGCGCTGCCGGTTTCAAGGGAGGCGCCTCCTTGCTTGACGATGCGAGTCTAACCAATTTTGGACTCTATTTCACCCATAAATCGTCATAGTCATGTTTTAAATAACATTTTTTGTGAATTTTCACTTTAAGTATTTGTGAATAATTTCGCAATCTCGTTCCGCTTTACGTCGGGCCCGCCCCCCTATATGACTCACCGCTTGTGAAGCCGTGGCTTGCCGCGCGTCTTCCGCTCGAATGGCATTCGGAACTCTCATGGAAAAAATCAGCGTTCGCGGCGCCCGGGAGCACAACCTGCGAAACGTCGACGTCGACATTCCGCGCGACAGCCTGACGGTGATCACGGGCCTGTCCGGATCCGGCAAGTCGTCGCTCGCCTTCGACACCATCTATGCCGAAGGCCAGCGCCGCTATGTGGAAAGCCTGTCCGCCTACGCGCGCCAGTTCCTGGAACTGATGCAGAAGCCCGACGTGGACCATATCGACGGCCTCAGCCCCGCCATCTCGATCGAACAGAAGACGACCTCGCGCAACCCGCGCTCCACCGTCGGCACGGTGACCGAGATCTACGACTACATGCGCCTGTTGTTCGCGCGGGTCGGTGTCCCCCATTCGCCGGCCACCGGCCTGCCCATCGAAAGCCAGACCGTGTCGGAAATGGTCGACCGCATCATGGCCATGAAGCCGGGCACGAGGCTGTACCTGCTGGCCCCCGTCGTGCGCGGGCGCAAGGGCGAATACAAGAAGGAGATCGCCGCCCTGGCGCAGAAGGGGTTCCAGCGCATCCGCATCGACGGCGAGTTGTACGACATCGAGGACGCGCCGGAGCTGGACAAGAAGTTCAAACACGACATCGAGGTCGTGGTCGACCGCGTAGTGGTCGGCGAGGGCCTGGAGGCCCGCTTGGCCGACAGCCTGGAAACGGCCCTGGAACTGACCGACGGCATCGCCTATGCGGATGACGCCGACGCGCCCAGGGACGACGTCCCGAAGACCGCCAAGGGGGCGCGCAAGGGCGGCATCCAGGATCACGTGCCCGCCGGGCGCACGGTGTTCTCGGCGCGCTTCGCCTGCCCCGTGTCCGGATTCACGATTGATGAAATCGAGCCGCGCCTGTTCTCCTTCAACAACCCGTTCGGCGCCTGCCCGGCCTGCGACGGCCTGGGCACGGAGATGTTTTTCGATCCGGACCTGGTCGTCCCCGACGACAAGCGGACGCTTGCCAGCGGCGCCGTGGCGCCCTGGGCCAACTCGTCGTCCAAGTACTACGACCAGACGCTCAAGAGCCTGGGCGCCCATTTCGGCTTCGACCTGTCGACGCCCTGGCACAAGCTGCCTGCCAAGGTGAAGGAGATCGTCCTTTACGGGTCCGGCACCACCAACGTGACCATGCGCTATCACGACGGCAAGCGCGCCTACGACATCACCAAGCCCTTCGAGGGCGTGATCCCCAACATGGAGCGGCGCTGGCGCGAGACGGATTCAAGCTGGGTGCGCGACGAACTGTCGCGCTTCCAGACCGTAACCACCTGTTCCGACTGCGGCGGCCTGCGCCTGAAGCCGGAAGCCCTCGCCGTCAAGATCGACGGCCTGAACGTATCCCAGGTCGCCGACCAGTCCATCGCCGAGGCGCACGCCTGGTTCGCCGAGCTTGAGGGCAAGCTGACCGGCAAGGACAAGGAGATCGCCCGGCGCATCCTGCGCGAGATCAACGAGCGCCTGGGCTTCCTGATGAACGTCGGTCTGGAGTACCTGACGCTGTCGCGCTCGTCGGGCACGCTGTCCGGCGGCGAGAGCCAGCGCATCCGCCTGGCGTCGCAGATCGGCTCGGGCCTTACGGGCGTGCTCTACGTGCTGGACGAGCCCTCCATCGGCCTGCACCAGCGCGACAATGCGCGGCTTCTGGCGACGCTGGAGCGCCTGCGCGATCTGGGCAACACCGTCATCGTGGTCGAGCACGACGAGGACGCCATCCGCGCCGCCGACTGGCTGATCGACATGGGCCCGCGCGCCGGCGTGCACGGCGGCCGCGTGGTCGCGACCGGCACGGCCGAGGACATCATGAAGTCGCCGGACAGCCTGACCGGCAAGTACCTGACCGGGATCGAGCAGATTCCCCTGCCCCCCGGACGGCGGCCCGGCAAGAAGGGCCAAGCGCTCAAGCTTCGCGGCGCCAGGGCAAACAACCTTCGCAACGTGGATGTGGACTTCCCCCTCGGCACCCTGACCTGCATCACCGGGGTGTCGGGCGGCGGCAAGTCGACCCTCGTCGTCGAGACCCTGTACAAGGCGCTGGCCCGGCGCCTGCACGGGGCGCGCGAGCATCCCGGCGAGCACGATGCGCTTGAGGGCCTGGAATTCATCGACAAGGTCGTCGACATCGACCAGTCGCCGATCGGCCGCACGCCGCGCTCCAACCCCGCGACCTACACCGGCGCCTTCACGCCGATCCGCGACTGGTTCGCCAACCTGCCCGACGCCAAGACCCGCGGCTACAAGGCCGGACGGTTTTCCTTCAACGTCAAGGGCGGGCGCTGCGAGGCCTGCCAGGGCGACGGCCTGATCAAGATCGAAATGCACTTCCTGCCCGACGTCTACGTGACCTGCGACGTCTGCAAGGGCCAGCGTTACAACCGCGAAACCCTGGACATCAAGTTCCGCGGCAAATCCATCGCCGAGGTCCTGGACATGACCGTCGACGAGGCGGCCGAGTTCTTCAAGGCCGTGCCGGCGATCCGCGACAAGATGGAAACCCTGAAGCGCGTGGGGCTCGGCTACATCCATCTGGGCCAGCAGGCGACGACGCTGTCGGGCGGCGAAGCGCAGCGCGTGAAGCTGGCCAAGGAACTGTCGCGCCGCGCCACGGGCAAGACGTTCTACATCCTGGACGAACCGACCACCGGCCTGCATTTCGACGACGTGAAAAAGCTTCTGGAGGTCCTGCACGCGCTGGTCGACCAGGGCAACACGGTGGTCGTGATCGAACACAACCTGGAGGTCATCAAGACCGCCGACTGGGTCATCGACCTGGGGCCCGAGGGCGGCACCAAGGGCGGCAAGCTGGTCGCCCAGGGCACGCCCGAGGACGTCGCCCGCACCAAGGGCAGCTTCACGGGCGAATACCTGGCGCCCTATCTGGAAAAGCGCCCGGAGAAGAAACGGGCGTGAGCGCCCCGTCATCGCTCAGGTGAGAATCCGGCGCGCCGATTTCTTGAGGTAGAGCAGCCAGAACACCTGTGCGCCGACGGCGGCGGCGGGCAGTAGAACCCACAACCAGCCGCCGAACGCCAAACACATTACGATCAGCCAGAAGTCCGCACGGGCAAGCCCGCGAAAGGCGAACACGGCGACGTCGCCCCATCCCGCATCGCCGTCCAGATCCGCAAGCTTCGCAACCTGGGTCTCGCCCTCGGGCACGCCACCAAGCACCAGCGGCAGTAACGCATTGATCGTGCCGCCGAGAGCCGCCGCTCCGCCCAGCCACATCCACAGGACATCCCCGGCTTCGGCCATGGCGTGGTAGCCGATGGCCAGGAAAAAGGCGGCATGGACGATCCAATCGGCGAAATCGTCGTAGTAGGCGCCGAACCGCGATCCCATGTCGCGCATGCGGGCGAGTTCGCCGTCGCAGTAATCGAAAAGGTAGTATAGGAAAAACAGGCCCGCCCCCAGGACCTGAATCCCCGGCGTGCCGAGCGCGAGACAGGCCGCCGCCGCAAGCCCGGATACCAGGCCCAGGGTCGTCGCCTGATTGGGCGTCATGCCGATCGCGGCGAGCCGGGGGGTCGTCGCCCGCGACATCATCCGGATCAGCGGCAATCGTTCGATGGCACCGCACGCGCCGAACCTGCCAGCCTCAGGAGGAACCGCCGCATCAGGAGATCGCGAATCGGAGGCGCCGAAGGGATCGACCATGGATATCTCTCACCACGCTGCGTTGCCCTCTCATGCTCCCTTCGCCGTGCCGTCGTCAAGAGGCCGATAAGCTGCGTCCCGTGACACGTTTCCAATCGCAGAGTTGCCGAAATATCGCATTTGGGCAATGGTAACCCAGGTACGAGAGGGTAGTACCGATGTCCCCACCAAACAATTCAACGGGAACGACCGATCCCGAACAACAGGACGGCAAGGCGTGGGACCGCTTCGAGGCTGTCGTCACCGCCGCCCACGACGGCATCATCGTCGTTGACCGGGAAGGCTACATCCGGCTTTTCAACGAGGCGGCCGAAAAGATATTCGACTTCAGCGCGGCGGAAATCATCGGCAAGCCGCTGTCCCTTCTGATTCCGGCGTCATTCCGGCACAAGCACACCGACTACGTTGAACAATTTCACCGTGAGACCGTCACGTCCCGAAAGATGGAGGAACGCTCAACCATCTACGGCTGCCGCAAGGACGGATCGGAATTTCCCGCCGAAATCAGCATCTCGAAAATTTCTGTCGCCGGCTCCGAAGAAGTCTGCGCCGTGGTCCGGGACATCTCGGAACGGGCCAAGCTCATCGACGAGTTGCGCCTGCGGGCAACCACGGACCCGCTAACCGGACTCGCCAACAGGCGCCACCTCATGGAACGGGGCACGGAAATTCTAAACCTCGCCAAACGCCACGGGCACCCGTTTTCGCTGTTGATGATCGACATCGACCACTTCAAGTCCATCAACGACACCTACGGCCATGACGGCGGCGATAACGTCCTCCGTCATTTCGCCAGCCTGCTGACCGAGTTGGCCCGGGCAACGGACGTTCCCGGCCGTTTCGGAGGCGAGGAGTTCATCGTCCTGCTACCGGAAACCGGACGGCCGGGAGCATCGAACCTGGCCAGGAGGATCAGCAAACGGATTGCCGGCGCCAGTGTCGCCGACGGCGATCCGACGCCCTATACGGTCAGCGTCGGCGGCGCGTCCCACGCGAACGACAGGGATTTCGAAGCGATGCTGAAACGTGCCGACACGGCGCTTTACGCGGCCAAGCGGAGCGGCCGCAACCGGCTTGTCTATGCCCCGGAAAAAGACGAGATCGAGTGACCGCTCCCGCGTCGCCCGGAACCCCACGGCGAGCGGGCGGGGTAAAGTCGTTACGATCGATAGGCGCGGAACAGGCCGGCCAGACTTTTGAACACGCTGCGGAACAGTTTGCCGATATGAAAGCCCTCGGCCAGGCCGCGGTCCAGCTTCTCGACAAGGTCTTCCGGCTTGGCGTTACGGACCTCGTCGGCCAACTGGCCGCCGCGAGCAAGGTTCACGGCCTTGTGACCGCCGCCGATATCGACGGTGGAGAGATCGACCCGGTCCTCGATGGTGCGTCCGCCCAGGGATTGCGCCGGATTTTCCAAAGCCTGACGCGCCTCGCGCACCAGTTTCTCGCCGAGCGTCGTCGGACGCGGCACGGCCGTGGAGGAATTGTGAACTTGGCTCACCATTTTTTGAGCATACGCCTGAGGCCGTTAAATTGACACGCGAATCACGTTCCCCGATCCTTATCCTCCGACAACCGGGAACGAACCCATGAAGCACCTTAAGTTCGCCGCGGCGGCCCTTGCAGTGATGCTTGTCACCGCCGCCACGCCCGGCCGTGCCGCGGACGATCCGCCGGTGGTGGTCGAACTGTTCACCTCCCAGGGCTGCTATTCCTGTCCGCCGGCCGAGGCCTTCCTGGGCGAACTGGCGGAGCGGCCGGACGTGGTCGCCCTGGAGTTCCACGTCGACTACTGGGATACCCTCAACTACATGTGGCACGGTCAGTGGAAGGATCCCTTCTCGTCCCCCGACCACACGCGCCGCCAGAGGCTCTACAACGTCGCCATCCGGGGACAGTCGGGCGTCTACACCCCGCAGATGGTCATCGACGGCCGGCTTGAGGCCGTGGGCTCGCACCGCGACCGGGTGACCGACATCCTGCGCCGCGCCGCCGCGACGAAGGGCAAGCTGACCGTGGCCGTCGCCGCGGCGGACGGCCGCCTGAAGGCGTCGGTGTCCGGCGGCGCGGCCGGTTCCGCCGAGATCCATCTCGTCCGTTTCCTCAACCGCGTCACGACCGAGGTCAAGAAGGGCGAGAACCACGGCAAGGTCCTGGAAAGTCGCCACATCGTCCGCGAGATCCGCAGGATCGGTGCGTGGCACGGGGATGCGACGGCGGTCGACCTGCCCAAGGACGCCCGAAAGGGTGCCGGCATGGGCTGCGCGGTGCTCGTCCAGGCGCCGGACCACGGTCCCGTTCTGGGCGCCGCTCTCTGTCCCAAGGGACCGCCGTCCTAGTTCCGAAGTTCGCATCATATCTGGAGCAGGCGATTGGCGACCTTCAGAACCAGGCCGACACCAGCTAACATAATGATTCTAGCGTGGCATTGGTTTTAAAGTTCGTTTCGGAGAGCGCTCCGGATAATGTGACGAACTTCAAAACCACCACACTAGCCCGACGGAGGGACATGGCGATATGATCCCCCATGGCCCGCCTCCCCCGACATGCCGCCTGCGCCTTCCTGGCCGCCGGCCTAGCCGCCGCCTGCGCGGCGGTGCCGGACGACACACCGACCTTCCACGACATGCGGGCCGAACAGGCCGCCATCCAGGCCGTGCTCGCCGCGGGCGAAACGGGCGCCAGCCGACCCTGGCAGGGCCCCGGCGGCGCGCGCGGCACGGCGAGACTGATGGGCGGGCTCGACGCCGAGGGCTGCCGCGACGTCGAGACGATGGGCCCCGGCGGCGCGATCACGGATACCTGGTGCCCGACGCCGCACGGGTTCTGGGTCCATCCGGACGAACTGTTCTACCGGAACGCCACGGGGCGCGAGACCTACGGCGGGGCGGCACGCTCGGGCACCACGCCCCCGGCGGGCGGCGCGGAAACCGATCTCCGCGACGACAGGCCCGAGCAGATCGACTGCCTGCGCCTGCTGAATGACGAGCGCCGGCTGGTCGACGACAACCGCGACGGCGCGGCGCGCGCCGCGCGGCGGGCCTATCACCGTTGCCTGCACCAGAGCAGATGAGGAGTCAGGCGGGTTTGACCCGGTCCGCGTAGTCGTCGGCGTCGGCCGCGTCCCATCCCAGGACCTGCTTCAGCACGTCGGCCGTCTGTTGGCCCAGGGTCGGCGGCGCCGAGCGCAGGCTGACCGGCGTTTCCGAAAGTTTCAGCGGCGAGCCGATGATGCGCTCGCGGCCGATGGTGGCGTGCTCGACCTCGACCACCATGTCCCGCGCGTTGACCTCCGGCGCCTCCAACACCTCGTCCACCGTGCGGATGGCGCCCGCCGGCAGGCCCGCGGCGTGCAGGTCGACCAACCAATCGTCGCGGCCGCGGGTCATGAAGATCGCCTCGATGATTTCGTACAGCGCCGTGCGATTGGCCGCCCGCGCCTTGTTGGTCGCGAAGCGCGGATCGTCGGCCATGTCGGCACGGCCCAGGACCGCCGCCAGCTTGCGGAACTGGCGGTCGGCGCCGATCGCCAACGCCAGCGGATGGTCCGCCGTCTCGAACGGCCGGTAGGGCACCACGGAGGGATGGTCGTTGCCCAGGCGCTTGGGCCGCTCGCCGGTCATCAGGTAGGCCGCGCCCTGGTTGGCCAGCAGGGTCACGGCGCTGTCCAGGAGGGCGATGTCCACGTGCTGGCCCTTGCCGGTGCGTTCGCGGTGGAACAGGGCGGCGAGCACGCCCGCCACCGCGTCCTGGCCCGCCACCATGTCGGTGACGGCGGCGCCGACCTTCATGGGCGGCGTGGTCTCGTCGCCGATGATGGACATCAGGCCGCTTTCCGCCTGGATCAGGAAGTCGTAGCCGGCGCGCTCGGCCGCCGGGCCGGTGCGGCCGTAGCCCGAGACGGAACAGTAGATCAGGCCCGGGTTGTCCTTGCGAAGCTGCTCGAAGCCCAGGCCGTACTTCTCCATGGCGCCCCGGCGCAGGTTCTCCACGACGATGTCGCTTTTCAGCGCCAGGTCGCGGGCGATGGCCATGCCCTCGTCGGTCTTGAGGTCGATGACGATGCTCTGCTTGTTACGGTTGGTGACCTGGAAGTAGGCGCTTTCGCCGTTCGTGAAGGGGGGGCCGAAATGGCGCACGTCGTCGCCTTCGGGGCTTTCCACCTTGATCACCTCGGCCCCCAGGTCGCCCAGGATCATGGCGCACCAGGGCCCGGCCAGGACGCGCGAGAAGTCGAGCACGCGGATGCCGTCGAGTGGTCCGGCCACGGCCCTACCTCCGCTGATCGAAGCGCCGGCCGACCAGGGCCGAGGCGATGTTGACCTTCTGGATGTCGATCGCGCCGCCGGCGATACCCCAGCCCCAACCGTCCCGCATGCGGCGTTCCATGTCGAATTCCTTGGAATAGCCGTAGGCCCCCATGACCTGCATCGCCGCCCCGACAACGTCGCGCACCATCTCGTTGGCGAAGCATTTGGCGAGGGAGGAGTCCAGGATCGACGGCAGGCCGCCACCAACGTTATCTGTGGCGTTCTGTGCCGCCCGCCAGATCAAGAGGCGCGAGGCCTCGCAACGCAGCGCCATCTCGGCGAGCTTGAGCTGCACCGCCTGAAACTCGACCAGCGGCTTGCCGAACTGCCTGCGCTCCTGGACATAGGCCAGGGCCTCGTCGAGTGCCGACTGGGCGATCGCCAGGCACATTGTGGCGTTGCCGCAGCGCTCCAGGTCGAATGCCTCCATCAATTGCTTGAAGCCGCCGGCGGGGACGATCAGGTTGCCCTCGGGCACATCCACGTTATCGAAGAAGATGTCCGCCGAGGGCACGCCGCGAAAACCCATGAGCCGTTCGCGCGCGCCGAAGCTGAGCCCTTTGGCGTCCTTTTCCACCAGAACGGCGCCGATGCCCTTGGCCCCCGGAGCGTCCGAAAGGCGGCAATAGACCACGTAGGCGTCGGCATGACCGCCGCCCGAACACCAGCGCTTCTGCCCGTTGATCACGATCCTGCCGTCCTTGATCTCGGCCCGGGTCTTGAGGTCCGTGAGGGCCGAGCCGGCCTCGGGCTCGGACATGGCGACGGCGACCACCATCTCGCCGGCGCAGACCTTGGGCACGATGCGCTTGACGAGGTCCGCGTTGGCGAAATGCTCGACCGCGCGCACGGGTCCGACGGCGCTTTCGAAGATGGGAAAGGCGACGGCCGGCGAGACCTTGG
>PFFW01000189.1:13399-14062 GCA_002781745.1 Rhodospirillales bacterium CG15_BIG_FIL_POST_REV_8_21_14_020_66_15
GGTTGCCGAGGCCCAGGCCGCCCAGGTTCTCCGCCACGTTGACGCCGAGAAACCCCATCTCGGCGTAGCGCTTGACGTACTCGGCGGGCAGCGCCTTGTCTTCCTGTTCCAGTTCGCGGGCGACGGCGCGCATCTCGCCCTGGGCGAAGGCGCGGGCCGCCTCCTGCAGTTGGCGCTGGTCGTCGGTCAGTCGAAAATCCATGTTTCCGGATGTCCTTTGTATGCATGCGGATGCGTGTCGGGCAACGTCGACGGCCGCCGACGGGAAAGCCCACGTTCTTGCACAGGGTCCGGAAAAACGGAAGCGCCCGCCATTTCAAAACGCCGCCCCAGGCCCGGCCCGGCGCGGACGCCGAAAACGAAAGAGCCCCCCCGGGAAATCCCGGGGGAGCTCAGCCGTGCCTTCAGAACGTCTCCTTGGGTTGAGACAATGCCGCCCCGAGAGACGGCGTGTTGCCAACCTCCCCCGAAGGGGGAGCAAGAGTGTCAGGCAATATCGTTGACGACATTGCCCCTGGCGGTTTGGGCGGTGGTGTTGCCCTCGCCGGTAGGCTGGTTCGCGGGGTCGCCCCCACGGTCCTCACCAGAGGAGTTGCTGTCCTGAGACGGCTGAGTGGCCGCCGAAGGAGAGGTCGATTCTTCGAGTGATTGCCGTTCCTCAGA
>PFFW01000140.1:0-288 GCA_002781745.1 Rhodospirillales bacterium CG15_BIG_FIL_POST_REV_8_21_14_020_66_15
CCATCCTGATGACCCTGCATCACGGTCCCGCCGACCAGGGCCAGCGAGCCGACGACCAGGGCGAGGCGCGGTGTCATCGGGTGGTCCAGCGCGGCGCGGCGATCCGGAGATCCGGTTTGGTGACTTTCACTTCCAGCTTCTCTGGCGGGATCAGTGACTCGGGACGGCCGTAGGTGATCGCCAGGGAACCGAGCAACTGCGTGGCGACATCCTCCAGGCGCGGCTTGATGGCATTGCTGTCGAACACGCTGCTGGTGCGGCCGCCGCTCCGGTTGCCCACGTCGCCGA
>PFFW01000140.1:370-602 GCA_002781745.1 Rhodospirillales bacterium CG15_BIG_FIL_POST_REV_8_21_14_020_66_15
GTCCGCGGTCATTCCGTTCATCAGCGTCGTCGACGTGACGCCCGAAGGCGGTTTCCGCTATCGCTATTGGGGCACCGGCCACGTCGACGTCAAGGGCTACGACTATACGGGGCGCTCGCCCATGGATCACGAACCGCCGGAATACGGCCGCATGATCAACGACGAGTATCAGGCCGTACGCGACAGCGCCGAACCGATGGCCTTCGTCCACGACATCCGCCCGGGCCTGGCC
>PFFW01000140.1:683-13833 GCA_002781745.1 Rhodospirillales bacterium CG15_BIG_FIL_POST_REV_8_21_14_020_66_15
GACTGGCGCACCAACGCCGGGCAGTGGACGGAAATGTTCGACACCTTATCCGAAGCCGGAGCCCTTTGATCCCGGGCGCTTATGTGTCCACCACCGCCTGCACGGGGAACCGCGCCTTGATGCGTTCCATCAACTGGTCGCGTACCATGCGGTAGGCGTTCAGCTTTTCCTCGCGGTTGTCCGTCTCTATGATCGACGGGTCGAAGGTGTTCCAGAACTCCACGTCGCAGGCCATGATGCGCGTAAGCTCCATGGCCTTGTGCTGGGCCTCGGGCGACAGGGTGATGACCAAGTCGAAGAAGTCGTCCTCCAGGTCGTCGAAGGTCTTGGACCGGTGCTTGGACATGTCGATGCCGATCTCGTCCATCACGGCGATGGTGAATCCGTCGATCTGGCCCTCCCGCGCGCCGGCGCTGTCGACATAGATCCTGTGCCCGTGCAGAAACTTCAGAATGCCCTCCGCCATGGGAGAGCGGATGGCGTTCATGGTGCAGGAGAACAGGACCGCGGAGGGGAGGTCTGACAAATTTGCCGCCTCCCTTACGCCTTGATATGCAGCACGCAGACGAGCGTGAACAGGCGCCTGGCCGTGCGCAGGTTCATCTCGACCCGGTCCTCGAGCCGCGTGCGCAGGATTTCCGCCCCCTCGTTGTGGAGGCCTCGGCGGCCCATGTCGATGGCTTCGATCTGGCTGGGAGACAGGGTCTTGATCGCCTTGAAATAGCTTTCGCAGATCATGAAATAGTCGCGCACCACGCGCTTCATGACACTGATCGGCAGGGTGATCTTGACCAAGTGGTTGCGCCCTTCGTCGTCGACGTCGAACACCAGGCGGTTGTCCTGGATCGACAGGCGCAGGGCATACGGCCCCTGATGGTCGATCTCAAGCGGACGGAAGCTGTTGTCTTCCAAGAGGTCGTAGATCGCCACCTTGCGTTCGTGGTCGACCTGGGGACTGCGGCTGACGACGCTTTTTTCGTCCAGCTCGATCTGGACAATGCGGTAGGTATCGCCGCTCATGCCCCGGCGTCTCGACCTAATCCCCCGCCGGCTCGTTCAGGCGGATGGCGATGGAAAGGGCGTGCGCATCCAGGCCTTCGGCCCGGGCCAGGGCGATCGCCTCGGGCCCGACGGCGCGCAGGCCCCCGGCGTCGCATTCGATGAGGGACGAGCGCTTCATGAAATCCAGCACGCCCAGGCCCGAAGAGAACCGGGCGCTGCGCGCCGTCGGCAGCACGTGATTGGGCCCGGCGATGTAGTCGCCGATGGCTTCCGGCACGAAACGGCCCATGAAGATGGCGCCGGCGTTCCTGACCTTCCGCCCCAGCGCGTCCGCGTTGTCGGCGGCGATCTCCAGGTGTTCCGGCGCGATGCGGTCGACCAGCGGGATGGCCGAGGCCAGATCCGGCACGGTGATGACGGCGCCGTAGGTTGCCCAGCTTTCCCCGGCCGTGCCGGTGCGCGGCAAGGTCTTCAGATGGCCCTCTACGGCGCGTTCGACGGCGTCGGCGAAGGCCGCATCGTCGGTGATCAGGATGGCCTGCGCGGCGGTGTCGTGTTCGGCCTGGCTCAACAGATCGGCGGCGATCCACGCGGGATCGTTCAGGCCGTCGGCCAGCACCAGGATCTCCGACGGGCCGGCGATCATGTCGATGCCCACGGTGCCGAACACCTGTCGCTTGGCGGCCGCCACATAGGCGTTGCCAGGGCCGACGATCTTGTCCACGGGACGGATGGTCTCGGTACCGTAGGCCAAGGCCCCCACGGCCTGGGCGCCGCCGACGCGGTAGATCTCGTCGACGCCCGCGATCGCCGCCGCCGCCAGGACCAGCGGGTTGAGCACGCCGTCCGGCGTCGGCACGACCATGACCAGACGGTCCACGCCCGCGACCTTGGCCGGGATCGCGTTCATCAGAACGGACGACGGATAGGCCGCCGTGCCGCCGGGCACGTAGAGGCCCGCCGCCTCCACGGCCTGCCAGCGGTAGCCCAGGCGCAGGCCCGCGGCGTCCGTGAAATCCAGGTCTTCCGGCAGTTGCTTTTCGTGAAACGCGCGGATGCGCCCGGCCGCCGTCGCCAGGGCGGACAGGGTTTCGTCCGTGCACCGGCCGCGGGCGGCGTCCACCTCTTCGGCGGTGACGGCCATCGTCCCGGCCGTCAGGTCGAAGCGGTCGAAGCGCCTGGTGTATTCCAGCACCGCCGCGTCGCCGCGCGCCTTGACGTCGGCCAGGATCGCGGCGACGGCGTCGTTCACGTCGGCCTCGGTCTCGCGCTTGGCGCCCAGGAACGCCTTGAACGCGTCCTCGAAGCCGGGGGCGCGCGCGTCAAGCCGCAAGGGCATCGGCGGCCTCCTTGAATTTGTTGACCCAGCCGCCGATCTCGCGCGGACGGGTCTTCCACGCGGCGCGGTTGACGGCCAGTCGCGAAGTGATCTCGGCGATGGTCTCGACCTCGACCAGGCCGTTGGCCTTCAACGTGGCGCCGGTCGACACCAGGTCGACGATGCGCCGGCAGAGGCCCAGGGTCGGCGCCAGCTCCATGGCGCCGTTCAGCTTGATGCATTCGGCGTGCACGCCGCGCCGCGCGAAATGGCGGCGCGTCAGGCCCGGATACTTGGTGGCGATGCGGATCGACGACCACTGCCGGGGGTCGTCGCTTTTCACCATTTCCGCCGGTTCGGCCACGGCCAGGCGGCAGCGCCCGATGCCCAGGTCCACGGGCGCATAGATTTCCGAAAAATCGAATTCCATCAGCACGTCGTTGCCGGCGACCCCCAGGTGCGCCGCTCCGAAGGCGACGAAGGTGGCGACATCGAAACTGCGCACGCGGATGATGTCCAGGTTCGGCACGTTGGTCGTGAAGCGGAGCTGACGGCTTTTGTCGTCGTCGAAGGCGGCTTCCGGCTCGATCCCCGCATGGCGGACCAGCGGCATCACTTCCTTGAGGATGCGCCCCTTGGGCAACGCCAGCACCAGTTTCTCGTTCACGTTTATCGCCATGCTCATGTACGGCCCGCTCAGGGCCGGTCTCCTTGGGTGGGTCGGGCCGCATACATATAGGGTTTCGCCCTATCTTACCAGGGAACAGGCCCGGGAGACTCCTATTCCCCGCGCGTTATAGGCTCAAGCCGGCGACGAATTCGTTAACGGCCGCGAACAAGGCGTCCGGGGCCTCCAGGTGGGGGCTGTGGCCGCAGCCGGGCAGGATCAGTTCCCGCGCCGGGCCCGACACCTGGGATGCGATGGCACGGACCTGCGCCGCCGTGCCGTAGCGGTCGTCCGCGCCCTGCACCACCAGCACCGGACAGGTCACGGCCGGCAGACAGTCCTCCACGTTCCAGGCGCGGAATTCCGGTGTCAGCCAGGTGTCGTTCCAGCCGAAAAAGGCCGTGTCCACGTTGCCGCCGTGATGGCGGCGCAGCCTGTCCCGAAGGTCCGTCTCGTCCCAGGCCTTGCGTGCTTCCAGGATGCCCTGGATGGTCACGTCCTCGTTGAACACATGGGCCGCCATGGTGACGACGCCCTTGATCCGCGCGTCGCGGCCGGCCGCCATCAGCGCGATGGTCCCGCCGTCGGAATGGCCGACCAGCACGGCCTTGGCGATGCCGGCGGCGTCCAGCACGGCCGGCAGGACCTCGTAGGCCTCGGGCGCGTGATAGTCCACGCCGCGCGGCAGGGCGATCTCCTGGGACCGTCCGTAGCCCGCGCGCGAATAGGCGAAGGCGGGCATGCCCGTCGATTGCGCCAGCGATTGCGGCACGCCGCGCCACATGTCGACGCAGCCGAGCCCTTCGTGCAGGAACACCAGGACGGCTGCGTCAGGCGCCGGCGGGCCGCACCACCAGGCGCATTCCAGGCGCCGCCCGGCGGCGTCGATGTATCTGATCTGGTCGGTCAACGGAGATAGCCAGGGACACGGTCGGGGCCCGGAGACTACCCCAGGCCACTCCGCCGATCCAGGGATTCGGAGCGGCCGTTCGCGCCTACGGCATCACCCCGGGAGCCCCCTATCCCCTACAGCTTGCCCGTCATCTGCTCGGCGCCGTGGTACAGAACTTGGCGCACGGCCTCGGCCGCACGGACATGGAAAGCCACCGCGTCCGGATCCATATCGGCCGTAACGCGCGGCGTGTGCTCGAAATGGCCGAACCGGTCCTCGCCGCGAACCAGGGCGGCGCTGTCCCACTGGCCGACGCTCTGCATCGCCTTGGCGGGCATGTAGTGAAGAGAAATCCCGACCCGGCGGTCGGCCGACATATTGGGTCCGGACGCGTGGGCCAGGCGGATGTTGTGCAGGGACATCTGTCCGGGCCGAAGCGGCATCAGGACCGCCTTCGCCTCGTCGATGCCCTGGGTGATCTCCTGGCCGCGGGTCAGCATGTTGTCCGCGTGATAAAGGTCCTCGTGTTTCAAGGGCGGGCCCAGGTGCGTGCCCGGCATCACGCGCATGCAGCCGGCCTCCTCGCTCGCCTCCGACAGGGCCAGCCAGGCGGTCACCACCTCGCCGCCCGCCAGGCCCCAGTAATTGGAATCCTGGTGCCAGGACACGTACTGGCCCGATCCCGGCTCCTTGGTCCAGAACAGGGTGTTCCAGCACAGGATGTCGGGGCCCAGGATGTCCTCCATCATGTCGACGATGCGGTCATCGCGGATCAGGTCGTCCAGCCACTTGAACAGCAGATGCGACTTGTTGCGCTGCAGCCCGTTGACGGGCGCGCCCTGATCAGCCTCGAAGGCCTCGATGCGGTCGCGCAGGCCGCGCGCCTCTTCCGGAGGCAGCACGTCGACGGGCGAATAGTAGCCTTCTTCCCTGAATTGCCGCAGGGCCTCGGTGGTAAGGGCCTTCAGCATGGCGCAATCCTCCCGGTTTTACGGAGAGGATAGCGAATGCCTCAGTCCCCCGCCACCCGGGCGATATCGGCGCCGCAGGCGGCCAGCTTCTCCTCCAGCCGCTCGTAGCCGCGATCCAGATGATAGACCCGGTTGACCCGCGTCTCGCCCTCGGCCGCCAGGCCCGCAAGGACTAGCGAGACCGAGGCGCGCAGATCCGTCGCCATGACCGGCGCGCCCGACAGCTTCTTGACGCCGCGCACGATGGCCGACGCCCCGTGCACGTTGATGTCGGCCCCCATGCGGCACAGTTCGGGCACGTGCATGAAGCGGTTCTCGAAGATCGTTTCCGTGATCATGGCGGCCCCGGTCGCCACGGTCATCATGGCCATGATCTGGGCCTGCATGTCGGTAGGGAAGCCGGGATAGGGCTCGGTCATGCTGTCGACGCCGCGCAGCTCGCAGTTGGCACGGTTGACCTTGAGGCCGTCATTGGTCTCGGTCACCTCGACGCCCGCGCGCTCCAGAAGGTCGATGACGCTTTCGATCAGTTCGGCGCGGGTGTTGGTCAGGGTGATCTCGCCGCCGGTGATGGCGGCGGCGGCGGCGTAGGTGCCGGTTTCGATGCGGTCGGGCAGGACCCGGTGCTTCGCACCCGACAGTTCCGCCACGCCGATGATCTTCAGGGTGTCCGTGCCGATGCCGGAAATCCTGGCCCCCATCTCCGTCAAACAGGTCGCCAGATCGGTGATTTCCGGCTCGCGGGCGGCGTTGGCGATGACCGTCTCGCCCCTCGCCAGGACCGACGCCATCAGGGCGTTCTCCGTGCCGCCGACGGTGACCTTGGGAAACAGGATGTGCCCGCCCCTGAGGCCTTCGGGCGCCGTCGCCTGGATGTAGCCTTCCTTCAGCTCTATCTCGGCGCCCAGCGCCTCCAGCGCCTTCAGGTGCATGTCGACGGGCCGCGTGCCGATGGCGCAGCCGCCGGGCATGGACACGCGGGCCCGGCCGGCGCGGGCCAGCAGCGGTCCCATGACGACGACCGAGGCCCGCATCCTGCGCACCAGGTCGTAGGGGGCTTCCGTCGCCGTGATCTTGCGCGCCTGCAGCCGCACCACGGGCTCGTTGCCGTTATCGCCCCCTGCATGGGTCAGTTCGACCCCAAGTTCCTGCAGCAGGCTGCCCATGGTCCGCAGGTCGGCGAGTGCCGGCATGTTGGTGAATTCCAGCGGATCCTCGGTCAGGAGGGACGCGGCCATCAGGGGCAGGGCCGCGTTCTTCGCCCCGCCGATCGCAATGGTGCCGTTCAGGGGACGGCCGCCCCGGATTCGAATGCTGTCCATGGACGTTGATTAACAGAACGAATGGGGCCGTGTCATGGCGGGAATGGGATTATTTCGCGGGCCCGGTCCGGGCCGATCGCAACCGATGCTCAGGCCCCGTCGCCGTCCGCATCGCCGGCGTCCCGTTTGCGCTGCTGCTGCTTGCGTTTGGCCAGGTTGGCGCGCAGCTGCCGGGCCAGGCGTTCCTGGCGCGCCGCCGCCGCCTCGGTCCCGGCAGGGTTCCGTCCCGGGTGTTTCTTGCCGCCGTTCTTGGTCTTCAAGGTGCCTCCGATTCGCCCGTGAAAACTACCTTTCCCCCTCCCGCAATAAAGCGCCAAGGGACACTTGTCATCGGGCAAACCCTATACTATTGTCCGCCCCTCTTCACCTTCCGGATGCCGCCGTAGCTCAGGGGTAGAGCGCGCCCTTGGTAAGGGCGAGGTCGAGTGTTCAATTCACTCCGGCGGCACCATCCGCTTCCCTTGCATCCCGAACCCGCCTGACGGCACGACGCCCGGCGCGCAATGCCCGGCCGCGGTCGTGGGCACTCCCGCGTCTTGCCCATTGTGCCATATATTCAAATAAATTAAATTGTGCCCGTGAAGTGTAGTTTGGTCCGGTTTTCCACGTCGCCGGCGTAGGTCAATTTTCGGTGAACGGCGGGGCGGACGGCGCAGGCGTTGTTGAGACTCACCTTCGATTGGCCTAATGTATGCCAACCGACCTCGGGGGCGCAGGTATCGTCAACGGACAAGCGAACCGGCCGACTGGGCGGACCGTAAAAAGGTCCAGGGGAGGACAGACCGCCGGACAAGGGCGGTAAACCTGGAGACATTGGGTTCACATGAAAGAAGAAGACGTACTTGAAGGCGCCAAGGAAGCGGCCCAGTTTCTGAAGGCGCTGGCCAACGAGAACCGCCTGCTCATCCTTTGCATGCTGGCTGAGGGGGAGAAGTCGGTCACCGAACTGGAACAGGCGCTCGACCTGCGCCAGCCCACCCTGTCACAGCAGTTGGCGCGGCTTCGGGCCGACGACCTTGTCGCGACGCGGCGCGACGGCAAGGCGATCTATTACAGGCTGGCCAGCAACGAGGCGGGCAAAACGCTGGAGCTCATGTACGGCCTGTTCTGTTCGGCCGAAGCGATCGAGCGCCGCCGCTTGGTCAAGGCCAACGCCCGCTCGGCCGCCTGACGGCCCAATCGCGAATTTTCCCGGAGAAATTCAGCCCCGGGCGGACCGCCGCCCGGGGATTCAGCTTGGCGATTATCTGCCGCCGGCCTTCTTGATATAGGCCAGCAGGTCTTCGACTTCCTGCTCCTTGCGAAGCCCGGCGAAGGCCATGCGGGTGCGGCCCTTGTCGCCGCCGATCCGGTCCTTCACGAAGGACTTGGGATCGGCCACGAAGGCCTTCAGCGTCCGGTCCGTCCATTTCAGGCCCATGCCGTTGGCGGCCTGGAACGCCTTGGAGTACTTGAAGCCGTCGACGGCCCCCGCGGTGCGGCCCAAAACGCCCTTGAGGGACGGACCGACCTTGTTGCGCGCGCTGTCGATATCGTGGCAGGACGCGCACTTGCGGAACACCTTCTTGCCGGCGTCCGGATCGCCTGCGGGCTGAGCCGCCGCGACCTGGGCGGCCGATTCCGCCTTGGCCGCCGCCGGCTGCGCGGCCGTGGCCGTGGCCTTGGCCGCCGCCCCGCCCTTCTCGGGCGTCACGTCGATGACCTTGGCGCGGCCCAGGACCTTGATCCCGGTCTTGCAGTCCTTCATGCACAGCGCGGCCATCTCGGCCGTCTGTCCGTCGGGGCGCGGGTCCTCGAAGAAGTTCTTCGCGTTCGGCATCTCGATCTTGCCGATAGTCGAGGCGTCGAGCACGAAGTCGCTGTCGATCACGTCGTTCATGGACAGAAGGAACGCGGTGATCGAATAGACCTCGTCGTTGGTCAGGGTCTGCGCCTCGCCGAACGGCATGGCGCGCTTGACGTAGTCGAAAATGGTCGAGGCAAAGGGCCAGTAGCTGCCGATGGTTTTCTCCGGCCGGTCGTCCTTCAGGCTGCCGTGGCCGCCGACCAGGACGGGATAGCGGCCGCGCGCCTCGCCGAAGTCGCCGTGGCAGTGGGCGCATTTCCGGACGTAGATCCTTTCGCCCTTTGCCGCCGTGCCGGAGCCCGCAGGGGCGCCCAGCCCGTCGGGCCGCACGTCGATGTCCCAGGCCTTGATCTGTTCGGCCGTGGCGGCGGCGCCCAGTTCCGGGAATTTGCGATCGCCTGCATCGGCGGCGGCCGACAGTACCATCAGCGCCACGGCGCCGGTTGCGACGGTCAGGTTACGCCAAGCGGACATTTTCCACCTCCCCGGTCGGATTGATGCGCCAGGTCTGGATGGCGTTGTTGTGGTAGATCGAGTTCACGCCGCGCACGGCCTGCAGCGCCGCCATCTCGGGCTGCACGTAACCGGTATCGTCGATGGCACGGCTTTGCAGGTAGGCGGTGTCGCCGTTCCATTCCCAGCCGTCCAGGTAGAAGCGGGTCAGGCATTTCGGCAGGATCGGTTCCTCCAGGCGCGCCTGGTGCCAGTTGCGCCCGCCGTCGACAGTGATGTCGACCCGCGCGATCTTGCCGCGGCCGGACCACGCAATGCCCTTGATGACCTGCGGGCCCTTCTGCCGGCACGGCAGTTCCGGACAGGGGCTGGTGATGACGGACTTCGCGTCCATTTCCCAGGTGAAACGCCGGGCCCGCCCGTCGGGCATCAGGTCCGTGTACTTGGAGGTTTCCTCGCGCGCCATCCAGGCGCCGTCGCCGACCTCGATGCGGCGCAGCCACTTGACCCACATGTTCCCCTCGAAGCCGGGCACCACCAGGCGGATGGGATAGCCCTGTTCGACGCGCAGGCGCTCGCCATTCATGGAGTAGACGACCATGCAGTCGTCGAGCGCCTTGTCGAGCGGAAGCGAGCGGTTCATGCCTGCCGAATCGCCGCCTTCGACCAGCAGCCACTTGGCCTTGGGTTTCACGCCGGCTTCTTCCAGCAGGGTGCGCAGCGGCACGCCCGTGTACTGCACGCAATGGACCATGCCGTGGGTGAACTGCACGCCGTTGAGCTGCGCGCCGCGCCATTCCATGCCGCCATTGGCCGCGCACTCCAGGAAGAAGAAGCGGCTTTGCGGCGGGAAGCGGCGCAGGTCCTGGTAGGTGAAGACCAGCGGCCGTTCGACCATGCCGTGGATCATCAGGCGGTAGTCGTCCGGGATCACCTCGGCCGCTCCGCCGTGATGGCGCTCGAAGCACAGCCCGTTGGGCGTGACGAAGCCGTCAAGGGCGTACAGCGGCGTGAAGTTGACCGAGCTTTCCGGCGTCGCCGTCAGCCATTCCACATGGCGGCGAACGACGGTCTTTTCGAACTTGGAGGGCGTGCCGTAGGGAACCGCGTCGACGCCCGGGCCGAGGACCCGCGACCAGTCGGCCACGTTGGGCGGCAGGTTGGCGGGATCGGCCAGCGCGCGGGTCGGCGTGATCAACCCCGCGGCGGCAACGCCCCCGGCGGCGCCCAGGCCGGCCAAAAGCGCCCTGCGGCGGCCGGCGTCGACGGCGCCCTTCGGGAATATGGAAGTGGCGGTTCGGATGTCTCCCGGCGGTGCCGGCGGTTTGGTCTTTTTCATTAATGCGCGCTCCAAGGAACATGGGGCGGCCCCGTCCGAATGACGGCGTCACCTGCTCGATTACGGAGACAACATTATATATTTTATGAATATGTTGTCCAGGGCGGCAGCCCGAAAAAATCGCGGCCCGGCCGGTCCGGCCTACCAGTTTTCCGGCGACTTCCCCGCGCTTTTCAGGACCTTGATCTTATCCCGCACGTAGGGGCCGAACTTGCCCGCGAGGTAGGCCTTTTCATGGACGAACTGGTACATGGCCATGAAGTGAAAGGGCTTCATGTAGCCGGGCATGCGCGCGACCTCGGCCTGCCTGCCCGAGGCGCCCTTGGGCAGCTTGTCGGGCGTGGGGAAGAACACGGTGGTCGGCGTGAAGCGCACGCCCCATTTCTCGGCCAGCTTCTTTTCCGTCAGTTCCTCGCCGTCGAAATCGGTCACCAAGCGCGCGCCGACGATGTTGATCTGGAGGATGTTGAAATTGCCGCGCACGAAATCGGTGATGTCCTTGCGGGCGAAGTTGACCTCGTGCATCTCGCGGCAATAGGGGCAGCCCTCCAGCGAGAAGATCACGGCGAAGCGCTTGCCCGCCTGGTGCGCTTCCTCCAGATCCTCGCTCAGGATCAGGAAGGAATTCAGGAACCAGGGTTCGGTCATCAGGCCGTCGGGGCCGATGACCGAGGCGCCGGCGGGACGCGCGCCGAAGGGAAGAGCTGTCAGGGCCGCGGCGCCGATGCCGGCCGCCGCCCAACCGTTGAAAAATCGGCGGGTAATCACTTTGGGGAGGTCCTCCATTTCCGTGCCGGGTTGACCATACACATTCGTTTCGTTGAATGTATATTGACCGCACGGGCCGCACTCTGGCAAGACGCTATAGGAAGGATGCCAAGACCGTGATTTCAAGAATTCGTTACCTCGTGGTTGCGCTTTGTCTGCTGCTGGCCGCGCTCCGGCCCGCCTGGGCGTCGGATGCCGCCGCCTTTGACGCGCAGGTCGACGAGGCGCAAGCCGGCTACCGCGCCGCCCTGTTCTATGCCCGCACGGGCAACCCGGCGCTGGCCGGGATCGAACTGCGCCAGGCCCAGGCCGTTTGGGACGAGATCGGTGCCAAGTACGGTACGAACCCGCCAAAGGCATATGCGAAGGACCGGAAGTTCGCCGCCGACCTGAAGGAGATCACGGCCCGAATCGCCAAGGGCGCCGACCTGCTGGACGACGAACGGGGCAAGGCGGCGCGCCGGGAACTGGCCCCCGTGCGCGGCCTCGTCTACGGCCTGCGCGAACGCGCCGGACGCAAGGGCTATTCCGAGTGCGTCACCGACCTCAACCGCCACATGGACGTGCTGTTCAAGTGGCGCCGTGACGCCCCCGATTTCTCGCAGCCCGGGGTGGCCGACGCCGTCATGCAGGCCGCCCTGAAATACCGAGACATCCTGCGCCGCTGCCGCGCCCTGGCTCCCGAGTATTACCGCAAGGCCGCCGACTTCGCGCGTATCTACGACGGCGCCGACATCTCGATCTCGTCCATGCCGGCGGCGGTCGAGCGCAAGGACTCGCTGGGCGTCGTGAATATCCTGCGCGAGCTCAGGTCGTTCGACCGGATCCTCTATTTCAAGCTGGGCTGACTTCCAGGCCGAGCAAAACCACCGTCGCGGCCTGACCGGCCGCTCGGGTTTTGCGGGCCGGGGTCACTACTGGTTCGCGCAAAACAACCGTCGCGGCCTGACCGGCCGCTCGGGTTTTGCGGGCCGGGGTCACTATTGGTTCGCGCAAAACAACCGTCGCGGCCTGACCGGCCGCTCGGGTTTTGCGGCTATCCGACCTTGCCCAGGCTGGGGAAGGTATCGAGCATCCAGTTGGCGATGTCCGGCACGCTGCCGGTCAGGAACAGCACGCCCGTCGCCACCAGGAACAGGCCCATGGCCTTCTCCACGATCCCCATATGCCGGCGGAAGCGTTTCATGAAGCCCAGGAAGGGGCCGACGGCGAAGGCTGCGGCCAGGAACGGCAGGCCGATCCCCGCCGAATAGACGGCCAGCAGCTCCGCCCCCGACCACGGCCCGTCTCCGCCCGCCGCGACCATCAGGATCGCCGCCAGCACGGGCCCGACGCAGGGCGTCCAGCCGAACGCGAAGGCGAGCCCCACCAGATAGGCGCCGAGCACGCCCATGGGCTTCTTCGGCCCATCAAAGCGGGCGTCGCGCTGCAGGAAGCCGATGCGGAACACGCCCAGGAACTGCAGGCCCAGAAGGATGATGATGGCGCCTGCGATCTTGGCCAGCGTGCCGTGGTATTCGGCGATCAACTGGCCCACGGCGGATGCCGTGGCCCCCATGCCGACGAACACGGTGGAGAAGCCGACGACGAAGGCCAGCGCCGTCCAGCGCACGCGGGCAAGCGCCGCGCGGTCCGTGTCCGGCCCCTTGGCCTCCAGCGCCTGGAACGTGGTGCCGGCCAGGAAACACAGGTAGGGCGGCACCAGCGGCAGCACGCAGGGCGACAAGAAGCTCAACAATCCCGCCAGAAAGGCGCCGCCGTACGATACGTCCATGGCCGTGGCTCAGCCCCTATGTTTGGCCGGTCGCGGGCGGTCAGGCGCCGACGACCGTCACCGTCCGGTTGTCGGGAACCTTGATGACTTTCTGTCGCTCGATATACCCGGCGACCAGGTCGTAGGCGGGCGGGCCCTGGGTGCCCTCGTTGACGGAGGCCCAACCGGCGACCACGTACTTCCTGGCCGGGTCGATGGGCTTGCCGGTCTTCAGCGAAGTCATGTTGGAAATGCGCGAGCCGATCTTCTTGTTGATGTCGATGGTGTAGGCCATACCGCCGACGCGCACCATGTCGCCGCCCTGCTGATAGTAGGGGTCGATGTTGAACAGGTTGTCGGCCACGTCCTCCAGGATCACCTTCAGGAACTCGCCGGTCATCTCGGTGCGGTAGACGTTGGGATAGGTGATGGACGTGTGGTGATGCACGTCGTCCACCGTGATGGCCTGTCCCGGCAGCAGCGAAGCGCCCCAGCGGAAACCGGGCGACAGGGCGATCTCGGCATCGCGCTCCTGCAGCAGGGCCTGACAGATCAGGTCGTCGAAGGTGCCGTTGAAATTGCCGCGGCGGTAGAGCAGGTCCTCCGTATGGCCCAGCGTGCGCCCGATCTCGGCCATGTGGGGTGCGCGGATCTTCTCGACCAGGGCGGCCATTTCCTTGTCCGGCGCGATGACGTCGGAGAACACGGGGATGAGACGGAAACGGAAATCCTTCACCTGCTTGCCCTCGACCTTGAGGTCCAGGCGCGACAGGAACTTGCCGTGGCTGCCCGAGGCGATCAGCAGGGTGTTTCCGACCC
>PFFW01000147.1 GCA_002781745.1 Rhodospirillales bacterium CG15_BIG_FIL_POST_REV_8_21_14_020_66_15
AAACAGCGAAGAAACATGGGGACTCGCTTTCAGGAGAGTGAGGACCGACAGGCGCGGTCGCGCCCGGCGGGACGGGTCAGCCTTTCGGCGCCGTCAGGGTCATCAGGATGTCGGCGTACCAGGCGCAGTTGAGGCCGAGCGCCTCGTCCAGCTTGAGGTCGCGCGTGCCGATGTCGAGCCGCGCCGAATGCACGCCCAGCAGCCGCCACGGCAGGTCACCCAGGTCGCCGCCGCCCGTGTCGCGCATCACCACCGGCGCGCCGCTGGTGCCGCGGTGGGTGCGGGCGTCGGTCAGGAAATAGCCCTCGCCCTGGAAGCGCAGGCCGAACGACGAGGCGACCACCGCCTGGCGGACCACGGGCAGGTGATGGAGAGTGTCGTGGAAGCCGAGCGGAAAACCGACCACCAGCAGGGTGCTGCCGATCTCCACATGGTCCGCCGGATCGATCAGGTGACGCGGCGAGAACGCGCGGAACACGGCCGTTTCCGGCAGCGCCGCGCGCTCGATCTCGATGACCGCGATGTCGACCACGCCGGCGCCGTCCGTGCCCTCGGCCCACACGCTCTTGCCGTCGCGGTACAGCAGCATGGAAAACCCGGTGGATTGGGCCAGGTTGTCCGGGTCCGTGTGCAGCTCGATCTCGATGCGGTTGGGGAAATGCTTGCTCGCGTCGTCGATGACCACGTGGCGGCTGGTCACCAGGAACAGCCGCCCGTCGCGTTCGAAGAAGAAGCCACTGGCGTTGGTCAGGTGGCGCTGATGCTCGAAGGTGAACAAGCGGGGGGCGGTGAACAGGACCGGGTCGATCATCGCGGCAAACCTCCTATCCCGCGGCACCCCTCAGAAATGCCCCTCGGCCAGGACGTGGACGTCCGACCGTTCGCGGCTGTTCTCGTAGACCTTCCTGGCGACGTCGTGAATCCGCGCCACCGCGGCGTCGAAGGCCCGGAGAACCCCCGTTTCGTCCGGCCCGGCCTCGGGACTGAGCTTCCGCAGGGCGCTCCCTTCCAGAAAGAAGGTAATCTCGAGGGCGCTATCATAGCCCCAGAACCGCACGCGGTTCCACCTGGCCTCGAAACTGCGGCAGTGGTTGGGAAAGTTGAGACCCATCGCCCGCTCTTAACTCTTCCGCGCGGCGCGCTGCGACTGGGCGACGGCGCCTTCCAGGTTGGTATAGCGGTACTTGCCGATGCAGTAATAGTCGACGGTCGTTTTCGTGATTCCGTGCATGGCCATTTCCTCGTCTTCGGAAATGTTCACGGATTTCGGGGGTCTTTTTCGATCAACGTTTTTCATGATTACTTCCTAAAATGTTCACGTCGGTTAAAAACAAACTGAGAACGGCGTCAGGCGGATCGCGGAATTCATCCGGGCGGCCCTACCGTTGCGCGCGCTCCGCATTGCACGCGGCTTCCGGACGAATTCTCGAACCTTTTCCATTTTCCGTCCGCAACATTCCGGGAATGCCGACGGGGCCTTCGCCCGTGAATATCCGCACATCCCGCATCGCGCCGGGTCGAGGGTCCTGCCACTCCCGATGACCGTCAATCAGGCCGACTGTCCGATGCGGAAAGCGGATATCAGCGTTTTGCATTTGCCCGAAAAATCCGATCTCCTCGGATCAGGTTTTTCAGTTCCAAAGCCAGCCGCAACAGACTCTTATCCGCCGCCGCCGGCTTCGGCTTCGCCGGCAAGGCTTCAGGCTCTTCGCCAAGGCGTCGACTGGCCGCAAACATTCGCCCGTCGGGCGGGCGTGTGTCGTCCTGATCGGCGAGAACTCTCATTGTTCAGACCCTGAAACCGCCGCGCCGGCGGAACGCCGGCCGTGCAGGGCCATGCCCTCGTTCTCTCCCCGTTCGATGGCGCGACGATCCGCTTTGCCCGTCCCGTTGCCGGGTTGCGGCGACGGGCCGGCAACGGTGGCACGGTCGCGGGCCAGGGCGGCGTCAAGCACATTCGCGGCGATGGTCAGCGTACGGGTGCGGCCGGGCGCCGTGTCGGTCGGATGCAGGGCGATGACGGCCCGCACCCGGTGAAAGGCGGGGAACGAAAGCCCCTGCAGCAGTTCCTCGTCGATCTCGACGCTGTAATCGCCCGCGGGCAGCACTTCGTCAAAACCCGCCAGAACGAACGGCCTTTCGAAGGTAACGGTCTTCTCGGTGGTACGGATGGTCATCTCGGGCCTCCTGATGGCCGGCTTGAGGGTCCGCCCGCGGCAGGTTCACCTGATCGGCGGCGTGCAGCCCGGCCCGGTCATTTGGCGACCGGCGTTCCTGCGGCGGGCTGCGCCTCGGGCTTGGCCGGCTCGGCGCCGGGCTTAGCGGCGGACGGGACGGGCTTCGCGGGCTTCTGGGACGTGGAAAAATCCTTAAAG
Source organism: Rhodospirillales bacterium CG15_BIG_FIL_POST_REV_8_21_14_020_66_15 (assembly GCA_002781745.1). Taxonomy (GTDB): domain Bacteria; phylum Pseudomonadota; class Alphaproteobacteria; order Rhodospirillales; family Casp-alpha2; genus UBA1479. The sequence continues at coordinate 2,376 of PFFW01000147.1, forward strand.
GACATGCGATGTCTTTCCATTTATTTACGGAAACATTTCTGTCGCTAATATATGGTCATCTCAAAATAAATCTGCAATGGGATTATTTTTTATTTTGAAAATAAATAATAGATATTTTCATCATCAAATTATCGACATTCCGATAATTTGTACGCCGGCCGCCTGATAGTTCCATCGCGACCGAACCCCGCCCTCCCGGTACACCTCCCGCCGCTGGTCGATCCTGAGAACCAGCACCACGAGCCGCCGGTCCCGGATGCCGCAGGTGATGCGCCGGTCGCCCACGCGGTAGCGCCACAGGCCGCCCAGGGAGCCGCTCAAGGCCCGACCTGGGCTGCGCGGGGCCCTTATGCGGCTGATGGACGGCCGGTTCGGCAGGCGGCCCGAGCGCGGCGCTGCACCCCGCCTGGCCGGCCGCCTACGGCCGGTTCAGGAAGGCGTCGCGGATGAGGTCCTGCGCCTCGCCGCCCAGGATGCTGGTGCTGATATCGGTTGCGGGGCGCGCGGATCGGCCGGACCGGCCACGCGCCTTCTTCGCCGCCGGTTTCCGCGCGGACGCCTTGGCGGATTTTTTCCGGGAGCCTTTGGATTTCTTTTCAGGACCGTGCGCCATTGCGGATCCTTCGCCGTTGTTCGATACGTCACCCCCGACCGGGGCCGATTGAAGAATAGCGAATTTTCGCGGCCATGGCACCGCCTGCATGCAGGTTCGGCGTGGGGAGGCGCCAACCGGCCCGCCTAGCCTCCCCTACCGGCACACCTCCCGCCGGCGGCCGATCCTGAGCACCAGCACCACGAGCCGCCGGTCCCGGATGTCGCAGATGATGCGCCAGTCGCCCACGCGATAGCGCCACAGACCGCCCAGGGGGCCGCTCAAGGCCTGGCCCAGGCTGCGCGGGTCGTCGAGGCCGGCGACGCGGGTTTCCAGGAAATCGCGGAGGCGCCGCCGCGTCGCCGGATCGAGTTTCGCCACGGTCTTGCGGACCGAGGCGGCGTACTCAATCGTCCAGCCCACGCCAGAAGTCCTCGGCGTCCAACACCTTCTCCTCGCCCTTGCGCAGGCGCTCCAGCACGTCGGCGGCGAGGTAGTAGTCCTCCATGTCGTCGAGGCCGCGCTCGATCATCTCGCGCAGGTAGAAGGCCTTGCTGCGCCCGGTCCGGGCGGCGAGGAAATCGAGGCGCTGTTCCGCCTCGGGCGACAGGCGAACGGACGTGGCCATGGCGCGGTCCTCCGTGAATGGTTGTATTCATTATATTCAGGATATTCATATCCCGGCAAGCCGGCCGCGCTTGAACCTCCCGCCGCCACGCCCTTTCCCCGTTATGACACCTTGTAAATATCGGCGGATTCCGCAACTGTTCGCGGATGACCGAATACATGACCAGCAAGGAACTGGCGGACTTCCTGCGCATCAAGCAGCGCAAGGTCTATGACCTGGCCGCGTCGGGGCGCATCCCCTGCTCGCGCGCCATGGGCAAGCTGCTGTTCCCGCGCGCCGAGATCGAGGCCTGGGTCGCCCAGGGCATGGGCGGCACCGGCTTCGCCGCGGCCGCGGCGGCGGCGGCGCCCAACGTGGTGCTCGGCTCCCACGATCCGCTGCTCGATTGGGCGCTGCGCCAGTCGCGCTCGGGCCTCGCCACCTTCTTCGACGGCTCCGCCGACGGGCTGGACCGTTTCACCCGGGCCGAGGGCGTCGCCGCCGGCCTGCACATGTTCGATCCCGAGGGCAGCCGGGATGCGGGCGACGATGCGGCGTGGAACATCGGCTGGGCGCGGCGCATGGCCGCCGACATGCCCTGCGTGCTGGTCGAGTTCGCGTGGCGCGAGCGGGGCCTGATGTTCCGCCCCGGCGGGGCCGGGAACGTGCACGACATCGGCGACCTGCGCGGCCGGCTGATCGTGCCGCGCCAGCCCGAATCCGGGGCGCAGGCGCTGCTCGAGCATCTGATGGGCCAAGCCTGGGTCGCCCCGGAGGCCTGCACGATGACCGAGCCCGCGCGCACGGAAACGGAGGCGGCGGAGATGGCGGCGGCCCACGGGGGCGCGGTCGCCTTCGGCCTGCGCGCCTCGGCCAATCAGTTCGGCCTCGCCTTCGCGCCGGTGCTGCGCGAGCGCTTCGACCTGCTGGTCGACCGCAAGGCCTGGTTCGAGCCGCCGTTCCAGCGCTTCCTCGCGTTCTGCGGCACGCGGGAATTCACCCTCAAGGCGGCGGCCCTGGAAGGCTACGACGTGTCGGGCCTGGGCACCGTGCATTTCGTCGGGGCGTAGGCGCAAGACCCGAAGGTCGTTTTGCGCGCAATCGACGACCAACGTTGATCGTTAATCGCCGCGCCGGTTCCATGCCGCCGGGGAACAGGAAAACCACAAAGACCGTGAGGCAGTGAGGATTCTGGATTCCCGCGTTCGCGGGAATGACGGGATTCAACCGATACCCGTCACCCCCGCGCATGCAGCGGAGCCAGTTCACCTTTTATCTTCTCACTGCCTCACCGCCTCTGTGGTTTGAAATCAACGCCCGCCGCGAACAGAAAGGACGGACCCGAAGGCCCGCCCTCTCCGTTTCGAAAATCCGGAAGGTTTCCCCTTTTTAGACCGTCCTTCATTTCACGCAAAACAACGTCGCGGGCGCTTGTGCGCCCGCTCGGGTTTTGCGCCTACGACGACTTGCCGTTGGGGAAGAACAGCTGCAGGCCGTTCAGCTTGTAGGACGCGATGACGTCCTGGCCGTCCTTGGACAGCAGCCAGTCGATGAAGGCCTGGCCCTCGGCCCGCTTCACCTTGGGGCATTTCTTGGGGTTGACCAGGATCACGCCGTACTGGTTGAACAGTTGCTTGTCGCCCTCGACGGCGATCCTGTAGGTGCCCTTGTTCTTGAAGCTGATCCAGGTGGCGCGGTCGGTCAGCGCATAGGCGCCCATGCCGACGGCGGCGTTGAGGGTGGCGCCCATGCCGCTGCCGGTCTCGCGGTACCAGGAGCCCGAGGCCGTCTTGATGTCGACGCCGGCCTTCTTCCACAGCGCCACTTCCTTCTTGTGGGTGCCCGAGTTGTCGCCGCGCGACGCGAAGTTCGCCTTGGCGCCGGCGATCGTCTTGAGCGCCTTGGGCCCGTCCTTCATGCCGCCCACCCCGGCCGGATCCTTGGCCGGGCCGACGACGACGAAGTCGTTGTACATGACGTCGGAACGCGTCACCCCGAAGCCTTCCTTGACGAACTTCTCCTCGGCCGGCTTGGCGTGGACCAGCAGCACGTCGCCGTCGCAGTTCTTGGCGTTCTTGATGGCCTGGCCGGTGCCGACGGCGACCACGTTGACCTTGATCCCCGATTTCTTCTCGAAGATCGGCAGCATGTAGTCGTACAGGCCCGAGTTCTGGGTCGAGGTCGTCGACTGCACGATGATCGATTTGCCGGCGGCCGCGGCCGGGCCCGAGGCGAAGGCCCAGGCGGCCAGAAGGGCGGCGGCGCCCAGGGTGGTGCGTTTGAGGATTTGCATGGTTCTCTCCCTTGTTGCCGGTTCCGTTTGAGGGGTCCGGTTCGTCGATGCGGCGGCCAGGGTCACAGGATGATCTTGCCCGCCATGTAGTCGCCGGCCTCGGCCGAGGCCGGCTGGGTGAAGAAGCGCGCCGCCGGGGTGTGTTCCAGCAGCTTGCCCCGGTGCACGAACGCCACGTCGTCGGCCAGGCGCCGCGCCTGGCCCACGTCGTGGGTGACGAGGATGATCTTGGTGCCGCGGTCGCGCGCGGCCTTGGTGATGTCCTCGATGTGCAGGGTCGAGGCCGGGTCCAGGTTGGCGGTCGGCTCGTCCATGAACAGCACGTCCGGATCGGTGGCGAGCGCGCGGGCGAGCGCCAGGCGCTGCTGCTCGCCGCCGGACAACAGGCGCGCCGGCTGGTCCGCGTGGGCGGCCAGGCCCGCGTGCTCCAGGATCTCGCGGCGGCGCGCCGGGTCGGCGCGGCCGCGCAGGCGCAGCACGAAGTCGATGTTGGCGGCGACCGAGCGGCGCAGCAGCACGGCGCGCTGGAACACCATGGCCTGGCGCCGGCGGACGGCCGCGTCGAGCGCCCGCCCGCCCCAGGCGATGGCGCCGCCCGAGGGTTCGATCAGGCCGTGCATGAGGCGCAGCAGGATGCTTTTCCCGGCCCCGTTGGGCCCCATGATGACCGTGACGCCGCCGGCCTCGAGCGTCAGGTCGATGCCCTTGATCAGCACCGCGCCGCCGACCTGATAGGTCAGGTCGCGGACGGTGACGGGAAACAGGTCGGCGCCGGCGCCGGCGTCCCGGGCGTTTCGCAGGTCGACCACGTTGGCCAAGCTCGGGGCGGAGCGCGGCCTAGGCATAGGCCTGCCGTTTCGCCGTGGCGTTCAGGGCCATGACGCCCGCGTTGATGGCGAGCGCGATGGTCAGCAGCACGACGCCGAGGCCGAGCGCCATCGCCAGGTCGCCTTTCGAGGTCTCCAGGGCGATGGTCGTCGTCATGACCCGCGTCAGATGGTTGATGTTGCCGCCGACGATGATGACCGCGCCGACCTCGGCCATGGCGCGGCCGAGCCCGGCCAGCATCACGGTCAGCAGCGAGTAGCGCGCGTCCCACAGAAGCTCCGCCATCATGCGCCCCTTGGGCAGGCAGAACGAGCGGAACTGTTCGGCGTACTCGTTGTGCAGGTCCTCGATCACCTGGCGCGACAGGGCCGCGATGATGGGCAGGATGAGAACCGCCTGGGCGATGACCATGGCCTCGGGCGTGTAGAGCAGGCCCAGGAACCCGAGCGGTCCCGCGTTGGACAGCAGCATGTAGATGATCAGGCCGACCACCACCGGCGGCAGCCCCATCATGGAGTTGACGACGATCAGCACCATCCCGCGCCCGGGGAACCGCGTCACGGCAAGCGCCGCGCCGGCGCTCAGGCCGAGCAGCCCGGCCGCCAGGAGCGCCGTCAGGCTGACCCGCAGCGACAGCGCGATGATCTCCATGAGGTCCGCGTCGAACCCGGCCAGCAACCTGAAGGCCGTGAGAAAGGCTTCACTGAAATCCTGCATCTTGTGGCCGTCCGCCCGCTCCGCTTCCCAGGACGCGCTTCCGTAAATTATGCATATTTATGCGCAATAAGCGTAATTTTGCATAAATTACGCAGGGACGCAAGCAATCCTCCGGACGTCGCGCCGAGGCCTGCGTCGGCGCCCCCGGCACCTACCGCCCGGACGGCGGGGCCGCCGCCGTACCCGCCGGAGATCCGGCCGCGGCGCCGATCCCAGGCCTAAAATTTCACATCATTCACATTAAAACACAAAATAATACACATCCGTTTACCTATTTTTTATAATAATTTCAGTATTTAAGTTGCCATTCTCCATCATCCGTGTATTTTTAACATCAAATATTCCGGCACGCGCCGGTCGCCCGAAGATGGGTCCGATGGGGCCGGGGCGTTGGGTTATGAGTTTCACAACGGGAGAAATGGTTATGGGTAAAATCAACAAGGCGTTCCTGGTCCTGCCGGTGGTGTTCGCCATCCTGATCGCGGTCGGCATCCTGACCAGCTAGGTCATATCGTTCCAAAGACTGGTGATCAAAGCGCGGGTCCGCCGGATCCGCGCTTTTTTTGCGCGCGCGGCGGGACGGGGCGTTACGGTCAGTCCAGGCGCGCGGCCAGGCGACCTTGTCCGACGTTACGGTCAGTCTAAGCTGGCGGCCAGCGCCGCCCGCGCGGCTGCCTTGGCGATCTTGTCCGAAGTGGCCTGGGCGCGCTCGACCGCATGGACCAGGGTCGGATGGGCGCGCTGGGCGCAGTCGGTCCGCTCGCACAGGCGGCAGGTGACGCCCACCGGCAGGAACGTTTCCGAGCGCGTCAGGTCGAGCCCGCCCGAATAGACCAGTTCTCCCGCATCATCGAGACGGCAGCCGAGGGCCAGCGCGTAGCTTCCTTCCGGCTCGTTGTATCCGGCTCCGGGCCGGCGCTGGCCGAAGGCGACGGAGAGATAGGCGCTGCCGTCGGCGAGTTGCAGGACCTGGGCGTCGACGCTGCCGGGCCGGCCGCTGGCCGCGTGCACGTTCCAGCGCGGGCAGATGCCCGCGAACCTGGGGATCGGCAGGCCGGAGCCCGAGAACCGCTTGAACACGTTGCCCGCCCGGTCGATGCGAAGGAAGTGGAAGCGCACGCCCTCGTGGCCCGGGCGGCGCAGGGTCGCCAGGCGCTGGCAGGCCTGTTCCAGGCTGACCCCGAAGGCCTGTGCGAGGCGTTCGACGTCGTAGCGGCAGGCGCGCGCGCGATCGAGGAACGAGTCGTACGGCATCAGGAGGGCCGCGGCGAAATATCCCGCCAGGAAATCGACGCACTGCTCCTCCGACGCCGACGCCAGCCGGGCCTCGCCGACCAGGTCCGCGATAAGGTCGGCGGCAACGCGGCGCGCGACCTCGCGCGCCAGCACGAAACGCAGGCTGGGCGGCGCCAGGTCGTCGCGGACGACGAGCCGCCCGCCCGCGCCGCCCGACCCGGCCTCGACACGGAGCGCCGGCGGGACCGCCGCCGCACGGCCCGGGTCGCCGGCGCGCGCGGTTTCGACCGCGATCCCGAAGCGGTCGCCGAGAAGCCGGCAAAGGCGCGAGAACAAGCCCACGGTCTCCATGCCGATCTCGTGACGCAGTTCCTCGGCCCGGCGATCCAGGTCGTCGAAGAAGTTGTCGTTGCGCTCGATGAAATCACCGACCTCCTCGGCCGGGGTGCGGCTGTCCAGGAGGCCGTCCAGGTTCTCGCCGGTGATGAAGCGCAGCAGCTCGTCGACCTGATGGGTCAGCTTCTCCGTGCCGTCGACGACGATGCCGAGGAACTGCTGCCGCTCTTCGGCCGCCAGATCGATGTTGTCGAGCAGAATCTCCGAGAAGCTGCGCACGGAGGTCAGCAGCGTGCGCACGGAATGGCTGGAGGCGACCAGGTAGGGGCTGGAGGCCAGCTTGTCGGTGAGGGCCTCCACGTCCTCGCGCGAGGTGCGGTAGGACCGGTAGAGGCGGAGGAAGGCGCGGCAGATGTCCGGCACGGAGGTCACGAATTCGTCCAGCTCCGCCGCCGAGGGCCGGGTGCCGCCGAACATCGGGTCGCTGAGCGCTTCCTCGAGGTCGCTTTTGATGCGCACCTCGTCGCCCGCGGAGAAGTCGCGCAGGTCGACGCCCAGCGCCTCCGAAAGCTTGAGCAGCAGCGACACGGTCAGGGGCCGGTCGTTGTGCTCGATCATGTTCAAATAGCTGGGCGAGATGCCGAGAATCTCGGCCAGCTTGACCTGCGTCAGGCCGCGGTCCTTGCGGAGCCTGCGCAGGCGCGCGCCCAGCATCGGTGATCGCGCCATGATGTTCCCCCTCGTGGGATTCCACGATTTCGCGCCCATCCCGGCTGCGTTCCACCGGCCGGGTCGGGGCGTCGCGCTACGTTAACCGGTGTTCACGCTTATGTCGCCGTGAATCGGCAATGTAAAATCTCTTGATTACAAGGGCAAGAGGCGCGGAGAAGTGAAATGTTCACGCTGCCGGTGCGGCTTCCAGGGCCGGCAAGGTGAAGCGGAAAACCGAGCCCCGCTCGGCCGCCGGCTCGACCCACACCTTGCCGCCGAAGCGCTCGACGATCTCGCGGCAGATGGCGAGCCCGAGGCCCGTGCCCTTGGGCTTGTTGGTCAGGGTCTCGCCCGAACCGCCCTGCTGGAAGCGTTCGAAGATACGCTCGCGTTCGCCGGGCGCCACGCCGGGGCCGTTGTCGATGACGTCGACGACCACCGTGCCGCCGTTCCGCCGGGCGGTGATGTGGACCCGGCCGTCGGCCGGATCGCAGAACTTGACGGCGTTGGAGATCAGGTTGACCAGCACCTGGATCAGCCGGTCGCGGTCGGCGTACACGCGGGGCAGCCCCCCGGGCAGTTCCGCGCCCAGGCGCACGCCCTCGGCCTGGGCAAGCGGCGAGGCGGCCGCGACGGCGGCGTCGATCGTCGCCCCCAGATCCAAGGGCGCCATGCTCCATTCGATGCTGCCCGCCTCCATCTTGGAGAGATCGAGAAGCTGATCGATCAGGCGCGTGAGGCGCTGCGTCTCGGCCACCACGATGCTGTAGAAGCGGTCGCGTTCGGCGTTGGGCAGCGCCGGGTTGTCGGACAGGATCTCGCCGGCCGCGCGGATCGACGTAAGCGGCGTGCGGAACTCGTGTCCCACCGTGGTGATGAAGTTGTCCTTGAGCCGGTCCAGTTCCTGAAGCCGCACGTTGGCGGCGCGCAGTTCGGCGGTCGTCTCCTCTAGCGCGCGGGATTTCTCCTCCAGTTCATGCGAATACTCGATGACCTGCGAGGTTTCGTCGAGGATGCGCATCAGGTCCTCGGTGCTGACGACCTCGCCCTTGGTCACGCTGGCGACCATGGCCTGCGCCGACGCCGCGCCGATCACGCCGGCAAGCTGCCGCTCCGCGAACGAAACCAGCGCCGGCACGGCCTCCGCATGATGGTCGAGATTCATGTCGTGCCGCCGCGCGAATTCGGCGAACGCCGCCACCGCCCGGTCGTCGCCCAGAAAACGCCGCAGCACATCCTGCAGTTCCCCGACCGAGGCCGAGCCCCGCCAGGCGGTGACCGGCGCCGCCCCCGGGCTGTCCAGCTTCTGCACGAACTCGCCGGCCTGAAGCAGTTCCAGTTCGCTCGGCTTGCTGAGGAGCGAAACCCAGATGAACCCGCCGATGTTCACCAGCATTGACCAGAACAGCGAATGCGACAGATGGTCGATGCCGCTCATGCCGAACAGGGCATAGGGCTTCAGCACCTCGATGCCGAAGGGGCCCAGTTCGATGAAGTCCATGGACAGCCAGCCGGACCGGGCGAAGGACGGCAGCACCAGGGTGTAGAGCCACATCACCGTGCCCAGGAGCAGCCCCGTCATGGCGCCGGCGCGCGTGCCGCCCTTCCAGAAGATGCCGCCCAGCAGAGCCGGCGCGAACTGCGCCGCCGCGGCGAACGACACCAGGCCGATGGTGACCAGCGCATAGGATTCCCCGATCAGCCGCATGTAGGTATAGGCCAGCAGCAGCACGAACAGGATCGCGCTGCGCCTGACGAACAGCAGGAACGCGGTCAGGTCGCCCGTGAAGCGGGCCTGGAACGACCGCATGCGCAACAGGACCGGGACCACCAGGTCGTTGCACACCATGGTCGACAGCGCGATGGTCGCGACGATCAGCATCCCCGTCGCCGCCGACAGGCCGCCGATGTAGGCGAACAGCGCCAGGCCTTCCTGATGGTTGGCCATGGCCACGGTCAGCACGAAGGTGTCGGCGTCGACGCCGCGGTCGGGAAACTGCAGCAGGCCGCCGATGGCGATCGGCAGGACGAATACGTTGATCAGGATCAGGTAAAGGGGAAACAGCCACGCCGCCTTGCGCACGTGGTCCGGGTTCACGTTCTCGACGACCGCGACCTGGAACTGGCGCGGCAGGCAGACGATGGCGAACATGGACAGCACCAGCAGGGTCGACCATTGCGCGTAGCCGCCGACGCTGGCCTGGTGGAACAGCTGCGAGACCTCGGCCACGGCGTTGGCGCGGGCGAACAGGTCGCCGAACCCGTCAAACAGCCCGAAGGTGACGTAGGCTCCCACGGCCAGGAACGCCGCCAGCTTGATCACCGATTCGAAGGCGATGGCGATGACCATGCCTTCGTGGTGTTCGCTGGCGTCGATGTGCCGGGTGCCGAACAGGATGGCGAACAGGGCCATGATCAGGGCGACGAAGAAGGCCGTGTCCTGGAACAGGGGCACCCGGCCCAGGTGGCGGGGCATGACGATTTCCGGATACTGGATCAGCACCGTGAAGCTGGTCGACACGGCCTTAAGCTGCAGCGCGATGTAGGGCAGAATGCCGAACACGGCGATCACGGTGACGATGCCGCCGAGATAGAGGCTTTTGCCGTAACGCGAGGCGATGAAGTCGGCGATCGAGGTGATGCGGTTCTCGGCGCTGATGCGCACCATCCTTTCCAGGACGAAGGGCCACAGGACGAGCACCAGGGTCGGCCCCAGATAGATGGGCAGGAAGTCCAGGCCCGAAGTGGCCGCCCGGCCGACGCTGCCGTAGAAGGTCCAGCTGGTGCAGTAGACGGCCATCGACAGCGCGTAGATGTAGGGATTGTTGATGATCGAACGCCCGGCGTCCGCCCGCTTGTCGCCCCAGAAGGCGATGGCGAACAGCAGGCCGAGATAGGCCACCGACGCGATGAAGATGATCCAGCCCTCGAGCATGTCAGCGTTCCGGCGGACCCGGGCGCGCGACCCGTTCGGCGATCAGGTAGACCATGGCGACGACGACGCCCCACACCGCGAACAGGAAGACGAAGACGCGCGGCAGGCCGAACAGGTCGGCCTGACCCTCGGCCAGGGTCAGAAGCGGCGGCAGGAACATCAGGATCGCCATCAGGAACAGCGAGATCGAGAACGCGCCGACCTTTCCCGGGCCGCCGTCGGAAGCGCTGCCCGCCCGGCGCCGCTGGGAATCGCGTGCCGGTTCCGTCGCCATCACCCCGCGGCCATGCCGATGGCGGCCTTGACCTTGGCCACCAGGTCACGGGTGGAGAACGGTTTGGTGATGAATTCGTCGGCCCCTGCGGCGAGGCCCTTTTCCCGGTCGGCGTCGCGCCCCTTGGCGGTCAGCATGATGACGTGAACGTCGGACCAGGCGCTGTTGGCGCGGATCTCCTCGCAGACGGAAAAGCCGTCGCGTTCCGGCAGCATGACGTCCAAAAGCACCACATCGGGCTTGGCTTTGCGCATCTCGTTGAGCGCCGCATTGCCGTCGCCGACGACGCGCGTCTTGAACCCCGACTTTTCCAGAAGGAAGGTCAGGGACAGGACGATGTTGTCGTCGTCTTCGACCACCAGAACCGAGTGATTCATGAACGTCTCCCACTCATGCCCGCGTTTACGATCGCGCGCCGGCCGTTTTCGGCTTTGGCCCGATTATACCCCGGACATCCGCCGCCGCCGCAAGAATTCTGAACGGGCGGCCGGCAGGGACCGGTTTGACAGGCGGCGGCCCATTTGCCATGCCTGGACCGCATGGAACGGGAAACGCCCCTGGAATTCACCCGCCGCGCGGTGCTGACCGGCATGGTCCTGGGCGCCGCGCTGACGCCCTGCAACGTCTATTCGGGGCTGAAGATCGGCTGGTCCTTCAACATGTCGATCGCCGCCGGCCTGCTGGCCGTGGGCGCGTGGCGCCTGGCCGGGCGCGGCCTGGGCACGGCTCCCTTCGACCTGCGCGAGAACAACATCAACCAGACGGCGGCCTCGGCCTCGGCCTCCATCGTGTCGGGCGGCCTGGTGGCGCCGATCCCGGCCCTGACACTTCTGACCGGGCAGACGTTCGAGTGGCCGGTGCTGGCGTTCTGGGTGTTCAGCGTGTCGATCCTGGGCGTGGTCGTCGCCGCGGGCCTGCGCCGGCAGATGATCGAGCACGAGAACCTGGCCTTTCCGGCGGGCCTGGCCACGGCCGAGACGCTGAGGCGCATCCACGGGGCGGGCCGCGAGCAGGCGGGCCGCCTGCGCGCCCTTCTGGCCGCCGCCGGCGTATCGGCGGCGGCCAAGCTGGCCGTGGACCTGGCGGCGGCGGTGCCGCGCCTGGCCCTGCCGGGCGGATTCGCGGGCGGCGTCACCTTCAGGAACCTGGGGCTGGCCTTCGATCCGTCGCTCCTGATGATCGGCTTCGGCGCGCTGATCGGCCCGCGCGCGGGGCTGTCGTTGCTGCTGGGGGCGGTCGCCGCCTGGGGCGTCCTGGCCCCCTGGGTGCTGGACCGGGGCTGGGCCCGGCCGGGCGCGGCGGACGCGGTGTGGTTCTCGGATCTGGTGGGCTGGCTGCTGTGGCCGGGAGTGACGCTGACGGTCGTCTCGGCGCTGACGTCGTTCGCGCTCTCCGTCCTTCGCCTGCGCCGCCGCCTGGCCGGAACGGGCGGCCTGGGTGGGCGGATCGGCCGGGGATACGTGCTGGCGCTGGGATCGGTCACGGCGCTGATCTGCGTCGCCGGCTGGGCCCTGTTCGGCCTGCCGGTCTGGGTCTCGGTGCTGGCGGTCGGGCTCAGCTACGTGCTGGCGGTGATCGCCGCCCGCGTGTCGGGCGAGACCGGGGTGACCCCCGTGGGCGCCCTGGGCAAGGTGACGCAGCTGACCTATGGCGCCGTCACGCCGGGCGACGTGGCGGCCAACCTGATGACCGCCAACGTCACGGGCGGGGCCGCCGGCCAATGCGCCGACATGATGCACGACCTGAAGACGGGCCACATCGTCGGCGCTACGCCGCGCCTGCAGCTCTACGCCCAGGCCTTCGGCGTCCTGACCGGCAGCCTTGCCGGGGCCGCGGTCTACCTGGTCCTGGTGCCCGATCCCGGGGCCATGCTGATGACGCCCGAGTGGCCGGCGCCCGCGGTCGCCACCTGGAAGGCGGTGGCGGAGGTGCTGTCGGCGGGCCTGGGCGCGATCCCCGAGGGGACCGCCCCCGCCATGGCCGTGGCCGCCGTCCTCGGCCTGATCCTGGGCGCGGCGGACCGTCTGCTGCCGGAACCCGTCGCGCGCTTCCTGCCGAGCGCGCCCGCCGCCGGCGTCGCCTTCGTCATCCCGGCGTGGAATTCGTTTTCGCTGTGCCTGGGGGCGGTGATCGCGGCCTTGGCCGCGTACCTGCGCCCCGAATGGACGGCGCGCTACGGTACGGCCCTCGCCGCTGGACTGGTGGCCGGGGAAAGCCTGATCGGCGTGGCGCTGGCGTTCAGGGGCATGGCGGGGTAGCGCGGCTGTTCCTTGGATTGGATGGCGGGGCTACCCCATCCGAGGCGCGCGCGCCTGGAAATCGCGCCGTCAAATGTCCGACATTAGCCAGCATCAGACTTTCAGTCGGGATATTGAAAAGCCTCCGATTCGCGCAGTGTTGATGACCGTCGGCTCCATTCTCTTATATAGAAAATTTGTGCTATCCTCTTTCATAAGTAGAGGGAAGCGGGGGGAATGACTTTCGACGAAATGACCGCTGCGGTAAGCGCGAAGTTGGTCGCTACGTTCGAGCGCCGAGACAGAGACTTGTCGAGCGAGAGAAACAAGAAAAACTCGCACGCCGTCAAGGCGGGGGCGTCCGGTTCTAGCCGGGCGCTGTTGATGATCGTTGATCTTTTTAAATCCGAGATTTCGGATCGCGCCGGGATCGTCTCGGAGCAGCTTCGGGAAACGTCAAGAGCGGTTGGACTTCAGCCTATCCCGGACTTGGAGGCCCAGCTTCGTGGATACGTAGAAACTACCATGGATGCTCAGCACGCTTCTCTCCGCGCCAATATGGTAGGAAACCCGCCGTTCAAGGGGACAACCCTCCAAAATCAGTCAATGATAGCGCAAACAACCAGCCAGTTTGACGAAGTCTCCAAGACGGCAAGAGACGGCGTTCTTGCTGATATGGCGCTGCTTGCCAGCGAAATTCAATCCGCAGCCAGTAACAAAGTGGGACGGGGTGATATGCATGTGAATATCAACGCCCCGGTTGGCATACTTCAAACCGGTGACTTTGCGAGCGCCAGCCAATCCATCACTGTTACGCCTGACGCGGCCGCAGAGGTGGTGAGGGCGCTTGAGGTATTAGAGATTGCTGTCTCAGCCCTTACCGAAACCGCGATCAACCGCGATGAGCTAAAGGCGATCATCGGTGAGTGTAAGGCCGAATTGGCAAAAGACGCACCTAACAAAACCCGATTGTCTGCCCTACTTTACGGCGTTGCCGGAACCGTGCAGACGACAGCGGCACTGAAACCGGCCTACGAAACATTTAGAACCGCTCTTTCCGCAATTGGGATACCGCTTCCGTAAAGTAGGTTTGATATCAATATGCATGCGTGCCCGGGCGACTGCGGGGGAAGGCATGTCCGCTTCGGGTCAAAAGCAGACACCCGCCGCCGTGGCCGGACCGGTGGCCGGAGAAAGCCTGATCGGCGTCGGCCTGGCGCTGACGCGAATGGCGGGATAGGCCGGTCCCCGCCCGATCAGTGCAGCCGCAACTGGCCCTCGATCAGCCGGAACTCCGCCGGGCGGACCAGCGCCACCGAGGCGACGCGCACGGAATGCAGCGGGCCGTCCAGGTTGTTTTCCCAGAATTCCAGGAACCGGCGCAGCACGGGAAAGTCCGGGGCGATGTCCAGGTCCTGCCAGATGTAGTCCTGAAGAAGGTGGAGATGATCCGGCCGCCGGTAGGTGATTTCGGCCGTGGTCAGGCGGTACCCCGAAAGCTGCATTTCCAAAGACATGTCAGATCCTCCGTCTTGGTTGCGTGGCTTGCATGTCCTCCCTGATATCCTGGATTGTCGCCCCGAAAATTCGACGCCGTCAATAATTAATGCATGAAAAACAACGGATTAGCAGCCTTCTGGTGAGAGTGCTGCCAGGGGGTGGACGGGGGTGCCGGCCGCCCTCGCCCGCCTTTCTTGTGGCCCCCGGGCCCGGCGCTGGCTATGTAGGGATTGAGGATCAACCGACCCGGGACACCCGCCGCCATGGACAGCACCGCAGCGCCGAAAGTCTGGCGCGACTACGACCAGGCCGAACTCGACCGCCAGTACGACCAGCGCTCCATCGTGCCCGACGGCGACGACTACAAGGCCGACGACGCCAAGGCCAGCGAGACGGCGCGCGCCGAGACCGACTGCCGCATCGACGTCGCCTACGGCGGCCACCCGGACGAACGCCTCGACGTCTTTCCCGCCCGGGCGCCGGGATCGCCTGTCCTGGTGCATCTGCACGGCGGCGGCTGGGCCCGGGGCAGCAAATCCAACGAAAGCTTCGTCGCGCCCGGCCTGGTCGATGCCGGGGCCGCCGCCGTCGTCGTCGAATTCTCCCTGTGCCCGGCGGGCACGCTGGCGGGCATGGTCGATCAATGCCGCCGCGCCGTCGCCTGGGTCCATGCCCATGCCGGTGAAATGAACGCCGCCGCCGACAGGATCGTGATCTCCGGCCATTCGTCGGGATCGCACCTGGCGGCGATGATGTGGGTCACCGACTGGGCGGCGCGCGGCCTTCCCGCCGACGTCCTCAAGGGCTGCGTCGTCACCTGCGGCATCTACGAACTGACCCCGGTGCGCCTCAGCTACCGCAACGAATACCTGGGGCTCGACGACGCGGCGGTCGCGCAACTCAGCCCGATCCGAAGGCTTAAACCGGACCTGCCGCCGGTGGCGCTGTTCTACGGCGGCGGCGAACTGGCCGAATTCCGCCGCCAGGGCCGGGATTTCGCCCAGGCGCTCCGCGACGCGCACCTGGAGGTGGCGGAAACGGACATCCCCGGCCTCAACCATTTCCAGATGGGCCGCCTGCTCGGCCGGCCGGACAGCCCGGTGCACCGGGCGGCGCTGAGGATGCTGGGGTTGGGCGGGTAGCGGACGCCCGGCGCGACAACGGCGCGCCTTGTCCTCTCCCTTGTGATTTAATCACCGACGCCGCGCGTCAGCGCGGTGTATGAGGGGGGCACCCGATCCCGGTGCGCCGGGTTCTCGCCGATGTTGGAACTTGGAACGCGTGACGATGACGACGAAGCTCCGCCCCGCCCTCGCGGCCGCGATGACATGCGCGGCGATGCTTTCGGCCTGCGCCCTTCCGCAGGAGCGGGTGATCGGCGGCACCTGCGGCCTCGACGATCCGGCCTCGAAATGGGTCCTGCGCAACAACCTGACCGGCAGGGCGATGGCGATCTGCCCCAAGGGGTATGAGCGGATCGAGGAAACCGTCGCCGACACGGGCAGCCGGACGGAAATCACCTGGCGCATCCGCTGCACCGGCGGATGAGCCGGGGGCGCTCCGCCCCTGCCCGCCGGCCCCGCGAAAGTCGGGGGCCAGGGCGGATGGTTTCCCGCTTTCCCGGAAACGGCGATTACCCTTTCGGCCGCCGCGACTGCGGGCTGTCCCACACCTCCGGGTTTACGGGGAACGGCGGCATCTCGCCCCGGAGCGCCGCCGTGATCTGCTCGGCCGCCGAGATCGCCAGCGCCTTCGACGCCTCCTGCGTCACCCCCGCCGTATGCGGCGTGAAGACGACCTTGGGGTTCTTCAGGAGCGCATGGTCGGCGGGCAGCGGTTCGGGATAGACCACGTCGAGACCCGCCGCCCGGATGTGCCCGCCGTCGAGCGCCGCGTCGAGCGCGTTCAGATCGATCAATTGCCCCCGCGCCGCGTTGACGACCACGGCGCCTTCGGGCAGGGCCTTGAGTTCGGCGGCCCCGATCATGTTGCGGGTCTCGTCGGTCAGTTCCGCCGCCATGGCGAGGGCGTCGCATTGCCCGAGCATGGCGTGCAGGTCCGAACACATCTCCGCCCCCGTGACTCGGGCCAGGCGCGGATCGACGTAGGGGTCGTAGGCCAGGACCCGGCAGTTGAAGGCGAGGCGCAGTTTCTTGGCCAGTTCCGCGCCGATATAGCCGAGGCCGACGATGCCGACCGTGCGGCCTTCCAATTCGTAGACCTGGAGCCCCTGGCGCTGCGCCCAGGCCGTGCCGTC
Organism: Rhodospirillales bacterium CG15_BIG_FIL_POST_REV_8_21_14_020_66_15; assembly: GCA_002781745.1. GTDB lineage: Bacteria > Pseudomonadota > Alphaproteobacteria > Rhodospirillales > Casp-alpha2 > UBA1479. The sequence goes on from PFFW01000147.1 coordinate 18,899, forward strand.
GCGCGCCGCGCGGTCGCCCCAGGTCAGTTGCTTCAAACAGGCCAGCAGCAGCATCACCGTATGCTCGGCCACGGGCGTGCGGCCGAAGCCCAGATGGTTGACCACCAGGATGCCGCGTTCGGTCGCCGCCGGAATGTCGATGTTGTCGGTGCCGAAGCCCGAGGTCGAGATCACGGCGAGGCCCGGCCCGGCGTCCATGACCTCGGCGCTCACCCGTTCCGGCGTGCGCACCCAGAGCGCGTTGGCGTTGCCGAGCGCCGCCTTGACCGGCGCGGCGTCGGCGCTGTCGACGACGACGGGCTCGATCCCGTTTGCGCGCAGAAGGTCATGGCCGCCCGGATCGTACATGGGGCGCCAGAGAACGGCTTTCAAAGACATATCGGAGATCCTCCCGAGGATTGAATCGCGGTCTTGCCCCCGCCGCCATTTAGGCCCCGCCGGCGCCGGCGATCAAGCGCCGCGTCGCCGGAAATCCCCGCGAGGCCCCGGAAATCCGCCCTTCTGAAAATTTGTGCACTGCACAAAAAATCTCTTGACGACAGGGGAACGCTTGGGCATATTAGCTATGTTGCATCGCAGCAAAACAGAGGGCGGTGCCGATGAGCGGGCCGCCCGCTCGAACCCTTAATGCCTAGATTAGGATCAAGGAGATCAGGACAATGGCTACCAAGAAAACCACCATCAACACCGACCCCTTCGCCCCGGTTCGCGATACCATTCTCGAAGCCGTGAACACCGCCAAGGCGCAGCAGGAAAAGCTCGCCGGCGCCGCCCAGGTCGAGGCCGACAAGGCCCGTGCCGCGGCCGTCGAAGGGTTCGAACAGGCCGTCACGGCCTACCGCGAGAATTTCGAAACCGCCGTCAGCGCCACCAAGGCCGCGGCCGCCAACCTGAACAAGATCGAGGAACTGACCCGCGCCCAGGCGACGGAGATCGCCGAAGACCGGGTTTCCGCCATGTTCAAGGCGATGTCGGTCACCGACCCGTCCGAGCTGATGAAGCTTCAGGCCGAGCTGATCACCGCCGAACAGAAGAAGGCCCAGGCCATGGCCAAGGAAGCCGTCGCCCTCTACCAGGACGTCGCCAAGGACCTGTTCGCGCCGATCCAGGCGCAGGTCGCCAAGGCCTTCGAAACCGCTTCCAAGTTCAAGGCCGCCTAAGCTTAGCTTCCCTCCCCAAATCCACTTGCTGAAATTCGGCCCCGCGGCGACGCGGGGCCTTTTTTCTTCCCCCCCCTCCGGAACGGACGCTTGATTATACATTAATATATTGTATTTTGGCGGCGGGGATACGGACGCATGCCTGAGGTCTGCGTGCACCGCAACAAATTCCTGCCGCACGGGGCAATTTGTTGACGTAGGTCAATATGTCCGCAGGGCGAATTCTGTAGGAATGGAGGAGAGTTATAAGAACGCCGCCGGGCCGGTCCGGACGGTAAGCAGGCTGTTTGCAATCGATAGAGGCGGAATCATGTCTTTTCTCATTTTCCTGCCATTGGGCCTGATCGGCCTGTTGGGACTGGCCCTCGCCGCCGGCGCGGCGGATTCGGTCATGTACGGCCACGGATTGTTGATCGCGGCGTTCGCGGCGATCGGCGTGTTCTGGATCATCGGCCGCAACGGCGACACCGGCGGCCCCGCCAAGGCGGTGCCCGGCGGCGTGAACTACAACGACGCCATCGTCCGCGCGGGCGTCGTCGCGACGACCTTCTGGGGCGTCGTCGGCTTCACCGTCGGCCTGGTGATCGCCCTGCAGCTCGCCTTTCCGGTGCTGAACTTCGACCTGCCCTGGACCAACTTCGGCCGCCTGCGGCCGCTGCACACCTCGGCGGTGGTCTTCGCGTTCGGCGGCAACGCGCTGCTGATGACCTCGTTCCACGTGGTCCAGCGCACCTGCCAGGCGCGCATCGCCGGCGGCTGGGCGCCCTGGTTCGTGTTCTGGGGCTATCAGCTGTTCATCGTCATGGCCGCCACCGGCTACGTCCTGGGCGTCACCCAGTCCAAGGAATACGCCGAACCGGAATGGTACGTGGACCTGTGGCTGACCGTCGTCTGGGTGGTCTACCTGCTGGTCTTCCTGGGCACCCTGTGGCGCCGCAAGGAACCGCACATCTATGTCGCCAACTGGTTCTACCTGGCGTTCATCGTGACCATCGCCATGCTGCACATCGTCAACAACCTGACGGTGCCGGTCAGCCTGACCTCGACCAAGAGCTACGTGCTGTTCTCCGGCGTGCAGGACGCCCTGACCCAGTGGTGGTACGGCCATAACGCGGTCGGCTTCTTCCTGACCGCCGGCTTCCTCGGCATCATGTACTACTACGTGCCCAAGCAGGCCGAACGCCCGGTCTATTCCTACCGGCTGTCGATCGTGCACTTCTGGTCGCTGATCTTCCTCTACATCTGGGCCGGCCCGCACCACCTGCACTACACGGCCCTGCCCGACTGGGCGCAGACGCTCGGCATGACCTTCTCGGTCATGCTGTGGATGCCGTCCTGGGGCGGCATGATCAACGGCCTGATGACCCTGTCGGGCGCCTGGGACAAGCTGCGCACGGACCCGATCCTGCGCCTGCTGGCGATCTCCGTCGCGTTCTACGGCATGTCGACCTTCGAAGGCCCGCTGATGTCGATCAAGGCGGTCAACGGCCTCAGCCACTACACCGACTGGACCATCGGCCACGTGCATTCCGGTGCCCTGGGCTGGGTCGGCATGGTGTCGTTCGGCGCCATCTACTACCTGGCGCCGCGCATGTACGGCTCGGAGCGGCTGTATTCGCTGCGCCTGGTGTCCGTCCACTTCTGGCTGGCGACCGTGGGCATCGTGCTCTACGCCGCCTCCATGTGGGTGTCGGGCATCATGCAGGGCCTGATGTGGCGGGCCTACGACGCGCTCGGCTTCCTGGAATACTCCTTCGCCGAAACCGTCGACGCCATGCATCCCTTCTACGTCATCCGCGCGCTCGGCGGCCTGCTCTACGTCACCGGCGCCCTGGTCATGGCCTGGAACGTGTACCGGACCACGCAGGGCCGCATCCGCGACGAGCGTCCCTACGAACCCGCGCCGGCGGCATCACAGCCGGCCCCCGCCGAATAACGCCGACGCGGCAAGGAGAACGTCATGTTCGATCACGGGAAACTGGAAAAGAACTCGATCCTGATGCTGATCGGCATCCTGGTCGTGGTTTCCATCGGCGGCATCGTCGAAATTTCGCCGCTGTTCTACCTGGAAAGCACCATCGAGAAGGTGAAGGGCGTGCGGCCCTACACCCCGCTGGAACTGGCCGGGCGCAACATCTACATCCGCGAAGGCTGCTACAACTGCCACTCGCAGATGGTCCGCCCGTTCCGCGACGAGGTGGAACGCTACGGCCATTATTCGCTGGCCGCGGAAAGCATGTACGACCACCCGTTCCAGTGGGGCTCCAAGCGCACGGGGCCCGACCTGGCGCGGGTCGGCGGCAAGTATTCCGACGAATGGCACAAGACGCATCTGGTCGATCCGCGCTCGCTGGTGCCCGAATCGATCATGCCGGGCTACCCGTTCCTGGCGAATACGCCGCTCAGGTACGCGGACCTCCCGGACCATCTGGCGGCCAACAGGATGGTCGGCGTGCCCTACGACGACGCCATGATCGCCGCCGCCAAGGCCGACGTCGAGGCCCAGGTCAACCCGGACGGCGACGGCGTCGAGGCCCTGCGGAAGCGCTATCCCGGCGCCCAGGCCCGCGACTTCGACGCGCAACCCGGCGCGCCGACGGAAATGGACGCCCTGATCGCCTATCTGCAGGTGCTCGGCACCATGGTCGACTTCAAGGCCTACAAGGCCGAAGACAACTATCGCTAGGAGGACCGCGCCATGCAAACCACCGGCACGACCTTCGAACAGGTCGCCATGTTCGCCGAAACCTGGGGCCTCGCCTATCTGGTGATCCTGTTCGCCTGCGTCCTGATCTACGCCTTCCGGCCCGGCGCCAAGAAGAAGTTCCAGGACGCCGCACAAATCCCGTTCAAGGAGGACTAAGCATGTCTGATCAAGGCAAATCCCACGGCCGGCATGTCGACGAGTTTTCCGGTGTCGAGACGACCGGCCACGAATGGGACGGCATCCGCGAACTGGACAACCCCCTGCCGCGCTGGTGGCAGTGGATATTCTGGGCCTGCGTCATCTGGTCCATCGGCTACTGGGTGGTCTATCCCGCCTGGCCGCTGGTCTCGACCCACACCAAGGGCATGTTCGGCTATTCGTCGCGCGGCGACGTCGCCAAGGCAATCGAAACCGCCAACGCGGGAATGGCGGGCCAGCTGGAACGCATCCGCAAGGCGCCGCTGGAGCAGATCCGCACCGAAGCGAGCCTGCGCGAGTTTGCGCTGGCCGGCGGGCGCTCGGCCTTCGCCGTCAACTGTACGCAGTGCCACGGTTCGGGCGCCCAGGGTTTCAAGGGCTTTCCCAACCTGAACGACGACGAATGGATCTGGGGCGGCACCGTGGACGCCATTGCCTACACGATCACCCACGGCGTGCGAAACACCGAGGACGAACAGGCCCGCGCGTCCGACATGCCCGCGTTCGGGCGTGACCAAATCCTGACGAAGGCACAGATCAGCGACGTCGCGGAATACGTCATGGCCCTCTCGGGCAGCGGCCCGGGCGGTCAGCCGGCGGTGCGCGGCCAGGCGATCTTCGCCGAGAATTGCGCCGCCTGCCACGGTCCGGCCGGTGAAGGCAGCGCCGAATTCGGGGCGCCCGCCCTGAACAATACCATCTGGCTGTACGGCGGCGACAAGGCGACGCTTGTCGAAACCATCACCAACAGCCGGCGCGGCGTGATGCCGGCCTGGGGCCGTCACCTGGACGCGGCGACGGTCAAGCAGCTTGCGATCTACGTCCACTCGCTGGGCGGCGGCAAGTAACCACGTTCGAGGAGCAACCGCCGGCCCGGGAGGGGGCCGGCCCTTGGGGTAAGACATGCAGAACATGGGCAGCATGATGGACTCGGCCATCGACGCGCCGGACATCCGGGATTACGACGTCGAGCCCGTCAACAGGAAGGAGACGCGGCCGCCGCTCTATGCGCCGCGCAAGAGGATTCATCCGCGCCGGGCCTACGGCTTCTTCCGCACCTTCAAGTGGTGGGTGATGGCGGTGACGCTGGGCATCTACTACATCACGCCCTGGCTGCGCTGGGACCGCGGGCCGGGCGCCCCGGACCAGGCCGTCCTGGTCGACATTCCCGGCCGCCGCTTCTATTTCTTCTTCATCGAGATCTGGCCCCAGGAGTTCTATTACATCGCCGGCCTGCTGATCATGGCCGGCCTGGGCCTGTTCCTGGTCACCTCGGTCGTCGGCCGCGCCTGGTGCGGCTATACCTGCCCGCAGACCGTGTGGACGGACCTGTTCATCTGGGTCGAGCGCTTCGTCGAGGGCGACCGTTCCGCCCGCATCCGCCTGGACAAGGAGCCGATGTCCGCGTCCAAGGCCATGAAGCGCATGACCAAATACGTGGCCTGGCTGGCCATCGCCATGGGCACGGGCGGGGCCTGGGTGTTCTATTTCGCCGACGCGCCGACCCTGTTGCACGACCTGGCGACCCTGCAGGCGCCGACCGTCGCCTACGCCACCGTGGGCGTGCTGACCTTCACCACCTTCACCCTGGGCGGCTTCATGCGCGAACAGGTCTGCACCTACATGTGCCCGTGGCCGCGCATCCAGGCGGCGATGATGGACGAGGAAAGCCTGACGGTCACCTACCGGGCCGACCGGGGCGAACCGCGCCGGCCGTTCGAAAAGAACGCCGACTGGACCCGGCGCGGCGACTGCATCGACTGCAAGGCCTGCGTCGTCGTGTGCCCGCAGGGCATCGACATCCGCGACGGCCAGCAGCTCGAATGCATCACCTGCGCGCTGTGCATCGACGCCTGCGACGACGTGATGTCCAAGATCGGCCGGCCGCGCGGCCTGATCGACTACGATTCCGTCGCCAACGACCAGCGCCGGCGCGAGGGCAAGGAAACCAGGCTGCGCCTGCTGCGGCCGCGCACCCTGTTCTATTTCGCCCTGTGGTCGCTGATCGGCCTCGGCATGCTCTACGTGCTGCTGACCCGCGCCGACCTGGACATCAACGTGATCCACGACCGCAACCCGCTTTACACGACGCTGTCGGACGGCGCGCTGCGCAACGGCTATACCTTCAAGATCCTCAACAAGGCGCGCGAGCAGCGCACCCTGACCCTGCACGCCGTCGGCCTGCCGGGCGCCAGGCTGAAGGTCGTCGGCTCGGAAGACATGGGCGACAGCCCCGATCCCTACTTCACCGTGAAGCCGGACCGTCTGCAGTCCTTCCGCCTGCTGGTCACCGTGCCGCCGGGCACCCTGAAGAGCGATGCCGCCGACCTGCGCTTCGTGCTGCGGGAGATCAACACGGGCCAGACCGCCGCCTACAACAGCCTGTTCCGGGGGCCGGGCCGATGACCGGCATGACGCGATCCGCCCCGCGGCCGATCACCGGCCGGACGGTGCTGATATGGGCCGTGTCCTTCTTCGGGGTCATCGTCGCCGTAAACCTGTCCTTCGTCTATTTCGCCCTCGACAGCTGGCCCGGCCTGACGACCCAGAAGGCCTACGAGGAGGGTCTGGCCTACAACAAGACCCTGGAAGGCGCCGCGCGGCAGGACGCCATGGGCTGGCGCTCGCACGTCGGCCTGGGCGCCGCCACGCCCAAGGGCACGCGGGTCCTCAGCCTGACCATGACCGGCCCGCACGGCCCCCTCGCGGGACTGGCCGCCAAGGTGCGGCTGAGCCGCCCGCTCGGCGAGGGCCTGGCCTTCGAGACCACGCTGACCGAGGACCGCCCGGGCCTCTACGCGGCCCTGGTCCGCCTGCCGGCCCTCGGTCGCTGGACCGTCGACGTCACCGCCGGGGCGGCCGACGGCCGCACCTACCGCATGCTGCACGAGATCCAGGCCGGAGGCGTCAAATGACCCAGGCCCAGGCCGCCGCCCTTGCGCTGAACGTCGCCGCCGAGGCCGCCCCGGCGCCGCCGGAAACCCTCCATCTGATGGTCGAGAACGTCCATTGCGCGGGCTGCATCAAGCGCATCGAGGGCACGCTGGCCGAGACGCCGGGCGTCGTCGCCTCGCGCGTGAACCTGTCGACCAAGCGGCTGCGCGTCGACTGGCTGCCGGGCGCAACGACACCCGACGCGATCACCGAGGCGGTCGCCAACCTGGGCTTCCCCGCCCGCCCGTTCGACCCGGCCAGGCTGGAGGACGGCGGCGAGGCCGAGGACAAGCGCCTGCTCAAGGCCATGGCCGTGGCCGGGTTCGCCGCCGCCAACGTGATGCTGCTGAGCGTTTCCGTGTGGTCGGGGCATGTCTCGGGCATGGGCGGGGCGACCCGCGACCTGTTCCACTGGGTCTCGGCGCTGATCGCCCTGCCCGCCGTGGTCTACGCGGGCATGCCGTTCTTCAAGTCGGCCGCCTCGGCCCTGGCGTCGCGCGCGCTCAACATGGACGTGCCGATCTCCCTCGCCGTGATCCTGGCCGCGGGCATGAGCCTGCAACAGACCATGAAGGGCGCCGAGCACGCCTATTTCGACGCCTCGGTGACGCTCCTGTTCTTCCTGCTGATCGGCCGCTACCTCGACCGCCGGGCCAGGACCAAGGCGCGCTCGGCGGCGACGCGGCTGCTCGGCCTGCGCGCCGCGACCGCCATGGTCGTCGACGCCGGCGGCCGGCACCGCGCCGTCGCCACGGCGGACCTCGCCCCGGGCATGGTGCTTGCCGTCGCCGCGGGCGAACGCCTGGCCGCGGACGGCGAAATCGTCTCGGGCCGCACGGACCTGGACAGCTCGCTGGTCACCGGGGAAAGCCTGCCGCGCGCGGCCGGGACCGGCGATGCCGTCTATGCGGGCACGCTCAACCTGACCGGCCCCGTCGAGGTGCGCATCACCGCCGCCGGCGAGGAGACGCTGCTGGCCGAGATCGTGCGCCTCATGGAGGCCGCCGAACAGGGCCGCGCCAGATACGTGCGGCTCGCCGACCGGGCGGCGCGCATCTACGCCCCCGCCGTGCACATCCTGTCCGCCGGCACCTTCATCGGCTGGTTCGTCGCGCTGGGCCAGTGGGAACCCGCCCTGATGACCGCCGTCGCCGTGCTGATCATCACCTGCCCCTGCGCCCTGGGCCTGGCCGTGCCCGCCGTGCAGGTCGTGGCCTCGGGCCGCCTGTTGCAGCGGGGCGTGCTGGTCAAGGCCGCCGACGGGCTGGAGCGGGTCGCCCAATGCGACACCGTGGTGTTCGACAAGACCGGCACCCTGACCCTGGGCGAGCCGGCCCTGGTCAACGGCGGCGACATTCCGGCCGACACCCTGCGCCTTGCGGCCGCCCTGGCCGCGCGCAGCCGCCATCCGCTGGCCCGCGCCCTGGTCAAGGCCGCTTCGGATTCCGCCACCCACGCCGTCGACCTGCGCGAGGTGGAGGAAATCCCCGGACAGGGCCTGTCCGCCGTTGCCGACGGTCGGCCGGTGCGTCTCGGCAGCCGTTCCTGGTGCCGCGCCGAAGGGACGGCCGCGGCATCCGGCGGCCCGGCCGGACCCGAGTTCTGGCTCGCCGCCGGCGGCGACGCGCCGGTCCGCTTCGCCTTCGCCGATACCCTGCGCGACGACGCGCGCGACGCCATCGACCGGATCAAGGCCATGGGCCTTGCGGTCGAACTGCTGTCCGGCGACCGCGAGAACGTGGTGCGCGGCGTGGCGGACGAACTGGGCATCCCCGAATGGCGCGCGCAGCGCCCGCCGGACGCCAAGGTCCGGCGCCTGAAGGACCTGGCCGCCCGGGGACGCAAGGTGCTGATGGTGGGCGACGGCCTGAACGACGCCCCGGCGCTGGCGGCGGGCCATGCCTCGCTGTCGCCGTCCTCGGCCGCCGACATCAGCCAGACCGCCGCCGACATGGTGTTCCAGGGCCGCTCGCTCGCCGCCGTGGCCGAGGCCGTCGCCGTCGCCCGCGCCGCCACCCGGCACGTGAAGCAGAACTTCGCGCTGGCGCTCCTCTACAACGTGATCGCCGTGCCCATCGCCGTCGCCGGGCTGGCGACGCCGCTGGTCGCCGCCGTCGCCATGTCGTCGTCCTCGATCCTGGTGACGCTCAACGCCCTGCGCCTCAAGCTCGTGAGGTAGGAGCCCGTCAATGGATGTCCTGATCTACCTGATCCCCGCCGCCCTGTTCCTCGGCCTGTTGGGGCTGGGGGCGTTCTTCTGGGCGCTCAAGTCGGGCCAGTTCGAGGATCTGGACGGCGCCGCCGAACGCATCCTGATGGATGACGACGATCTGCCGCCGTCCACCGGGACGGCCCCGGATTCCCGCCGCAAGGACACACCGGACCCGCCCCGGGGAACGCCGCGCCGCGCCTTCGCGCCGCCCTGCCACTGACGGCGGGGGCGGCAGGGTCGCCCGTTCCGCGATTTCTGCGTTGAACAGGTCGGCTTTCGCGCCTTATCCTTGTGCCCCGGCCGCGCCGCCGACGGTTGTGGCCCAATAACGGGGGATGGACGAATGGGTCAACGCAGTCCGGCCAACACCGCGCACAACCTGGGCGGCGTTCCGCTGCTGGCCTGCCTGAACCCGGACGAACTGGCGGGGCTGGAACGCCAGTGCCGGTGGATTGAGTTCGGCCCGGGCGAGAAGATCATCGAGCGGGGCGAGGAATATTCCAGCGTCTATTTCCTGATCTCGGGCACCGCCCATGTGCTGAACTATTCCGAATCCGGCCGCGCCGTGTCCTACGCCGCGCTCAAGGACGGCGACGTGTTCGGCGAACTGGCCGCCATCGACGGCCTGCCACGCTCGGCCTGGGTCTGCACCATCACGCGCTGTACCGTCGGCGCCGTGCCGGGGCCGACCTTCCTCGATCTGGTGACCGGCAATCCGGACCTGGCCATGGCGCTTCTCAAACGCCTTGCCGCGGTGATCCGCCTGGGTGACGAGCGGCTGGCGGACGTCAGCCTTCTGGGGGCGGAGCAGCGGGTCTGCATGGAACTGATCCGCATGGCCGAACCGGACCCCAACGACCCCAGGCGCTATCTGGTGTTCCCCGTGCCGACCCAGACGAACTTCGCCAACATGATCGGCGCCTCGCGCGAGACCGTGTCGCGCATCCTGGGCCGCCTGCGCGACGACGACATCGTCGTGCGCACGGACAGGGGCCTCGCCATCCCGGACCGCGCGCGGCTCGAGCAGCGGGCGTTGATGTAGAACGCCCCGGCGGCTACGGACGCAGGTAGCTGTAACCGCCTTCCTGCAGTTCGATCAGGCGGATGACGCCCGACGGCACCATCTTCGCCTCCACCAGCAAGGGGATGTCCTTGCCCGCCTTCTCCGACATCTTGCGATGCGTGTTGGCGCAGGCGGAGAACTGCACCTCCGACGATTCAAGCGCCATCGTTTCGATCCGCGCCTTCACAGGAGAATCGGCCATGTACATCTTCAGGCCCGGACCGTAGGCGACAACCTCGACGATCGCCTTCTCCCCCTTCGAGGCATAGTACGTGCGCACGTTCTGCACGTTGTTCAGGGCCAGATTCATCGTCGCCGGATTGCTGTCGTCGACATGCACGGCGAGGTAATGGACCTTGTCCTTCGCGGAAACCGGACCCGCCGCCGCGACCAGGACGCCACCGGCCACCAGTACGGCAGCCGCCAATAAACGCAGAATCGACATTTTCGTTCTTCCTCCCGATGGTCGAATGCGATGGCGGAAAGTATCAGATACCGACGGCGGCGCCAGAAATAACGTTATCGTGATCCAGCGGGCGGCTTTGCCCGCCGCCGCTTGCCGACCGGCACCGTGCCGCCTTTTCCATAACACGGCATCCTGTGCTATCGATACGTCGCGCGAAGCGGTCCCGCGGCGGCGCCCACGTCCGTCGTTCCCGGTTCCCGGGCGGATCGACACCGCGGGCGTAAGGTATCGGTCCGCAACCTATCTCCCATTGTGCTCGCGCATCGCGTGGAGGAGAGGCAAGCCAGATGGACGCTCAAGTAACGGTACTGCACTCAGACGACGTCGGCCGCAAGTTCATCGCCGTTCAAAACGGGCTCGTCGACCAGGTCTACCAACATAATCTCGCGTTCTGGAAAACGCGCTTCAACGCCGAGTTCACGCCGGAAATCAAGCGGCAGATCGTGGGAGATCAAAGCCGGGGCAACAGCCCCTATTCGGCGGGAACCACGCAAAGGCTCCGGGAAATCTACGCGGACGTGAGCGAAACCGGAGAGTTCTCCATGCTCGAGATCGGCGGCGCCAACGGCACGGCGATCGAGCGCATCGCGACGCGATACCCCGAACCGCGGATCCGCTACGTCGGGTTCGAATGCCTTCCGCTGCTCGTCGAGGACTTCAGGAAAAAGCACCCCGGCAAGACGATGCACCAGGGCGATATCGAGGATTTCATTCGAATGGATGAAGCGCCGTTCGCGGACTCTCGATTCACGTTGCTGTTTGCCAGCGTCGTCTTCGTGATGATCAAGCCGGACCTCGTCCGCGAAGCCCTTCGGAAGGCGGCGCGGCTGACCGATCAGTTTTTGATCTACGACTTCATGGACCATCCGGTGTCGGATGTCCCGGCCGATCATTCGCTCGTCGTGCAGGTGGCGAACAGGCCCGTGTTCTGGTTCCCCCACACGTGGGAGCGTTATATGTCGGAGGTCGGTTTCTCGATCAAGGACAGACAGGTTACCGAGCTGACGGGCCCGCAACGCAGGGCGTTCGACCCTCAGCTGCGGGGTTTCGGTTTTTTGCACGCGGTGCGTGACTGAGCATCGGCGGTATCCGGTCACGACCGGCCGCGCGGCCGTGACAACACCCGATCGGCAGGTTGTCAACAAGTTGACCGATATCAATGCGCGGTCCGGCGGAACTGCCTAATGATGTATGTGAGCCGGAGAGGCTGCGGCGTATGCCAAGACCGACCGCATCGCCCCGACGGCCCGGAAAAGTCTCGTCCCGTGGGGTAGAAGGGTGGCCTTTGGGAACAGGAGATATGAAGATGCCAGCGGCAGATTTCGTTACCGGCAAGGAGGCGTTCTTTCGCGATGACGAGATCATCGTCTCGAAGACCGACCTGAAGGGCTATATCACCTATGCCAACGATGTCTTTCTGAACATCGCCGGCTACACCGAGCGCGAGGTTCTGGGGCAGCCGCACAGCCTCATCCGCCATCCCCAAATGCCCCGCTGCGTGTTCAAGCTGTTGTGGGACACCATCACCGCCGGCGGCGAAATCTTTGCCTACGTGCTCAACCGCTGCAAGAACGGTGACCACTACTGGGTGTTCGCCCACGTGACGCCGAGCCGCGACGCCGCCGGGGAAATCATCGGCTACCATTCCAACCGCCGGGTGCCCGACCGCAGGATACTGGAGGGCACCATCATCCCCCTCTACGCGACGCTGCGGAATAAGGAAGAGAGTTTCGCCAACCGGAAGGAAGGCATGAACGCGGCTTTCGGTGACATCACCGAACTGCTGCAAGGCAAGGGCGTCGCCTACGACGAGTTCATCGCGACGCTGTAAAGGTGCGTCCGAGTACGTTGCCGGCACCGCCGGCGCGATCCATCAACCCCAGGGGGGGAGGCGGAGAGCGAAGATGCTAATGTTCACGATCAACCGCAACCAGGACCGCGTGATGGACAAGGCCCGCCGGGTCTGCGAGGCCGTTGCCAACGGCGATTTCGAGGCCCGCATCACCGGTATCGACGGCATGAACGACGAGGCGGCGGGACTCTGCCGCGCCATCAACCGCCTGATCGACCGGGCCGACGCCTATGTCCGCGAGTCCACGGCCGCTTTGGACTATGTAAGCAGGAACAAATATTTCCGGCGCATCCAGGAAAAAGGGATGGTCGGTTCCTACCTGAGCGCCAGCCGCGCCATCAACGCCGCGACCCAGTCCATGGAGGACCGCATCGTGTCGTTCCGCAAGGTGGTCGACGAATTCGACTCCACCATGCAGGCCGTCTCGGAAACCGTTTCCGCCGCATCGACCGAGCTTGAATCCTCGGCCGGCAGCATGAACGCAACGGCGGGATCGACCAGCGAGCAGGCGGCCGCCGTGGCCGCGGCGGCGGAACAGGCGTCGGTCAACGTGGAGATGGTCGCCGCGGCGGCCGAGGAATTGTCGAACTCGATCTCGGAAATCGGCCGGCAGGTCAGCAACTCGTCCGACGTGGCGAAGGCCGCCGTCGCGCAAGCGCGCCATGTGGACGAAAAGATCGTCGAAATGACCGAGGCATCGCGCCGCATCGGCGAGGTTCTGAAGCTGATCACCGACGTCGCCAACCAGACCAACCTGTTGGCCCTCAACGCCACGATCGAGGCAGCCCGCGCCGGCGAGGCGGGCAAGGGTTTCGCCGTGGTCGCCGCGGAAGTTAAGAACCTGGCGAACCAGACCGCGCGGGCGACGGATGAAATCGCCCAGCAGATCGAGAACATCCGCTCCGTGACCGACGAAACGGTCCAGGCGGTCGGCGAGATCAACCGGACGATCGGCCGCATCGAGGAAACCTCGACCGCCATTTCCGCCGCGGTCGAGGAACAGGATGCCGCGACCAGGGAAATCGCCGTGAACGTGGAACAGGCGGCCGCCGGCACGGCGGAGGTCACGCGCAATGTCGCCCTGGTGATGCAGGGAGCGCGGGAGACGGGCTCGGCGGCAATGGAGGTGCAGAGCGCCTCCGGCGAATTGGCCAAGCAGTCGACGGTGTGCGAGACGGAAGTCAGCCGCTTCCTCGAACGGTTGCACGCCGTCGTCTGAGGCATCGCCCGCCGGGCTCAGATCAAGGATCACCTCGAATGGTGACGGATTTCGATCATCCCAAGCACACGTCCGACTACTTCCGGCTGATGGCGCGCAAGATTCGAAACGCCGGGTGGGAGGTGTGCAGAACGTGCGGGGCGCGCCGTCTCTCTGGCGTGGAGCCTCCCTTCCCCCAGTGTAAGGGAATTGAATGCCGCGCCAAAAACGCCTTCCGGTCGGCGGCCGCGATCGAACGGGATATCGCCGGCGGGGCGGGGCCGCCGCGCGGCGAAGCGTAACTTTCCGCCGGCATAGGTTATCGGGGTTGCGCGCCGGAAATCCCGCCGAGGCAGGCCTCCAACGCCTCGAACGGCAGCAGCACGCAATCGTGCCGATGCTTGAGGCCGTGCGCCGGCGTGAAGGCGTTGAGGCCTTCCCACGCCCCGGTCGCCGGCGTTCCGTCGGCCATCAGGGCCCTGGCGTGGCGGATTCCGTCCATCGCCGCCGCGCGGTCGAGCCCCGGCGCGGTCTCGCCGATGAGCGCCGCCGCCGCCTGCACCAGCAGGCAGCCGCGCACCCTGCCGCCCACGCGCTTGACGGCACCGCCGTCCAGTTCGACCTCGACGGTCACCCGGTCGCCGCACAGGAAATTGTCGGCCTCGTGCCGGCAGTGGGCGTGTTCGAGCGGCCCCAGACCGGCCGTCCGGGCGGCCAGTTGCTTGATGCGCGCGTCGTAGAGGTCGTCGGTCCCGCTCATGACAGGACCGTCAGCGCATGGTCGAGGGCGTCCGAGAAGGCGTCCACGTCGGCCGGCGTGTTGTAGAGGGCGAGGCTCGCCCGCGTCGTCGCCTCGACGCCGAAACGGTCCATCAGCGGCTGGGCGCAGTGGTGACCGCCGCGCAACGCGACGCCCCTGGCCCCCATCAGTTCGCACAGGTCGTGGGGATGGGCCCCCGCCACGGTGAAGGACAGGATGGGCAGCCGCCGGTCGTCGGCCCCGGGCCCGATCACGGTGACGCGGTCGCGGGCGTCCAGGACGTCCATGAGACCGCCCAGAAGGTTCCATTCACGGGAGCGGACCTCCGGCCAGTCCGTCGCCAGAAGCATGTCCGCCGCCGCGCCCAGGCCGATGGCCTGGGTCACCGGCGGGGTTCCGGCCTCGAACCGGTGGGGCGGCGGGGCGTAGGTCGTTTCCTCGAAGGTGACGCGGCGGATCATCTCACCGCCGCCCATGAACGGCGCCATGGCGTCCAGCACCTCGGCCCGCGCCCACAGCACGCCGACGCCCGTGGGTCCGAACATCTTGTGCCCGGTGACGACATAGAAATCGCAACCCAGCGCCGTCACGTCGACGGCGCCGTGGGCGGCCATCTGCGCGCCGTCGACCAGCACGCGCACGCCCTTGGCGCGGGCCATGTCGCAGATCGCCGCAACATCCGTCACCGCACCCGTGACGTTGGAGGCATGGGTCACGGCGATCAGCCGGGTGCGCTCCGTGATCAGGCCGGCCAGGGCGTCGATACGGGGATAGCCCCGGTCGTCAACGGGAAGGACCTTCAGGACCACACCCGCGCGGTCGCGCAGCATCTGCCAGGGCACGATATTGGCGTGGTGTTCGCCTTCGCCGACGATGATCTCGTCGCCCGCCGCGAGCCCGGCGCCGAAGCCGTGCGCCACAAGGTTGACGGCCGCCGTGGCGCCCGAGGTGAACACGACCTCGTTGGAGTCGCCGGCCCCCAGATAGCGCGCCACGGCCGCGCGGGCCCCCTCGAAGGCCTGGGTCGCCTGGATCGCCAGCGGATAGATGCCGCGCTTCACGTTGGCCCGGCCGGCGGTCTCGAAGGCCGCCATGCGGGCCAGCACGGAGGCCGCGATCTGAGTCGTCGCCGCATTGTCCAGATAGGTTCCGGCCAGGCCCGAGGCCACGGCGGGAAACTGATCGCTGTGCGACAGCACGGGCCCGCCGCCTATTCCGGGCCGCGGCGCATCCGGGCGACGATCTCGGCCAGGATGCTGACGGCGATTTCCGCCGGCGACTGCGCCCCGATGGGCAGGCCGATGGGCCCGTGGATGCGCCCGATGGCGGCGTCATCGAACCCGGCGGCGGTCAGGCGCTCGACCCGTTTGGCCTGGGTCCGCTTGCTGCCGAGCGCCCCGATGTAGAAAGCCTGGGACTGCAGGGCCTTCTCCAGGGCCGGGTCGTCCAGCTTGGGATCGTGGGTCAGGGTAACGATGGCCGTGCGCGCGTCCGGCTTCAGTTCGTCCAGCGCCTCGTCCGGCCAATCGGTGCATACGGCGACGCCGGGGAACCGCGCGTCGGACGCGAAGGCGCGGCGCGGGTCGACCACGGTGACGCGGAACCCGGCCATCGCCGCCATCGGCACCAGGGCCTGGGCGATGTGCACGGCGCCGATGACGATCAGCCGCCGCGGCGGCGCCACGACCTCGATGAACCAATCGCCGTCGTCGCCCGAATAGGCCCGCGACTTGTCGTCGCGCAGCGCCCTCTCCGCGGCCTCGGCGACGGCGTCGGGCAGGTCGCCCGAGCCCAGCATCATCGTCGCGCCGCCCTTCAGGTTCGTCACCAGGGCGGACGTCTCGCCCGAGGCGAGGGCCGCGCGGGCCTGGGCGTAGAGCGGGGCGGACGGCGCGAAGTCGCGCACCAGGACGGTGACCGAGCCGCCGCAGGCCAGGCCCACGTCCCAGGCCTGTTCGTCGCTGACGCCGAACTCCATGACCTTGGCGGGGGCGCCCTCGAGGACATCGAGCGCCTGCTTGACCACCGCGCCCTCGATGCAGCCGCCCGACACGGAGCCCGTCATTTCGCCGTCGGCGGTGACCCCAAGGTGGCTGCCCGGCGGGCGCGGCGACGACCCCCAGGTCGAGACCACGGTCGCCAGCGCCACGGGCTTACCCGCGTCGCGCCAGGAAAAGGCGGCGTCGAACACGTCGTCGGAAGGAATCAATGCGCCGGCAGGCAGGGACAAGGGTGCTTCTCCATCCTAGGCTGGGTTCACCACCCCCTCACCCTACCCTCTCCCCCTCGAAGGGGGGAGAGGGGTACGCAGACCCGGAGGGGCAGCGCCGCGCCAGGCCGGAGTTGGGTGAGGGGGAGGAACATCCATTCACTTCTTCGTTCTAGCCGACCAGCTTCATGGTCGACAGCAGGTAGGCGGCGGCGGCGAAGGCGGCCACGACAATGGGAATCCACAGCCCGCCCGCGGGCGCCCCGGCCGCGGCGGGCGCCGGCCGCGGGGCGGCTTCCGCCGGGGCGCCGCCGGCGCCTTCGACGACCAGCCTCTCGAAGCTCTCGAAGAACTCGCCGGCCAGTTTCCGGGACGTGCCCTCGATCAGGCGGCCGCCGAGCTGCGCCAGCTTGCCGCCGACGTCGGCCCTGACCTCGTAGGTCATCAGGGTGCCGTCGCCGTCCTCGGCCAGGCGGATGACGGCGCCGCCCTTGGCGAAACCGGCGGCCCCGCCCTTGCCCTCGCCGGTGATGGTGTAGCTTTCCGGCGGGTTGAGGTCCGACAGCGTGACCTGACCGTTGAACCTGGCGCGCACCGGGCCGACCTTGGCCGTGACCACGGCGGCGAATTCCGTGTCGGAAACCTTGTCCAGGCTTTCGCAGCCGGGAATGGCCTTGGCCAGGATGTCCGGGTCGTTCAGGGCCGCGAACACGGCCTCTCGCGGGGCGGCGATGCGGCGTTCTTCCTTCAGGTCCATGGGTCGTTCAAGTCCTTCTTCGGGTTGGCTTCCGTTTATCGTGGGCTCTTTATGCCTCGATATGTTCGAAATGTCATGTCGGGAGTGGTCAGGCGCCGAGGTCGGCGGGCGTGTCGATATCCATATGGATGGCGTCGCTGTCAACGTCCACCCCCAGGATGTCGTCCCGATGGCGGGCCAGCAGCGGCTTTGCGCCGACGTCGCCGGAAAGCGCATCGAATTCGCCGAACAGGGCGCACGGCCACAGCACGGGATTGCCCGGCCGCCCGGCATGGCGCGGCCGGCAGATATGTTGACCGCCTGTTCCCTCGAACGCGCCGATCAGGGCATCGACCACGGCGGCCGTGACCCCCGGCATGTCGCCCAGCAGGATCACCGCGCCCCGCGCGCCCGGAGCCACGGCGGCGATCCCGGCCTTGACCGAGGACGCCAGGCCCGTCGCATAGTCCGGATTGGCGACGAAACGCACATCCAGCCCCGAAAGCGCCTCGCGCACGGCCTCGGCCTCGTGGCCGACGACGACCACAACCTCCGCCGCCCGCGACGCGAGGGCCGCCTCGGCCGCGTGACGGACCAGCGCCGCCCCCTGGTAGTCGGCCGTCAGCTTGTTGAGCGGCGCCATGCGGGTCGAGCGTCCCGCCGCCAGCACCACGGCGGTGACCCCCGAAGGGGCCGGATCGGGATCGTTATTTCGATCTGTAACTTGCATCTGAACCTGTTAGCGGGTTTTCCTGCCGGAGGAGTCCTGTTATATGATTTGTATACAATTTTTGCAGGCGCGTTGACGCCTTTCATCCGAAAAACATCCAAGACAAGCCCATCCATGGGGTTTGAGGGGGCCATGCCAGAAATTTCCCTGACCGTAAATGGCGAGCAGATCACGAAGTCCGTCGAGGGCCGCACCCTGCTGGTCGAATTCATCCGCGAGACCCTGAAGCTGACCGGAACCCACATCGGCTGCGACACCAGCCAGTGCGGCGCCTGCACCGTGCACCTGAACGGCAAGGCGGTGAAAAGCTGCACCATGCTGGCCGTGCAGGCCGACGGCGCCGAAATCACGACCATCGAGGGCCTGGCCCCGGACGGCCGGTTGAACCCCATGCAGCAGGCCTTCAAGGACCACCACGGCCTGCAGTGCGGGTTCTGCACCCCCGGCATGATCATGCGCGCGATGGCGCTGGTGGCCGAGAACCCCGAGCCGACGGAGACCGAGGTGCGCCACGGCCTGGAAGGCAACATCTGCCGCTGCACGGGCTACCAGAACATCGTCGCCGCCGTCCTGGACGGCGCCAAGGCGCTTCGGAGCTGAGGAGAGACGACATGGAAGACTTCACGTATTCACGGCCCGCCTCGCTTTCCGACGCGGTCGCCGTCCACGGCAACGCCGACGACGCCATGTACATGGCGGGCGGGCAGACGCTGATCCCGGTGCTCAAGCAGGGGCTCGCCATGCCGACGGACGTCATCGACCTCGGCGCCGTCTGGCAACTTGACGGCATCGCGGTCTCCGGCGGCACCGTCACCATCGGCGCCATGACCCGTCATGCCGTCGTCGCGGCGTCGAACGACGTCGGGCGCGCGATCCCGGCGCTGGCCACCCTGGCGGGCGGCATCGGCGATGCGCAGGTGCGCAACCGGGGGACCATCGGCGGCTCGCTCGCCAACAACGACCCGTCGGCCGACTATCCCGCCGCCGTGCTGGGCCTGAACGCCACGGTGGTCACCGACCGCCGCGAACTGGCCGCCGGGGGCTATTTCGACGGCATGTTCGCGACCAGCCTGGAGCCGGGCGAGATCATCACGGCGGTCAAATTCCCGGTGCCGGAAAAGGCCGGCTACGCCAAGTTCCCGAACCCGGCCTCGCGCTATGCCCTGGTCGGCGTGTTCGTGGCCAAGACCGCATCCGGCGTGCGCGTCGCCGCGACGGGTGCCGGCCAGGACGGCGTGTTCCGCGTCACCGTCCTGGAAGACGCGCTGAACGACGACTTCAGGGCCGCTCCCCTGAGGGACGTCACGATCCCGGAGGACAACCTGATGACCGACATGCACGCCGACGCCGCCTACCGGGCGCATCTTATCGGCGTCATGACCGCCCGTGCGGTCGCCCGGGCCAACGGCCGGGATTGAGGGGAGGGAACGAGATGAGCAACGTAAAGATCGGCGACTCCCTCAAGCGGTTCGAGGACCAGCGGTTCCTGACCGGGCGCGGCCGCTATGTGGACGACATCAACCTGGACGGCCAGACGCGGGCCGTGGTCGTGCGCTCGCCCTACGCCCACGCGACGATCAGGTCCATCGACACCGCGGCGGCGCTGGCCATGGAGGGCGTGCTTCTGGTCGTCACCCGCGACGACTGGCAGCGCGAGGGCTTCAAGCCCATGCCCACCAAGTCGGCGGTCAAGACCAACGCCGACGGCACGCCCCTGAAGGAGCCGCCGCGCCACGCGCTGGCCATCGACCGCGTGCGCTACGTCGGCGAGCCGGTGGCCCTGGTCGTCGCCGAGACCCTGAGCCAGGCACAAGCGGCGGCCGAGGCGGTCGAGGTCGACTACGACGAACTGCCCGCCGTGGTCGATCCGGTGCAGGCGCTGGCGCCGGGCGCCCCCCAACTGTGGGACGGCATCCCGAACAACCTCTGCATCGATTTCGAACTGGGCGACAAGGCCGGCACGGACAAGGCCTTTGCCGAGGCGGACCACGTGGTCTCCCTCGACATCCTGAACAACCGGGTCACCGCCGTGCCGATCGAGACGCGCGGCTGCGTCGCCGCCCATGACGCGGGCTCGGACAGGTACACCCTGTGGAACGCGTCGCAGAACGTGCACGCCAACCGCGACACCTTCGCCGAGGTCCTGAACATCGCGAAGGAACAGCTCGACCACATCGCCCCCGACGTGGGCGGCGGCTTCGGCGCCAAGAACTCGGGCTATCCGGAACCGGTCCTCTGCCTCTACGCCGCCAGGCGCCTGGGCCGGCCGGTGAAATGGATCAACTCGCGCTCGGAAAGTTTCCTGTCCGACACCCACGGCCGCGGCCAGACCTCGCGCGTGGAACTGGCCCTGACCAGGGACGGCAGGTTCCTGGCCTTGCGCACCAGCACCGTCGGCGGCATCGGCGCCTATGCATGGACCGTCGGGCCGTTCACGCCCACCGGCGGCTCGGCCCGCACGCAAGGCGGCCCCTACCACTTCCCGGCCATGCACTACCGGGGCCGCGCGGTGTTCATCAACACCGCGCCCATGGACCCCTACCGGGGCGCGGGCCGGCCCGAGGCGACGTTCCAGACGGAACGCATCGTCGAATACGCGGCGCGCACGCTGGGCTTCGACCCGGTCGAGCTGCGCCGCAAGAACCTGATGCCGCCGGAGATGCTGCCGCACAAAACGCCCATGGGACTGGACGTGGACTCGGGCGATTTCCCGCTGCTGTTCGAGGAAACCCTGAAGATGGCCGACAAGGCGGACCTTGCCGCCCTGCGCGCCAAGGCGGAGGGCGCCGGCAGGAAGTTCGGCTTCGCCATCGCCCCCTACCTGGAATGCACAGGCGGCGGGCCCAAGGAGCACGCGGGCGTCGTCTTCAACAAGGACGGCTCCATCGAACTGGCCGTCGGAACCTCGTCCACCGGCATGGGGCATGAAACGGCCCTGGCGCAGATCCTGGCCGCCAACCTGGGCGTCGACGTGGACCGCATCAAGTTCCGTCAGGCCGACACCACGGCCACGCCCTTGGGCGGCGGCCACGGCGGCTCGCGCGGAATGGAGGTCGGCGGCAACGCCGTCAAGCAGGCGGCGGACGAGATCGTCGAACTTGCCAAGCCGGTCGCCGCGCGCCTTCTGCAATCGGAGACGGAGGAGGTCGAATTCGCCGACGGCCAGTTCCAGGCCGGCGCCTCTTCGGTCTCCATGAACGACGTCATCGAGGCCTCGCTGGACTCCGACAAGCTGCCCGACGGCATGGAGCCGGGTTGCCTCGACCATTCATCGGTGTTCGAACGCGGCGTCATCTCGATCCCCAACGGGGTACACGCGGCGGCCGTCGAGGTCGACCCGGAAACCGGCGTCGTCGGCTTCCTGGGCTACTGGGTGATGGACGACTTCGGGAAAATCATCAACCCCATGCTGGCCGACGGCCAGGTCATGGGCGGCGTCGCCCAGGGCATCGGCCAGGCCTTGCTGGAGGACATCGTGTACGACCCGGACACGGGCCAGCTGGTGACCGGCTCGCTGATGGACTACGGCCTGCCCCACGCCGACGAGATCCCCAACATGGAGATCGGCTATTACGAGGGGGCGCCCACGAAAAAGAACCCGCTCGGCGTCAAGGGGGCGGGCGAGGCCGGCTGCGTCGGCGCCTGCCCGGCCGCGGTCAATGCGGTGCTCGACGCGCTCAAGGATTACGGCGTGACCCATATCGACATGCCGCTCACGCCCATGAAGGTGTGGAAGGCGATCCGGGCGGGCGGCAAGCACGACCCGCACGGCCTGCTCGGCGACGCTGCTTGACCCGCCAGCCCATCCGTTGAACGACAAACCGCCGCATCGGGTAGCCGGTGCGGCGGTTTTCTTGTGCGGTCAGCCGCCCTTGGCGCCCCGCATGCGGTCGAGGCTCAAGGCGCCGCCGCCCGCCGCCGCGATGTACAGGAACACGAAGCAGTAGAGGGCCGACAGTTCCCCGCCGTTCAGGATGGGGAAGAACCCCCGGGGGAAGTGCGCATAGAAATAGGCGACCGCCATCGTGCCCGACAGCACGAAGGCCACCGGCCGCGTGAACAGGCCGGCCACGATCAGGGCCCCGCCGACCAGCTCGATCATGCCGGCCGCGCCGCCCATCGTCATGGGGTCGATCCCGCTCATCTTGGAGGCCGGGAAATGCAGGTACTTCGTCGTTCCGTGCTGCAGGAACAAAAGCCCCGCCATGACGCGGAGCGCGCTGAGAAGATGGTCGCTGAAGGGCTTGAGAAAGGTCATCGATGTCTCCTTCGATGTTCACGCGTCCGAACGATGCGGTCCGCCTCCAAGGCGTTAGCTTTTCCCGCCATGGACGGCCCGGTCAAGCCCGCCGTCGCCCGAAGGCATTGCCCGCGGGTTGCGGAAACCGTCGACGCGTTGGCGTTTTTCAGCAGCCTTCTACAGCACTTTTCCCTCGAAGGGGTGCCAGCCGTCCTTGTGTTCGATCTCGACGACCCAGAGGTCCGGATCGCGCCGGATGGCGCGCCGGATGTAGTCGTCGGCTTCCGCTTCCGGCACGTCCGCGCCCTGGAACGCCGCGAGCCAGCCGAGCCGGCCCTCCATGTCCGTCGCCTGCGTCAGCACGCGGCAGGTGCCGTCGAGGCGGTTGACCTTCAGGATCAGGGTCCCCGCCCGGTCGTCGCCCCGGCGCACGACCATGGCCGGCACGCCGTCCGCGTTGCAGCGGCGCAGGTGAGCCATGATCCAGACGTCGGAGGTAAGGCGGTCGCTTGCCATTTGGGTTTCCTAAGCGGTTGCGGCGTTGATACTATCCGCCCGGTGTCTGGAAAAGGAAGTACGCCCATGGCCGGTCCGGCCGTCACGCTTGAGAACGTCACCAAGAGCTTCGGCGCGAACCATGTCTTGCGCGGAGTCGACCTGGACGTGGCGGCGGGCGAATCGCTCGTGGTTATCGGCCCGTCGGGCACGGGCAAGACGGTGCTGTTGAAGACCCTGATCGGTGTCCACGCCTCCGACGGCGGGCGGATCGCCGTGGACGGCACGGACGTGGCGTCCCTCGACGGGGCCGGCCGGCGCACCCTTTACGGCCGTTTCGGCATGCTGTTCCAGAAATCGGGCCTGTTCGACAGCCTGCCCGTGTGGGAGAACGTGGCGTTCCGCCTGTTGCAGCAGGACGGCGTGGCGCGCAAGGAAGCCAGGGACCGCGCCGTCGAGAAGCTGGGCCTGGTCGGCTTGGCGCCGGCGGAGGCGGACCTGTTTCCGTCGGAGCTGTCCGGCGGCATGCAGAAGCGCGTGGGCATTGCCCGCGCCATGGCGGCGGACCCGGACGTCCTGCTGCTGGACGAACCCACGGCGGGCCTCGACCCCATCATGTCCAACATCATCAACGACCTGATTCTGGAGGTCATGGACAAGACCGGGGCGACCGTCATTTCCGTCAACTCGGACATGCGCGGCGCCGCCCGCACGGCGCGGCGCGCGGCGATGATCTATGACGGGCGCATCATCTGGTGCGGGCCGACGGCCGACATGCGCGACAGCGGCAACGCCTACGTCGACCAGTTCGTCAACAGCCGCGCCGAAGGCCCGATCCCCACGGTGGTCGATCCGGCGGCGTGATGGGAATCCAATCTTCTTTCTCTGTGCCCTCTGTGGAATCTCCGTGGGCTCTGTGTCCAATTACTCAGGCGATCCAGGCACGAGCCGTTCCAGGAACGCCTTGCTAATGGGTCACAGAGAGCACGGAGGAGGCACAGAGATCACGGAGCAGGTTTGATTTCGGTCAAGCCTGCCTTCGCCGGAACGAAACGACGGCATCGCGTAGGCAGACCCGGCGATGACGGCATTCTCTCATTTCCACCTTCTTCTCACCGTCTCAGCGGTTTCCGTCCTTGACCGTCTCCGGCACGCGCGACGGCTTGGTCAGGACGAACCAGGCGCCGTAGCCCATGACCGCCGCCGCAAGGGCGACCAGATAGGGCGGCACGGAGACGATGAAAGTGATGTAAAGCAGGCTGGCCGACATCGCCGCGCAGGCGATGAACTTGGCCGAGGCCGGGATGACGCGGTGACGTTCCCATTGCCGCAGCGGCGGGCCGAATATGCGGTGGTGGAACAGCCACGCATGGAACCGTTCGCTGGAGCGGGCGAAGCACCACAGCGCGATCAGCATGAACGGCGTCGTCGGCAGCACGGGCAACACGACACCGACCACCCCCAGGCCGACGAACGTCCAGCCGAGAACGATCAGCACGCCTTTCCTGGTGGTCCCGGTCAACCGCTCATTCCTCAGCATCTTCCGCAACGAACGAATATTACCAATGGGTTAGGTGATTTCGCCCGGCAAGAGTATTACTGTTGCACGATTCCGGGCGGAGTAGAATTCGGATGAAGGGACGGGAACTCGGGGTGGCTCCTCTGGCGGAAGCGGCGGACAGCGCGCTGCTGGCCGGTCTCGACCATCTGGACCAGGGGGTGATCGTCATCGGTCCCGACCTCCTGGTTCGCGCCGGCAATAGAATTCTGACGGAAATCTACGGCTTCCCCAAGGGCTTCATCCGCGCAGGCACGCCGATGGCCGATGTCTTCCGGTTCCTGGCCGATCGCGGGGATTACGGCCCGGGCGATCCCGCCGTCCTCGTCGACGAGCTTCTGAACGGCATCCGCATGGGTCGGCGCAGCAACGCCGAACTGCGGCTGGGCACCGGCCGGATCGTCGAGGTCCGGCGCACGCCCCTGCCCGACGGCGGCATGATCGCCGTCACCACGGACGTCACCGAGCGGCACGAGGCGGCGGAGGTGCTGCGCCAGAGCGAGCAGCGGTTCCGCGACATCGCCGAGATCGCCTCGGACTGGTTCTGGGAAATGGATGCCGACCTGCGCTTTTCCTATTTCTCGGACCGCAACCGGGAGATCCTGGGTTTCGACATGGCCGAAATCATCGGCAAGCGGCGCACGGAGGTGACGCCCGAAAACGTCGACGGGGAAAAATGGCGGGCCCATCTGGACGACCTGGAAAACCGCCGGCCGTTCCGGGATTTCCGCTACGACATCCACCCTCCGGGCGCCGAGGTCCGCCATATCTCCATCAGCGGCACGCCGGTCTTCGGGACCGACGGCCGGTTCCTGGGCTATCGCGGCGTCGGTCGCGACCTGACGCGCGAGAACGCCGCGGAAACGGCGCTGAAGAAAAGCGTCTCGGTCCTTCAGGCGACCCTGAACGCCACCGCCGACGGCATTCTGGTCGTCGATCTGGACCGCCGCGCCATCCAGGCGTTCAATCAGCGATTCATCGACTTGTTCGACGTGCCCGAGGACCTGATCGCCGAACGGGACGGCTGGAAACTGCGCGACTGGATCGCCGGCCTCGCCCAGGAACCGGAGGCGTTCTTTGCCGACGTGGAACGCCTGTACGCCGAACCGGACAAGGAATTCCACACCGTCCTGAGGTTGAAGGACGGACGCATCATCGAGCGCTATTCGCGCGCCCAATACCTGGGGAACGAGATCATCGGCCGCGTCATCAGCTTTCGCGACGTCACCGAGCAGACCCGCACGGCCGAGGAACTGCAGTCCCAGAAGACCCTCCTGGAAACCGTGTTCCGCGACGTTCCGGACGCCATGGTGCTGGTCGACGCCGAACGCCGCATCCGCCTGATCAATCCGGCGTTCACCCGGGTCTTCGGCCACACCCAGGACCAAGTCGAAGGCCGGCTGACGAAAATCCTCTATGCGGACCCGGGCGACTATGAACACCAGGGCTGCACCCGTTACAACATGACAGCGGCGGAACATCTCGAACCCGTCATCGTCTCCTACCGCCGCAAGTCGGGAGACGTCTTTCCGGGCGAGACCGTGGGCTCGCCCCTGAAGGACCCACAGGAAACGACCATCGGTTTCGTCTGCGTCATCCGCGACGTCGGCGCGCGCCTGAAGGCGGAGCAGGAACGCCTGGAGGCCCTGGAGCTGGCCGAGGAGGCCAACCGCGCCAAGTCCGCCTTCCTGGCCAACGTGAGTCACGACCTGCGCACGCCCTTGAACGCCGTCCTGGGGTTCGCCGAGATCATCATGCAGCAGCTTCTGGGGCCCGTCGGCCACCCCAAATACATCGAATACGCCGAGGACATCCGCGACAGCGGCACCTACCTGCTGGACCTCGTCAACGACCTCCTGGACATCTCCACCATCGAGGCCGGACAGCGCGCCATCCGGCCCGAGCCCGTCAGCCTGGGCCCGTTGTTCGAGGAATGCGTCAAGGCGGCGACCGCGCGCGCGGCCAAGGGCGCCGCCGTCACGGTCGACATGGAGCCGTTGCTGCCGCCGCTCCGCGTCGACCGCCGGGCCCTGAAGCAGGTCGTCCTGAACCTGTTGTCCAATGCCCTGAAGTTCACGCCCGAGGCCGGGCGCATCGTCATCACCGCGCGCCGCGACGGGGACAGCACGGTCATCGCCGTCGCCGACACGGGCAAGGGCATTCCCAAGGAAAACCTGAAGCGCATCACGCGCGCCTTCGAGCGGGGGCAGAGCAGCACCTATGCCACGGCCGACGGCACGGGCCTGGGCCTGGCCATCGCGCGGGCGCTCGTGGAAATGCACGGCGGCGAACTGACCATCGAAAGCGAGGTCGGCAAGGGCACCGAGGTTTCCTTCTTCATCCCGGACAGGCCCTGACCGCAGCCATATCCCTTGGCGCGGCGCCGTTTTTTTGGCAGAACACGGGGCGGCGCCCTCATCTGAACCGGAGCACCTCCATTAATGACCGAGACTTCTTCCCCGGCGGACGCGGACGGCCCGCGCGACTTCATCCGCGACATCATCCGGGACGACCTGGCGTCGGGGCGCGCCCGGGGCGTGGTCACGCGCTTTCCGCCGGAACCGAACGGCTACCTGCACATCGGCCACGCCAAGTCGATCTGCCTCAATTTCGGCGTCGCGAACGAATTCGGCGGCCGCTGCAACCTGCGTTTCGACGACACCAACCCGGCCAAGGAGGAGCAGGAATTCATCGACGCCATCATGGCCGACGTGCGCTGGCTGGGCTTCGACTGGGGCGGCAACCTGTTCCACGCCTCGGACTATTTCGAACAGCTCTACCAATGGGCCGAGCATCTGATCGAGAACGGCCTGGCCTATGTGGACGAACTGACCGCCGACGAAATCCGCGAACACCGCGGCACCCTGACCGAGCCCGGCAAGGCCAGCCCGTGGCGCGACCGGCCTTCGGGGGAAAGCCTGGATCAGTTCCGCCGCATGAGGGCGGGCGAGTTCGCCGACGGCGCCAAGGTCCTGCGCGCGAAGATCGACATGGCGCACGGCAACATGAACATGCGCGACCCGGTGCTGTATCGCATCGTCCGCAAGCCGCATCCGCGCACGGGCGACGCCTGGTGCATCTATCCCACCTATGACTACGCGCACGGCCAGTCGGACGCCCTGGAGCACGTGACCCATTCGCTGTGCACGCTGGAGTTCGAGGACCACCGTCCGCTCTACGACTGGCTGATCGAGCACCTGCCCGTCCCCTCGCGCCCGCGCCAGTACGAGTTCGCGCGCCTGAACCTGGGCTATACGGTGCTGTCCAAGCGGCGCCTGACGCAGCTTGTCGCCGAGGGCCATGTGGCCGGCTGGGACGATCCGCGCATGCCGACGCTCACGGGCCTGCGCCGGCGCGGCATCCCGCCCGAGACCATCCGCGACTTCGTCGCCAGGCTGGGCGTGACCAAGCAGGACAGCGTGGTCGAGTTCTCGCTGTTCGAGCACTGCGTGCGCGAATACCTGAACAAGGCGGCGGAGCGCCGCATGGCGGTCCTGCGCCCCTTGAAGGTGGTGATCGAGAACTGGCCCGAGGGCGAGGTCGACGAATTGGACGCCATCGACAATCCAGAGTTTCCCGAAAGCGGCAGCCACAAGGTGCCGTTCTCCCGCGAGATCTATATCGAGCAGGACGACTTCATGGAGGACCCGCCGAAGAAGTTCTTCCGCCTGGGACCGGGCCGCGAGGTGCGCCTGCGCTACGCCTACTTCATCACCTGCACGGAAGTCGTCAAGGACGCCGACGGCACCGTGGTCGAACTGCGCGCGACGTACGACCCGGCGACCCGCGGCGGCGACGCGCCCGACGGCCGCAAGGTGAAGGGCACCCTGCACTGGGTTTCCGCCGCCCATGCGGTCAAGGCCGAAGTTCGGCTCTACGACCACCTGTTCCGCGAGGAAGCCCCCGGCGCGGGCGGCCGCGACTATCTGGAAGACCTCAACCCCACTTCCCTGGAAGTGATCGAGGACGCGTGGCTGGAGCCGTCGCTGGCGGGCTGGCCCGCCGGCAGGACCCTGCAGTTCGAACGCCTGGGCTATTTCTGCGCCGACAGGGACGGCACGGCGGACATGCCCGTGTTCAACCGCACGATGACGCTGCGCGATACCTGGGCCAAGGTGCAGCAGAGCGGGTAGGGAATGATGAAACGCAAGGCGCACTGGTATTTCGACTACATCTCGCCCTATGCCTATCTGCAGTTCCACCAGATGGACCGCTTTCGCGAGCGGCTCGACATCGCGCTGGAACCGGTGCTGTTCGCGGGCCTGTTGAACGCCTGGGGGCAGCTCGGCCCGGCGGAAATCCCGCAGAAGCGCCTCGCGACCTACAAGTTCTGCACCTGGCAGGCGCAGCGCACGGGCCTGCCGTTCCGCACGCCGCCCAGGCATCCCTACAACCCGCTCGCGACCCTGCGCCTGACCCTGGCGCGGGGATCGGACGCGAGCGACATCGAGACCATCTTCGACGCCATCTGGGGCCGCGGCCTCGACATCGCCGATGCCGAGGTGTTCGACGAGGTCACGGCCGCGCTCGGCCCGGCGCGCGGTCCGGTGCTGGACGAACCCGCCGCCAAGCAGGCGCTCAAGGCCAACACGGACGCCGCCGTGGCCAAGGGGGTCTACGGCGTGCCGACCTTCGCCGTCGCGGACGACGCCGCAGAGAACGGCTGGCGCCTGTTCTGGGGCTTCGACGCGGGGGACTGGCTGCTCGACTGGCTGGACAACCCCGACATGTTCGACACCCCGGCCATGCAGGCCGCCGACGACTGCCGGGTCGGCGCGCGCCGCCGCCGGCCCGAGGAAAAGACCGACCAAGCCTGAACCGCCAACGAATAAGGACCATCCGCCATGCGCCGCCTGCCCGCCGTCACTCAGGACTCCATGACCCCCGAACAGCGCGACCTGTTCGGCAAGATCACCTCGGGCCCGCGCTCCAAGGGTCGCAACGCCATGGACTTCATTGACCGGGACGGCGGCCTCATCGGGCCGTTCAACGCCTACCTCTACACGCCCGGGATCGGCGATGCGGCGCAGACCCTGGCGGGCCGCCTGCGCTTCGAATCGTCGCTGCCGGGCGACCTGCGCGAGATCGCCATCATGGCCGTGGGCCAGCATTGGCAGGCCGATTACGAATTCTACGCCCATGCCAAGGTGGCGCGGAACGAGGGCGTCGACGAGGACACCATCGAGGCCGTGCGCCAGGGCCGGGCGCCCAAGGATCCCAGGCACGCCGCCATCGCCGCCTTCGTGTGGGAAATGCTGGCCGAGCGCAAGGTGTCCGACGCCGCCTACGCCGCCGCGCACGCCATCCTGGGCGACCAGGGCATGGTCGAATTGGTCCTGCTGGCCGGCTGCTACTGCATGGTCTCGGCCAACCTGAACGTGTTCCGCCCGCCGTTCCCGGACGGCGTGGACCGCCCGTTCGGCTCCGTCTGACCCTATTTCCGCCGCATTGCCCGATGATATAAGGGCGCTTCTCATCCCGAGCCCGGAGGCCAGCATGTCCCGCATCGTTTACGTCAACGGCGATTACGTTCCCGAGGAAGAGGCCAGGGTCTCGGTGTTCGACCGCGGCTTCCTGTTCGCCGACGGGGTCTACGAGGTGTCGTCCGTTTTGGACGGCAAGCTGGTCGACAACGCCGGGCACCTGGCGCGGCTGGAGCGCTCCCTGAGGGAGCTGAAAATGGCCGCCCCCTGCGCCAACGACCAGATCACGGCGATCCAGAAGGAGCTGATCGCGCGCAACGACCTTTCAGAAGGCGTGGTCTACCTGCAGATCACCCGGGGTGCGGCCGACCGCGACTTCAACTTCCCCAAGGACGCCACGCCGTCGCTGGTCATGTTCACCCAGGAAAAGACCATCCTGAACAACCCGTCGGCGACCAAGGGCCTCACCGTCGTCACCCTGCCCGACATCCGCTGGCACCGGCGCGACATCAAGACCGTGCAACTGCTCGCCTCCTCCCTCGCCAAGCAGACGGCGAAGGACCAGGGCGCGGACGACGCCTGGCTGGTCGAGGACGGCTTCGTCACCGAAGGCACCTCCAACAACGCCTTCATCGTCACCGACGACGGCAAGATCGTGACCCGCCAGCTGTCCAACGACATCCTGCACGGCATCACCCGCCGGGCGGTGCTGAAATGCGCCGAAGCGGCGGGGCTGACCTTGATAGAGCGGCCGTTCACGCCCGACGAGGCCTATGAGGCGCGCGAGGCCTTCTCGACCAGCGCCTCGGCCTTCGTCATGCCGGTGGTGAAGATCGACGGCCGCATCCTGGGCAACGGCGTGCCCGGCCCGGTGACCCAGAAGCTGCGCGAGCTTTACATCGCCGAAGCCAAGGCGACGGCGGTGTGACGGGACAGGCCGCCCCGGTCAACCCGCCGGGCGCCGGGCGACAGGCGCCCGATACACGGGATATATAGCCCGATCTCGCCGGGATGGCGGCCCTTGGAGCATGATGCGGAAGGCCCGGCGTCGGCTGCCCGGTTGATTCGCCCGGGGCAGCATTGTATACAATCCACGCGTTCAACCTCCTGTTCGCCGGGCTGCCCGAGGAGCATTCAATGAGCCTTCCCGACGTCGACAGTCCCGCCGCCTGGCGGGTTTCCGAGATCGAAAACGACCGCGGCTGGGTTTTCCGCCTGGACGACGCGGAACGCAGCCGATTGTCGGCCGCCGCCAAGGCGCTGTATGACCCGGACCGCCCGCTGTTCGACTACCGGCGCGACGAGGCCGACCTGGGCCCGGCCGTGGAGACCCTGGCCGCCGCCATGAAGGAGGCCCACTTCGGGCGCGGCATCGCCCTGGTCAAGGGCCTGCCCCGCGACGGCATGGGCGAGAAGGAATTCGAACTTCTGAACTGGCTGATCGGCCTTCACTTCGGGGTTGCCCGGCCCCAGGGCATCAAGTCGCAGTACATTTCGGAGGTCCGCGCCGCGGGCCATACCTACCGCGCCGCCAACGGACGCGGCTACAACTCCAACGCCGGGCTGGACTTCCACACCGACGGCTGCGACCTGGTGACCCTCGCCTGCTACAACAAGGCCAAGGCGGGCGGCCAGAGCATGATCTCAAGCAGCGTCACCGCCTGGCAGCGGCTCAAGGCGGAGCGCCCCGACCTGGCCGAAATCGCCCTGCAGGACTTCCATTTCTCGCGCAACCAGGAACAGGCGCCCGACGAGGCGCCCTACTATCCCCAGCCGCTCTACGACGTCGCCGACGGCCGCCTGTTCGGAAAGTGGAACCGCAACCGGGTGCGCACCGCCCAGGACATCGAGGGCGTGCCGCCATTGACGGCCGATCAGCGCGAATGCACGGACCTGCTGGACGAGATCCTGCGCCGCCCGGACGTGATGTTCACGATGTGGCTGGAGCCCGGCGACCTGCAGATCATGAACAACCACGTGATGCTGCATTCGCGCACCCAGTTCGAGGACCACGAGGAACAGGACAAGAAGCGCATCCTCTACCGCCTGTGGCTGGCGCCGCCCGATTCCGTCCTGCTGCCGGAAAGCTGGGGCGACTATTTCCGCTCCATCGGGCCGGGAACCGTACGCGGCGGCATCCGCGGCCATCATCACGATGCCGCCTGCCGCGCCTTCGAACTGCGCCAGGCCGCCGACCTGGGCATGCCGCCGCCGGCCTGACCGGCCCGCGTCACATGGCGGCGGGCCGGGCGAAGGCCCCGCCTTCGACGACCGTCTGCGCCTCGCGAAGTTCCCGCAGCAGGTCGTCCGCGGCGGCATCGCCGTCCGCGGCTTCGCCCCAATGGTCGAAATGGACGAGTTCGTCGACCGGCAAACGCGGCCGCCAACCGGCTTTTTGAAGTTCGGGCTTTTCATGAAACCGGGAGACGTGCCCCAGGCAGAGATAGGCGACGGGCACGACACGCCGGGGGATGCCCAGGACCTTTTTCAGCGCCTTCTGGTCGAAGATGCTGACCCATCCGACGCCGAGCCCTTCGGCTCTCGCCGCCAGCCACAGGTTCTGCACGGCGCAGACGCTGCTGTAGACGTCCATGGCCTTGATATGGGTCCGGCCGACGACCACCGGGCCGGCGCGGTCCTTGTCGCAGGTCACGCAGATGTTCACCGGCGCTTCGAGGATGCCCTCGAGCTTCAGCCCCCGGTAGGTCTCTCGTGCCGGGCCCTCGAACATCTCGGCGGCTTCCCCGTGGGCTTTTTCGAACAAGGCATGAACCCGGCGCTTGACGTCGGCGGAGCGGATGACGGTGAAACTCCAGGGCTGCATGAACCCGACCGACGGCGCGTAATGGGCGGCCGTCAGAACCCGGGCGAGCATGTCGTTGGAAACCGGGGTCGGCAAGAACTCGGCCCGCGTATCGCGGCGGTTGTAGAGCGCCTCGTAGAGGGCGCGGCGTTCGTCGTCGGAAAATCGGTGATCGTTCAGTGGCGCATGCGCAGTGTTTTCCATTTCAGTCCCCTTCATGGAAAGCATCCACCGCGGTCGGCCTTCCGCGGTTTTCCGGTCTTCAGGCCGGTCTTCTGACTCAGGTTCATCCCGCCCGGACGCCTTCCCGGAGCTTCCTCCAGTGGCGTTCCGTCCCGGCGGTCCCCAATACAGCGTTGGGCACGTGGCGGATTCTCACCGCCTTCCCGATTCTCCCCGGCCGGACGACCTCCTTCCGGGGCACCTGAAGACTATGATGGCGGTGCCCGATCAACCGTCGCGCACCGCGACGAACCATAGAGTCCATCGACGGCGCGGGCAAGTCGCCCGCGACCGGCCGTTATCCTTTTTGCCGGTCTCAACCGTCGGCCTCCATCGCCGCCAGTTCGCCGAGCGTGACCGGCTTGACCGGCGGGCGCGGACGCAGGAAGCCGACGCGCGCCACCAGGGTTTCGCGTTCCCGGGCGATGATCTCCGAGACGGTCAGCGCGCACATCCGCCCCTGGCACGGCCCCATGCCGGCGCGGCAGAAGGCCTTCAACTGGTTCGGGCCCTGGCAGCCGAGGCGCACGCAACGCCGCACCTCGCCCGCCGTCACCTCCTCGCAGCGGCAGACCACCGTGTCGTCGTCCGGCGGGATGCGCAAGGCGTCGGGCGGGCGGTAGAGCGTTTCCAGGAACGGGCGCAGGCGCCGCTCGGCCGTCACCGCGCGCAGGTGCGCGCCGCTCAGGGTGTTGCGCTCGCCCTCCGAGATGATCCCCAGGTCCGCCAGCACGGCGAGGGCCGCGAGCCGCCCCTGGTGCTCCGCCGCCTCCGCGCCCTCGATCCCGCCGCCGTCGCCGGCGATGCGGATGCCGGGCACGCTGGTCCGCAGACCGTCGCCGACTTCGGGCCGCCAGCACAGCTGCGACATGTCCCAGCGGTGGGC
The DNA here is from genome assembly GCA_002781745.1 of Rhodospirillales bacterium CG15_BIG_FIL_POST_REV_8_21_14_020_66_15. GTDB lineage: Bacteria > Pseudomonadota > Alphaproteobacteria > Rhodospirillales > Casp-alpha2 > UBA1479. Next base: position 52,751 of record PFFW01000147.1, read on the forward strand.
GCAGCCGGCGGCGAGCGCCAGTTGCGTGTTGGGCACCACGCCCTGATGCAGCAGCAGGTGTTCCGTCTCCAGTACCGTTCGCCGCCCCCGGCCGCGGGCGAAGGTGACGGAGCGCAGCCGGCTGTCGCCGCGCGCCTGGATCGCCGTGACGCCGCGATGGATGGGCACGCCGGCGCGGCGGATCTCGCCCAGCCAGCCGAGTCCCTTGCGCAGAAGGTCCAGGCGGTCGAAGGCGGCGGACAGGTGCCGGAGAGCGCGCAGGCGGTTGCCCGCGGGCGTACAGTCGAGAATCGCAAGCGGCTTCACCCCCGCCCGGACGTACTGCGCGGCGGCGAGGTAGAGCAGCGGCCCCAGGCCCGCGAACAC
>PFFW01000012.1:0-784 GCA_002781745.1 Rhodospirillales bacterium CG15_BIG_FIL_POST_REV_8_21_14_020_66_15
TGGCTTTATCCTAGCGCGTTCGCCGCCGGCGATAAACCAGGGCGGTCGGATCGCCGCTCAGCCGCCTTTGGATGCGCTCAGGCAGGCGCGGATGAATGCTTTGACCTCCGGCGCATTCCACTCGGCGATGCCTTCAAGGCGGCCCTTTTCCCGCCCCTCGGCATCATAGAGGATCGTCGTCGGCAGGCCGCGCACCTTGTTGGCGCGGGCGAAGGCGCCCTTGGGGTCCAGGTGGATCGCGAGGTTCTCATATCCATGCCTGTCGAAGAACGGTTTGACCACGCCCAGGCCGCCGCGGTCCTGACTGACCGCGATGACAGAAATCCCGTGCTGGGCGAAATCGGCCTTCAGGGCATCCAAGTGGGGCATTTCCTTGATGCAGGGGGCGCACCAGGTGGCCCAAAAATTAACGACCGCGCCCTTGCCGCGGGCCAGTTCCGCCACGGTGACCGGCGCTCCCCCGGCGGTCTGGAACGGTGCCGTCACGGGCGCACCCGCCGGTTCCGCCGGCTTGAACTTGGCCAAGGCCGGCGGCGGCGCGGGACAGGCGGTCTCCGCCCCCCTTGCAATGCCGCCGGGAATGATGAAAATCGCCCCACTCAACAAGACGGCGGTGGCCAGGGTCCGCAGGATCGCGGCGGGGCTGAGGGCATTTCGGGTGGTCTGGGGTTTCGTCCGGGTCGCCATGCGGGTTCACTGTCCGTTTACGTTGATCGTCTACACCATCGCCTTGGACTTAAGGAGATAGCCATGGCGCGCACTACGGGCAAGTCCGGATCGGGCG
>PFFW01000012.1:899-14361 GCA_002781745.1 Rhodospirillales bacterium CG15_BIG_FIL_POST_REV_8_21_14_020_66_15
CAAGCGGGCGTTGGAAGACATCCACATGAACGTGGAAAGCCGCCTGGCCGCGCTGATCGGCGCGCCGGCGGGACGCCTGCATACGGCGCGGTCACGCAACGATCAGGTGGCGACGGATTTCAAGCTTTGGGTGCGGAGCGCCATCGATGCGCTCGACGCGGGGGTCAAGGACCTGCAGGCGGCCTTGATCGAGCGCGCGGAGGCCGAGGCCGCGACCGTCATGCCCGGCTTCACTCATCTGCAGGGCGCGCAGCCGGTGACCCTCGGCCATTACCTGCTGGCCTATGTGGAAATGCTGGGCCGCGACCGGGGCCGTCTCCTGGATGCCCGCAAGCGGCTGAACGAATGCCCGCTCGGCGTGGCGGCGCTGGCCGGAACCTCGTTCCCCATCGACCGCCACATGACGGCGGCGGCGCTCGGCTTCGACCGACCGACGGCCAATTCGCTGGACACCGTGTCCGACCGCGACTTCGCCCTGGAGTTCCTGGCATCGGCGACGATCCTGGCCGTGCACCTGTCGCGCTTCGCCGAGGAAATGGTGATCTGGTGCTCGCAGCAGTTCGGCTTCGCCCGGTTCACCGACGCCTTCTCCACGGGTTCCTCCATCATGCCGCAAAAGCGCAACCCGGACGCGGCCGAACTGGTGCGTGCCAAGGTCGGGCGCATCGCGGGCGCGTTCCAGGGCCTGGTCATGGTCATGAAGGGCCTGCCGCTGACCTACGGCAAGGACATGCAGGAAGACAAGGAAGCCGTGTTCGACGCCGCCGACAACCTGGCGCTCGCCGTGGCCGCCACGGCGGGCATGGTGCGCGACGTGCAGTTCGACACGGCGCGCATGGCTGCCGACGCGGCGCGCGGCTTCGCCACCGCGACGGACCTCGCCGACTGGCTGGTGCGGGTGCTGGGCATGCCGTTCCGCCGCGCCCACCACGTGACCGGCGAACTGGTGCGTTTGGCCGAGGCCGGGGGCTGCGGCCTGGAGGGCCTGTCCCTCGCCGACATGCGCGAAGTGGACCCGGCCATCACCGAGGACGTATATTCGGTGCTCGGCGTCGAAAACTCCGTGACCAGCCGCACCAGCTACGGCGGCACCGCGCCGGACAACGTGCGCGCCCAGGCCAAGGACGCACGCAAGCGGTTTCTGGATTAGGTCCGGGATCGCGCAGGGAATTTCGGATGGATCGGGTGTCATGACACGCAGGCAGTTTCTTTCGACCGTCCTTGCCGGCCTGGCGGTTGCCGGGCTGTCGGCCTGCGGGCGCAAGAACCAGCCCAGGCATCCGCCGGACTCCGAATTCCCGCACGACTATCCCTATTTCCCGCCCGGAATGCGGACCAGGCAGCCGCCGGTCCCGCCCGAGCAGACGGAAGAGCCCGTGGACAAGACCCAGTTCCTCAAGCTGGATCCGATCCAGGACCGCAGCAGATGACCCGGCCGGGCCCGCACTGGCGGGCCGGCCCATGAATCGATACCGGAAACCGACCCTTGGACCATTTCACCTATAAGAACGGGCTGTTGTCAGCCGAGGACGTGAGCCTTGCCGACCTGGCGGACCGGGTGGGCACGCCGTTCTATTGCTATTCGCGGGCGACGCTGGAACGCCATTTCCGCGTGTTCGACGAGGCGCTGGCCGGCCTCGACCACACCATCTGCTTCGCGGTCAAGGCCAACGGCAACGTCGCCGTCATCAAGACCCTGGCTCGGCTCGGGGCCGGCGCCGACGTGGTGTCGGGGGGCGAGTTGATGCGCGCCCTCGCCGCGGGCGTGCCGGCATCGAAGATCGTGTTCTCCGGCGTCGGCAAGACGCGGGCGGAAATGGCCCATGCGCTGGACGCCGGGATCTATCAGCTCAACGTGGAGTCGGAACCTGAACTGGTGGCGCTGTCCGAGGTCGCGGCGGCCAAGGGCGTGACCGCCGACGTGGCGATCCGCATCAATCCGGACGTGGACGCCAAGACGCACGCCAAGATCACCACGGGCCGGGCCGAGAACAAGTTCGGCATCGACTGGGACCGCGCGCGCGATATCTATGCCAGGGCGCGCGACCTGCCGGGCATAGACGCGCGGGGCATCGCCGTCCATATCGGATCGCAGTTGACGGACCTGGAGCCCTACCGGCGGGCCTATGCGCGGCTGCGCGACGTGGCGCTCGACCTGCGCGCCCAGGGCCACGACATCCAAAGGCTCGACCTGGGCGGTGGCCTGGGCATCCCCTACAACGAAGAGCAGGCCCCGCCGCCCGCGGACTACGGCGCGATGGTCAGGGAGATCGTCGGTTCCCTCGGCTGCCACGTGACGGTCGAGCCGGGCCGCCTGATCGCCGGCAACGCGGGCGTCCTGGTGACCCGTGTGCTCTACGCCAAGGAGGGTTCGACCCGTCGCTTCATAATCGTCGATGCGGCCATGAACGACCTGATCCGCCCGGCCCTCTACGACGCCTACCATGCCATCGTCCCGGTCGAGGAGCCGCCGGCCGGCGCCCCGCACCTGCCCGTCGATGTCGTTGGACCCGTCTGCGAGACCGGTGATACATTTGCCGTGCAACGCCATCTTCCCGCCGTAAAGCCGGGTGATCTGTTGGCGATCAGGTCCGCGGGCGCCTACGGGGCCGTCATGGCCTCGACCTACAACGGCCGGCCCCTGGTGCCCGAGGTCCTGGTGTCGGGCGGCGACCATGCCGTGGTGCGCCGCCGTGTCGAGGCCGAGGAGATCATGGCCTACGACGTCCTGCCGCCCTGGCTGGAGGGCTGAGCGCCGGTCGCGGCGCGACCGTCCCCAGGCTCCGGGCGGAAGATTCGCGTTGCGGGGTGCGACGGGCGGCCCCACCTGAATAGGGACCAACCTGCCCGGATTTGAAGGGAGCCCGCTTCATGGTGGATGCTCCGATGTCGGCGACCGGCCGGCCGGACACCGGACTGGGCCTACGCTACCGCCTGCTGTTGTCGCTGGCGCGGGCTGTCGTTTACCTTGAAAGAATGTGGCCGCTCGCGGCCCCCGTGCTGGCCGTCGCGCTGCTGTTCGTGGCCGTGGCGTTGCTCGACGTCCTTCCCCTCCTGCCCCATTGGCTGCACGGCCTGGTGTTGATCGCCTTCGCGGGCGTGCTGGCGTTGACCCTGCGCCGGGCCTGGGAAAAGCTGCCCCGGGTCAGCCGCGCCACCGCCCGCCACCGGCTGGAGAACGACAGCGGTTTCGTTCACCGGCCGCTTGCGGCCCTCGACGACCGTCTGCTGGTCGGCATGGACGACCGTCTGGCGCGCCGCCTGTGGCGGCGTCACCGGGAGCGCATGGCACAGCGCGTCGCCGGCTTGCGCGTGGGCGCGCCGTCGCCGGACGTTGCGCGCCACGATCCCGGAGCGTTGCGCGCTCCGCTGCTGTTGATTTTGGTGCTGGCCATCGCCGCCGGATGGGGCGACGCGGGCGACCGCCTGATGCGGGCCGTGACGCCGCTGGGGGCGGCCGGTCTGGGCAAGGAACTCCACGTCTCGATATGGATCACGCCGCCCGCCTATACCCGGCAGGCGCCCATCTTTCTGGAATTGGGTGGCGGCAAGACGGTCGCGCGGGCCACGGGCGAGGCGCCGCAATCCGCCGGGAAGACGGCCGGGAACTCGCCTCCACCGGTCTCCGCGATCCTCTCCGTGCCCCAGGGCAGCACGCTTCTGGCCCAGGTTTCCGGCGTGTCGCGCACGCCCGAGATCGTCCTGGGCGGGATCGAAACCCCCTTCACCCCCATCGGCAGCGGCAATGACGCCGGCAGCTTCCGCCTGGAAACCCTGTTGGACTCGCCGGGCGCGCAGGACCTTGCCGTGACCGTCGCCGGGCGCGGTCTCGCCAATTGGCCCTTGGTCGTCGTCGCGGACGCGCCGCCGACGGCGGAATTTATCGCCAAGCCGTCGCGGTCCGGGCGCGCGTCCCTGAAGACCGATTTCGAGGCCAAGGACGATTACGGCCTCGCCTCCGTCCAGTTGACCATCCGCCATCCCAAGGGCCGTCCCGTTCCCGGCGGCGAAGAGATCGTGCGTCTTGCCCTGCCGCTGGCCGAGCCGGGCACGGTCCTGACCCAGGGCGTCGGCGTCCATGACCTGAGCGCCCATCCCTGGGCGGGGATCGAGGTCGTCGGCCGCATCGAGGCCACGGACGGCCGCGGCCAGGTCGGCGTCAGCGACGACCTGAAGTTCCTGCTGCCGCAACGGACGTTCAATCATCCGGTCGCCCGGGCATTGGTCGAACAACGCCGCCGCCTGTCCGACGCCTCGCCCGAGGTGATCACCGAGGTGGTCGAGGTCCTGAACGACATCCTCCACAAGCCCGACCATTTCTTCAACGACACGGTGGTATTCCTCGCCATTGACGTGGCGGGGGCCCGTCTGCTGCACAGCGGCGGGAAGGACCGGGAGGTCGCCAGCGTCCAGAAACTGTTGTGGGATACGGCGCTGCGCATCGAGGACGGCGACTTCGCCGTCGCCGAACGCGAGCTGATGGACCTTCAAGGCAAGGTCATGCAGGCCATGCGCCAGGGCGCCGACACGGAAGAGGTCCAGCGCCTGATGGAGCAGTTGCGGCAGGCTCTCGACGAGTACCTGAAGGCGTTGACCGAACAGCTCGCGCGACAGGAGCTGAAGGATCTGCCCGCCTTCGATCCCAACATGCAGCCGCTGGAAAGCCGCGACCTGCAGGACATGATCGACCGGGCCCGCGAACTGGCCCGCAACGGCGCCATGGACGCCGCCCGCCAGATGTTGTCGCAACTGCAGAAGGCGCTTGACCAGATCCGCCGCGGCCTGGCCATGGCGCCGCAGCAGCAACAGCAGTTGTCCGAGGCCAAGCGTCTTATGGAGGGCCTGCGCGAACTGACGCAGCGCCAGCAGACGCTGATGGACGAGACCTTCCAGCGCGCCCAGCAGGACCGCCTGTCGCGGCGCGACCGCCAGGGTCCTGAAGGCGCCATGCCGCCGCAGGTCGAGGGCCGGGAGGGCGCGCCTCGCCCCGGCGAGGGCGAGCGGCAGGGTCAGGACCGGGGACAGTCCGGCCAAGGCGGGCAACAGGGCGAGGGACGCCGGCAGGCCCGCCCGGGGGATCCCAACGCGATGGGACGGGCGCGCCAGGAGGCGCTGCGCCGCGCGCTTGGCGAACTGATGCTGCAGATGGACGAGATGCTGGGAAACATCCCCGGCGAGATGGGCCAGGCGGAACGCGCCATGCGCGAGGCGTCGCGCGCCCTGGGCCAGGGGCAGCCGGGCGACGCCGTGCCGCCCCAGTCGGAAGCGCTCGAGCATCTGCAGAAGTCCCAGGACCAGATGTCGCAGCAGATGGCGCAGCAGTTCGGACCGCAATTGGGCCTGCGGCTGGGACCTCAGGGGCAACGCCGCAACGACCGCGGCCAGGACCCCTTTGGGCGGGGTGCCGGCGGCGCCTTCGGGTCGGCGATCGACGGCGACGTCGACGTGCCGACGCGCATGGAGATGCGCCGGGCGCGGGAAATCTTGGAGGAACTGCGCAAGCGGTCGGGCGAGCCTCAACGCCCGCCGCTCGAACGCGACTACATCGACCGCCTGCTCAAGCAGTTCTGATCGATCGGGACGATCGAGGCTTCGCCCCGCCGTCACGGGGACGTCCGGTTATTGCTGGTCCGGCTTGGCGTCCTTCGGGTCGATGAAGGTGACGGTGATCCGCCGGCTGAGCGGCGAAGGCTCCCTGACGCGGATCTTGAAGGACATCTTTTCGCCCTTCTTCAATTCGCTCTTGAGCGGCGCCGCGTCGGTTTGCTGTATCGGCTCGCCCTCGGCATCGAACAGGATCGCGCGCAGGACGGGCACCGGGCGGGGGCCGTCGGCCACGTTCTCGACCTGACCGCGAACGACCAGGACTTCCAGGCCCTGGTCCGATTCCCGGGCATGCTCGACGCGCTGTATCTGCAGGCCGGCCCCGACCTGATGGAAGCCGATCATCTTGAACACGTCGTTCAGTTGCGGAACTTTGGCGACCAGTTCGTCCTTGAAGAAGAAGGTGCCGGCGACCAGGCCGCCGATCAGCAGCACGAAGACCAGGGCGATGATCTTGCCCAGGATGCTTTTCTTGGGCAGGTCGTCGTCCGGTTCCTGTTCCTCGGCGGTGAACACGTCGGGGATGTAGTCCGGGTCCTCCATCTGGTCCGGGGACTCGATGGCCTCCAGGTCGTCTTCCTCGTCGTCGTTGTTGATCAGGGACTCGAACGGCGGGATGTCCTCGTCGTCCTCGAACATGTCGTCGATGTCATCGGGCAGCGCCGCCACGTCGCCGCGGGCGTCATCCTCGGCCGTGATCTTGGGCTCGGCGGCGGGTTCGGGCTCGTCCGCCGGTTCGGGCGCCGGTGGCGGCGGTACGGGGGCCGGTTCGGGCGCCGGCGGTGGAGGGGGCGGCGGGGCCGCCTGCGGCACCGGCGGGGGCGGCGGGGCGTAGCCTTGCTGCGGATAGGGGGCTTGCGGCGCGCCGTAGCCGGGATGGGCGTACGTCTGCGGCTGCGCATAGGGCGCAGGGGCGGGGCGTCTGGGCGCCGGCGGCGGATCTGGTTGGGCGTCGCGCGGGTCGGCGAACCACACATGGCGGCAGTTGGAGCAGCTTACGTTGCGTCCCTGGCCAAGCTGCGCGGGTTGCAGCATGTAGCGCGTGCGACAATTTGGACAGGTAATCAGCATATTTACCCCGATTCCACCCATGGACTTTATATGCGTCGGCAAATAGGAAAGCAAGCCAAGCAAACCCAAGGGCTTCCGCCGCCTCCCTGGACGCAGGCCCGGCCCCATGGCATTGTTCTCCAAAGGGAATAACCGGCGATCCGTGAATTTTTCCCTAATGCTCCCGAGAGCCCGGTCAAGGTGCCCCCAAGGTGAAAGACAGCGATCCCGACAGCATCGTCCGCTTCGAAAACGTCGGGCTGCGCTATGGCCTGGGGCCCGAGGTCCTTCAGGATATCACGTTCGACCTGGAGCCGGCGGCCTTCCGATTCCTTCTCGGGGAAAGCGGGGCCGGCAAGTCGTCGCTTCTGAAGCTGCTCTACATGGCATTGCGCCCCACGCGGGGGCAGATCTCGCTGTTCGGGCGCAACGTCGCCGGCATGTCGCGCACGGAACTGCCGCGCCTGCGCCGTCGGGTCGGCGTGGTGTTCCAGGAATTCCGCCTGCTCGACCACCTGTCAGCCTTCGATAACGTGGCGCTGCCCATGCGCGTTGCGGGGACCCGCGAAAGCGACGTGCGCCGCCATGTCGAGGAACTGCTGTCCTGGGTCGGCCTGAAGGACCACCTGAACTCGCGCCCGCCGACGCTGTCGGGCGGCCAGCAGCAGCGCATTGCCATCGCGCGGGCGGTCATCACCCGGCCCAAGCTCCTGCTGGCCGACGAGCCCACGGGCAACGTCGACGACAAGATGGGGCTGCGCCTCATGCATCTGTTCGAGGAGCTGAACAAGCTGGGCACCACCGTGATCGTGGCGACCCACAACCTGGGCATCGTGCGTCAGCTCGCGCATCCGGTCATGCGGCTCGAGGCCGGACGGCTCAACACGGACGAGGCCCAGATCATCTCGGCTCTGGGTCTGGACGAACCCGGCATCGGCGCCGGCAGGGCCGCGCCCGGCCCCGTCCTCCCCCGCATTCACTGACGTCCCGCGACGATGTTCCGCCGCCGCTCCGACCTGCCGATGAACGAGGACACCCTGGGCCGCTTCCTGCCCTGGCTGATCGCCTTCATGGTGTTCCTGTCGGCCCTGGCGCTGGCCGGCATGCTCGTACTCAACGACGCCGTCAGGCGCTGGGACACGGGCCTCAATGCGACCGTGACGGTTCAGGTGCCGCCGGGCTCGGGTCCGCGCGAGGACGAACAACGCCTGGGCCAGGTCCTGGCCGTGCTGGCCGCCAAGCCGGGGGTCGAGCGCTACGAGACGCTGTCCAGGGATCGCCTGTTCGAGCTCTTGAAGCCCTGGATCGGCGAGGCCGGACAGGCCCAGGATCTGCCCATCCCCATGCTGATCGACGTCACCGTGGACCGGGGCGCCCAGCTTGACGCGGAAGGTCTCGCCAAGGAACTGCAGGCGCGCGTGCCCGGGGTGTCCGTGGACGACCACCGGGTGTGGCTCAGCCAGCTGGTGCGCCTGGTCACGGTGATCCAGGCGCTGGCCTGGGCCGTACTGGGCCTGATCGGGCTCGCCACCATCGGTACCGTCGTGTTCACCACCCGCACGGGCCTCGCCGTCCATCGCGAGGCCATCGAGGTCCTGCACCTGATCGGCGCCCAGGACGCCTATATCGCGCGCCAGTTTGCGGCGCGCGCCCTCGCCCTGGGGCTCAAGGGAGGATTTCTCGGCCTGGCGCTGGCCGCGCCGACACTGGCCGGGATCGGCTACCTGGCGCTGGAGACCGGCGCCTCCATGGTGCCCAAGCCCGAGTTCGGGATGCTCAAGGCCATCGGGTTCCTGACCCTGCCGGTCGCCGTCGCGTTCCTGGCCATGGTAACCGCGCGCTCCACGGTCATGCGCAACCTGAAGCGGATGACCTGACGATGCGGCGGCCGAGGCGCGGCGCAAGCGTGAGGCCCGGCAGGCTGCTCGCCATGGCGATCATCGTCCTGGCGATCTGGGGCATCGGCCTGTTCCGGTTCGCCGACACCATCCCCCAGAAGGTTGCGGACGCCGGGACGCGCACGGACGCCATCGTCGTGCTGACCGGCGGCAGCGGCCGGCTGGACGCGGGGCTGGACCTGCTGGCCCGCGACCTGGCCGGACAGCTGTTCGTCTCGGGCGTCTATCACGGCGTCGACGTGGAGCGTCTGGTGCAGATCTACAAGCGCGAACCGGAAGGCCTGGAGCCCCGCATCGGCATCGGCAACGCCGTCAACACGGTGGGCAACGCGGCCGAGACGCGGGTTTGGATGGAACAGCGCGGCTTCACGTCTCTGCGCCTGGTCACCGGGGCCTATCACATGCCCCGCTCGCTGGCCGAATTCGGTTTCTTCATGCCGGGGGTCGAGATCGTCCCCCACCCGGTGTTTCCCGAACACGTGAAACAGGAATACTGGTGGGCCTGGCCGGGCACGGCCAGCCTGATCGTCTCGGAGTACAACAAGTGGCTGTTCGCCCGGGCGCGGCACTGGGTCTCCGGCCTGTTCTCGCCGCCCCGGCGGATGGGGCCGGCCGGCAATCCCGACAGCGGGACCGGCAAATGATCCTCCTGCGGTCGATCCTGTTCGGGGCGCTGTTCTTCCCGTGGACGGCCTTGTGCTCGCTTATGGTCGCCGTGGCGCTCGTGTTTCCGCGCAAGGTCACGCAGACGAACGTGAAGGTCTGGGGCATCGGCGTGCGCTTCCTCTTGAAATGGGTCGTCGGCCTCGGCTGGCGGGTCGAGGGCCTGGAGAATGTGCCGCCGGGGCCCTGCGTCATCGCCGCCAAGCACCAGAGCGCCTGGGACACCATGGTGTTCCACGCGCTGCTGCCCGATCCGGTCTACGTGGTGAAGAAGGAACTGACCCGCATCCCCTTCTGGGGCTGGGGCTTCTACAAGGCGGGCTGCGTCGTCGTCGACCGCAAGGCGGGGGCAAAGGCGCTGAAGCACCTGGTCCAGGGGGTGCAGGTGGCGCTCGCCCGCGGCAGCCAGGTCGTGATCTTCCCCGAGGGCACCCGCACGGCCCCCGACCAGCGCCTCGACTACCACCCGGGCATCGCCGCCGTGTACCGCGACGCCAACGTGCCCGTGGTCCCGGTGGCGCTCGACTCCGGCCTGTTCTGGGGCCGCCGGGCGGCCTTGAAGTATCCGGGCGAGATCACCATCAAGTTCATGGAGCCGATTCTGCCGGGCCTCGACCGGCGCGAGTTCCTGGCCCTGCTGCAGGATCGGGTCGAGGGTGAAAGCGCGCGGCTGATGGCCGAAAAACGCGCCCGCTTCCCCCACCTGCCGAGACCGCGGCCGCTTGTGGATAACGGGTAAAACCCCGTCGATATCCAGTTTCCCAGGGACTTCGCGGCGGTCTCCCTGTGGGCCGAATTGGGGGTAGTCGGCGCCCGTCTGTGGGAAACATAAAGAGAACAAAAAGTTGACCCTTGGCGGTTAAGCGCCTACAGTTATTGGAGATTTCCCAAAAGCGAAGGATCAAGGGCCCGTGTCTCAACCGCCGACCACGCCGAGCGCGCCGATCGCCGCCATTTCCCAGCAGATATGGGACATGAAGTACCGGCTGAAGTCGCCGGACGGCCGGCCCGTGGACAAGACGATCGACGACACCTGGGACCGCGTGGCGACCGCGCTGGCCGCGCGCGAGGCCGATCCCGCGGCCTGGGCGCCCCGCTTCAAGGAAGCGCTCGCCGGGTTCAAGTTCCTGCCCGCCGGGCGCATCATCTCGGGCGCCGGCACGGACCGCATGGTGACGCTGTTCAACTGCTTCGTCATGGGCGAAATCCCCGACGACATGTCGGGCATCTTCGACAATCTGAAGGAAGCGGCCCTGACCATGCAGCAGGGCGGCGGCATCGGCTACGACTTCTCGACGCTCAGGCCCAAGGGGGCGCTGGTCAAGCGCGTCGGCGCCGACGCATCCGGGCCGCTGTCGTTCATGGACGTGTGGGATTCCATGTGCCGCACGATCATGAGCGCCGGGTCCCGCCGCGGCGCCATGATGGCGACCATGCGCTGCGATCATCCCGACATCGAGGACTTCATAGAGGCCAAGCGCGAGCCGGGACGCCTGCGCATGTTCAATTTGTCGGTTCTTGTCACGGACTCGTTCATGCAGGCGGTCAAGGAAGACGGGCCGTGGCAACTGAAGTTCGGCGGCACGGTGTTCCGCACCCTGCCGGCGCGCGAACTGTGGGACAAGATCATGCGCGGCACCTATGCCTACGCCGAGCCGGGCGTGATCTTCATCGACCGCATCAACCGGCGCAACAACCTCTATTACTGCGAGACCATACACGCGACCAATCCTTGCGGCGAACAGCCGCTGCCGCCCTACGGCGCCTGCCTTCTGGGCTCGGTCAACCTGGCGCGCCTGGTCGAGAAGCCGTTCGAGGAGGCCGCCGGCATCGACGCCGAGGCCCTGGACAGGCTGGTGCGCACCGCCGTGCGCATGATGGACAACGTGGTCGACGCCTCCAACTTCCCGCTCGAGCAGCAACGCCACGAGGCGAGCGCCAAGCGCCGCATCGGCCTCGGCGTCACCGGGTTGGCCGACGCGCTGATCATGTGCGGGGCGCGCTACGGCGGCGGCCAGGCCGTGCGCCTGACCGAACAGTGGCTGCGCGCGATCCAGCGCTCGGCCTATCTCGCGTCCGTCGACCTGGCCCGGGAAAAGGGCGCCTTCCCGCTGTTCGACCGCGACGCCTACCTTGCGGGCGAACATGTCCAGACCCTGGACCGGGACGTGAAGGACGCCATCGCGGAGCACGGCATCCGCAACGCGCTGCTGACCTCGGTCGCGCCCACGGGCACGATCTCGCTGTTCGCCGACAACGTGTCGTCGGGGCTGGAGCCCGTGTTCTCCTTCAAGTACACCCGCCACGTCCTGATGCCCGACGGCTCCCGCCGCGAGGAAGAGGTGACCGACTACGCCTACCGCCTCTACAGGCGCCTGCGCGGCGAGGACGCGGCCCTGACCGACGCCTTCGTCGACGCCCAGGGGCTCAGCCCCAACGATCACCTGGTCATGCAGGCGGCGGTGCAGAAATACATCGACTCCTCGATCTCCAAGACCATCAACGTGCCGGAAAGCATCTCCTTCGAGGACTTCAAGGACGTCTACATGCAGGCCTACGACCTGGGCTGCAAGGGCTGCACCACCTACCGGCCCAACGACGTGACCGGCGCGGTGCTGGAGATCAAGGACAAGAAGAAAGAAGCCGAGGCCGACGAGCCCGAACTGCCGCTGGAGCCGGCGACGCGCAAGATGCTGCCCAAGGACGAGGGCGATTCCGGTTCGGTCGTGCGCATGTTCCGCCCGCTCGACCGGCCCGGCGAACTGCCGGGGCGGACCTACAAGGTCAGGTGGCCGGAAAGCGACCACGCGATCTACATCACCATCAACGACGTGATCGACGACCTGGGCCGTATTCGCCCGTTCGAGATTTTCATTAATTCCAAGAACACGGAGCATTACGCCTGGACCGTGGCGCTCACGCGCATGATCTCGGCCGTGTTCCGGCGCGGCGGCGACGTGTCCTTCGTGGTCGAGGAACTGAAGGCCGTGTTCGACCCGCGCGGCGGGCAGTGGATGGGCGGCCGCTACGTGCCGTCGCTGCTGGCGGCCATCGGCGGGGTGATCGAACAGCACATGATCCAGTCGGGCTTCCTGCCCAACCCGGACAAGGACAAGCGCGACCGCGACGTGCAGGAACTGCCCAAGGCGGTGGGACACGACGGCCCGCTGCTGTCCGGCGCCGCCCCCTTCCGGCAATGCCCGAAATGCGCCCAGGCTTCCCTGGTGCGCCAGGAAGGCTGCGATACTTGCACGTCCTGTGGGTATTCGAAGTGTGGGTAAGCATGTTAGCTTAACGCTTTTGATGTTTAATCACTTGACGGGCTTGTTTTTGTGAATTAAATAGGGGGGAGATGCCCGGTGTCGGAAGGATTCTCCCCATGGCAAAAACAAGAAGCCCAAATTACCCGCAGCTCGACCTCAAGACCGCGATTGACGCAATGAGGGCGGTTTTTCGTCACGAAAACCGTAACCGGATGTCCCGTAAGGTCTTGGCACACCACCTGGGGCACTCAAATGTAAATGGGCGGGCGATGGTAAAAATTGGGGCCATTAGAGCTTACGGTCTAATTGATGGTTCGGGCGACGAGCTGAAATTGAGTGAAGACGCGATAAACGCTATCAGCGCTCCTGCAAACACTCCTATCTATATAGAAACAGTCCAAAAGTGCGCGCTTAACCCCAGCCTATTCAGAGACTTGTATGGCGAATTTGATGGACGGCCTAGTGAAGAAAATCTGCGGTATAAGCTCGTCCAATTGAAATTTACCGAAGCGGCGGCGCAGAGGGCGGCGCGCTCATTTTTTGATACTATGGATTTCGCCAACGTTTGGGGGAATGAAATAGAGAGTTATGATGATGTTTTGATTGATCAACCGTCAGAAGAGCCCGCGACCTGCGGCCTTGATAGAGACTCCCATTCTAGCTACGGGTCGGCAAAACACGGCCCAAAAGGCGCCGGTTTCGAGCAAGAAGCTAACAATGTGCCCCCGCCCGATTTACGCAGAGAGATCTTCGCTCTGGATGAAGGGGATGTAACCATCATTTACCCTGAGCATCTGTCTGAAGATAGTTTTGAAGACCTCGCGGCTTATTTTGATTTGTTTTTGAAAAAAGCAAAACGGCGTGCGCAGAGGTCTGCCGAAGATCAATGAAGCTAACTTGAGGAGAAACAGAGATGAAGTTACCTACTAGGGTCCGGACTCATTACAGCCACCAGATGACGGCTGCGGTAAGTGCGACGGCGGC
>PFFW01000036.1 GCA_002781745.1 Rhodospirillales bacterium CG15_BIG_FIL_POST_REV_8_21_14_020_66_15
GATCTTGTCATGTGCCTGGATTGTCTTGAGAACGTCGCCCGTGTCCAGGTTCCATTCCACCAAGCGGCCGTCGCGCCCCGCCGACAGGGCACGGCGACCATCTGGCGACACGTCGGCGGCATAAACCTGCCCATTCCGGTCCTCGCCGTGCATCAGAATGGAAATCTGTCTGCCGGTCTTTACGTCCCACAGGCGCAGCGTGCGGTCGATGCTCGCCGTCAGAAGGCGCCGCCCGCCTGAAAACGCGCGCATCTTGGTGATACCCTGGCGATGGCCTTCCAGGAGGCCCTGCGGACGGCCGTCGGCGATGGACCAGATGCCCACCTTGCCGTCATGGTCGCCGGCGGCGATCCAGGCGCCGCCGTTGACGAAGGCGACATCGTTGACCGGTGCCGAATGCTCGATCGCCCTGACCGTCTCTCCCGTCGCAAGGTTCCAGATGCGCACGGTCTTGTCCCAGGACCCGGTGGCGACCCGTGTGCCGTCCGGGGACACCGCCGCCGCCATGACCTTGTGCCCGTGGCCTTCCAGGCGGCGCACCAGTTTTCCCGATGGCACCTCCCAGACGATGGCGGTTTTGTCGTCGCTGGTGGTGACCGCATGCTTGCCGTCGGGCGCGAACACGGCGCCGGTCACGGGGCCCCGGTGCGCGTCCAGGACGGCAAGTTCGGTCTGCGTGCCGAAGTCCCACAGCCGGGCCGTGAAATCGAAGCTGGCGGTGACCACGAAACGGCCGTCCGGCGAGATGTCGACGGATCGCACCATGCCGCCGTGACCGATGAGGTCGGCACGCGCGCCGAGCGCCGGGACAAGCGCGAGCACAAGGATCGCCCCCAGGCAGACCGACGCCAAGCGAGAGCGGAAGGTCGCGGGTTCGGCCCTCCCGAAGGCCTGTCGGTGGAAGCGAGGGGCGGTCAGGATTGGCATGACCGGTATATTGGTAGAAGCCTTGCTCCTTGCCAACCGCCTTTTCGTCTCGCGCAAATCCACAAATTTTTCCGGGATTTAAATGCAAATATGCTTGCAATGCTGATTGCGGGCCAACCGGCCCACGCCTAAACTGGCGCTGCGCGAAGGCCCCGGCCCCATGCAGGCCCGAACCAGAGGAACGTCCCTTGATCTCCGCAGCCCGGCTCGCTCTTGTCTCCCGCTTTCTCCTCGTCCCGGCATTCCTGATGGCCCTGGCGTCGCTCCGGACGCCGGCGCAGGCACAGGACGCCGTGCCCGTCGTCGTGGACCGGGTGGTCGCCGAAGCCTCGCATCAGAACGTTCCGGTGCTGGGCCGCTTCGTCGCCCGTCAGGCTGGTCCCGTGGCGGCGCGGATCAGCGGCCCCGTGGCCGAATTCAAGGTCGAGGTGGGCGACCGCGTGGCCCGGGGCGACGTCTTGGCGGTCCTGGTCAAGGACAGCCTGAAGTGGGAGCGCGAGTTGAAGGCGGCCGAGTTGAACCGTTTTCAGGCGGCCCTGGAAACTGCCCAGGAGACCCTGAAGCTGCGCCGGCAGGAACTGTCGCGCCTGGAGGGACTGCGCAAGTCGTCGGCGTTCTCGCAGGCCCGCCTGGACGACAAGATGCAGGAAGTCGCCGTCGCCAAGGCTCAACTCGCC
This sequence comes from Rhodospirillales bacterium CG15_BIG_FIL_POST_REV_8_21_14_020_66_15, assembly GCA_002781745.1. Taxonomy (GTDB): domain Bacteria; phylum Pseudomonadota; class Alphaproteobacteria; order Rhodospirillales; family Casp-alpha2; genus UBA1479. The sequence goes on from PFFW01000036.1 coordinate 1,605, forward strand.
GTCGCGCGAGGTCAACTGGAAAGCGCCAAGGCGAGCCTGAAGCTGGCCGAAATCAACCTGTTCAACGCGGACGTGATCGCCCCCTACGGCGGCGTCGTGTCACGCCGTCACACCGAGGCCGGCGCCTTCGTCAACCTGGGCGCCCCCCTGATCAATCTGATCAACGACACGGACCTGGAGATCGAGGCCGACGTGCCCGCCCGCAACGTCGGCGGCCTGACACCGGGCGTCCGCGTTCCGGCCGCGCTGTCCGCCACCAAGACGTTCACGGCCGCCGTCCGCGCGGTCGTTCCCGACGAGAACCCGCAGACCCGCACCCGCACTGTGCGTTTCCTGCCCAGGGACCTGCCGGATGATGCCGCCATTGCAGCCAACCAGAGCGTGACCCTGAGCATTCCCGCCACGCGCTCGGAAAAGGTCGTCACCGTGCACAAGGATGCGGTTCTCAACCGCCTGGGAAAGACCATCGTGTTCCTGAACCAGGACGGCAAGGCCCTGGTCCGGCCAGTCCGTCTGGGCGACGCGGTGGGCAGCCGCCTGATCGTCGAAGGCGGTCTGGCCGTCGGCGATCTTGTCGTCGTGCGCGGCAACGAACGCCTGCGCCCGGGTCAGGCGATCTCGTTCGACCCGCCGCCGGAAAGCAATGCCTCCGGGGTCAAGGCCCCCGCCGCCGAAGTCCCATCGGCGACAAAACCCAAGACCTGAGGCGGGGAGCCGCGCGCCCATGGACCTGATCCGGCTATCGATCCAGCGCCCCATCGCCGTCGTGGCGGCGGTCCTGATGCTGATCCTGTTCGGAGTGGTGGCGCTCTACTCGATCCCGATCCAACTGACGCCGGACATCCGCAAGCCGGTCATCAGCATCGAGACCGTGTGGCCGAGCGCCGCCCCGGCGGAGGTCGAACGCGAAATCATCGTGAAGCAGGAAGACGTGCTGAAGGGTATCGAGGGGCTGGAGGAAATCCGGTCGGAATCCCAGGACGGGCGCGGACGCATCACCTTGGAATTCGCCATAGGCACCAACATGGACAGGGCGCTGGTGCTAACCTCCAACCGCCTTTCCCGGGTCGACGGCTATCCCGACGAAGCGGACGAGCCGTCGATCCAGACCGCCGGCGCGGAGGACAACCCCATCGCCTGGTTCGTCATCATCCGCAAGCCGGGAAACATCGACGAAATCCACCGCTTCGGCGACTTCGCGGAAGAGGTGATCCAGGACAGATTCGAGCGCGTGCCCGGCGTGGCGCGGGTCAACCTGTACGGCGCCGCGCGCAAGGAGATGACGGTCTTCGTCGAACCGGAACGCATGGCGCGCTACGGCCTGACCGTGTCGGACGTGGTCGACAAGCTGCGCGCCGCCAACTCGTCCGTATCGGCAGGCGACGTGGACGAAGGCAAGCGCCGCTACGTGGTTCGTACGGAAGGAAAATTCCAGAACCTGGATGACGTCGCCGGAATCATCCTGCGATCCGACCGCGACGCCGCGACCGGTCGTTTCGCCCGCGTCACCGTGGGCGACATCGCCACCGTGGCCTGGGACACCTCCAAACCGACCGAACGCATTCGCTTCAACGGCCGGCCGGCCATGGCCTTCAACGCGGTACGTGAGGACGGCGCCAACGTGATCGAGGTCATGCGCGGCATCCGCGAGGCGGTGAGGGACCTGAACGAGTTCGCCCTGCCGTCGCAGGCACTTGAACTGCGCCAGGTCTACGACGAAACCGTCTACATCAATTCGTCCATCGATCTGGTGCAGCAGAACATCCTGGTCGGCGGCGCGCTGGCCGCCCTCATGCTGTTGCTGTTCCTGCGTTCGGGCGGCGCCACGTTGATCGTCTCGATGGCGATCCCGGTGTCGGTGATCGGCGCCTTCGTCGCCATGGCCGCCATGGGCCGTTCGCTTAACGTGATATCGCTGGCCGGCATCGCCTTTGCCGTCGGCATGGTCGTGGACGCCGCGATCGTGGTGCTGGAGAACATCTTCCGCCATCGCGAACTGGGCCGCACGCGGGCCGAGGCTGCGTACCGCGGGGCCAAGCAGGTCTGGGTCGCCGTGTTGGTGTCTGCGCTGACCACGGTGATGGTGTTCATCCCTATTCTGGTCATGGACCTGGAGGCGGGCCAGCTGTTCCGCGACATCGCCGTGGCGCTGTCGGTCTCCGTGCTGATCTCCCTTCTGGTCGCCATCACGCTGATCCCGGCGCTCTCCAACCGCATTCTGGGATCGCCCGGCGAGGACAGCATCGTGCGCCGTCGTATCCCCGGGGTCGACGACTTCGCGGCACTGTTCATGAAGGCCATCATGGGCCTGACCCAATGGGTCACGGCGTCGCGGCTGCGCTCGGTCGCCGTCGTCACCGTGCTGTGCGGGGTGTGTTCGGGGATCACCTGGCTGCTGCTGCCGAAGCTGGAGTATCTCCCCAGCGGCAACCGCAACCTGATCATCGGCTTCATCGTGCCGCCGCCGGGCTATAACCTGGACACCATGGAGCAGATCGCGCGTGGCTACGAGAAAGAGGTCTTTCCCTTGCTGGCCGAGGTTTCGGGGCCGGAGCCCGACGCCCAGGGCAGGCCGAAGTTGAACCGCTTCTTCTTCGTCACCTTCCGCGGCCGCACCATCCTGGGCGCCGCCGCGCACGATCCCGCGCGGGTCAAGGACCTGATCCCGATCCTCAGCGAAGCAGCCTTCAAGGAGCCGGGCACCCTCGGCCAGATCACCCAGCGCTCCTTGTTCGGGCGCGGCGTCACCGGCACCCGCGCCATCGAACTGAACATCCTGGGAAGCGAACTGGAACCCCTGATGGAGACGGCGTTGAAGGCCTTTGTCCGGGTGTCGGGCGAGTTCCCCCGCAAGCAGGGCAACCAGGTCCGGCCGCAGCCGGAACTCGTGCTCGGCGCGCCCGAACTGCGCATCCTGCCCAATCGGGTGAAACTGGCCGACAACGGCGTTACCGCGCGCCAATTGTCCGACACCATCGACGCTTTCAACGACGGCCTGCGCATCGCCGAGATAACCGTGGGCAACAAGCTGGTCGACCTGATGATCAAGGGGCCGCTGGACCAGGTCACGGAGACCCAGGGCATCAGCAGCCTGCCGGTGGTGACCTCGGCCGGTCTGATCATCCCCGCGTCGTCCCTTGCCGAGATCAAGATGACCACCGGCCCGACCCAGATCAATCACTTCGAACGTCAGCGCACGGTGACGCTGTCGATCCTGCCGCGCGACGACGTGCCGCTGGAAGTGGCACTCGACATCATCCGCGCCAAGATCATCGAGCCCATGTACGCGGAAGGCCTGCCGCCCGGCACGTCGCTGCGCATCACCGGCACGGCGGACAAACTACACCAGACCTGGCAGGCAATGAAGCTGGACCTGGGCATCGCCGTGATCATCGTCTACCTGGTCATGGCGGTGCTGTTCGAAAGCTTCCTCTATCCCCTGATCATCATGCTGTCGGTGCCGCTGGCGACCGCGGGCGGCGTTGTCGGATTGTCGCTGTTGAACCTGTTCATGTTCCAGCCGCTCGACATGTTGACTCTTCTGGGCTTCGTGATCCTGATCGGCATCGTCGTCAACAACGCCATCCTTCTGGTCCACCAAACCCTGGTGCACATCCACGAGGACGGCATGGCGCCGAGCGACGCCATCCGCGAAGCGACGAGCAACCGCATCCGCCCGATCTTCATGTCGACCCTGACCAGCGTATTCGGGATGATGCCGCTGGTGATGTTCCCGGGCGCGGGCTCGGAACTCTACCGCGGCCTGGGGTCCGTGGTGCTGGGCGGCCTCTCGCTGTCGGCAATTCTGACGCTGGCGATCATTCCGCCGCTGCTTACGCTGGTCGTGGGAGTCGGCGAGCGGCGCAGGAAATCGTCGGCCGGACGGGGAAGCGGCCCCCGTGCGGCGGACCCGCAGGCCGCGGAATGAACGTTTTCCCCGCCGTTCCGGGTGGGAAACCGGTGTAATCGAAAGTATGGGGGCACCCTGGCCTTTTGTCCGGTTTATTTGGAAACCGATATTGCTTATATAACCGGCGACCAGCCAACCGCGCGCAGCCTCGAGGGTGAACGGGCGCGGTCAATAGCAACAACAAGTGCCACAACAAGGACAACAAAAACCGTCATGCCAACCTATACCGTTGAACAGAACTACGAACAGGCCAGCGCCCTTCTGAAGGCCATGAGCAACCCTCACCGCCTTCTGGTGCTGTGCCACCTGGCCCGCGGCGAAAAATGCGTGGGCGAACTCGAAGCCATCGTCGGGCTTTCCCAGTCCGCTCTGTCGCAACATCTGGCGCGCCTGCGCCACGACGGCATCGTCAAGACCCGCCGCGACGCGCAGACGATCTATTATTCCCTGCAGGGTGACGAGGCGACGACCATTATCGAGGCGCTGGCCGGCCTGTATGAGGCACCGGCGGCCGTCGAAGCCACGCGCATCGCCGTCTGACGGGAACGACCCTGGCATGGGGGCGGCGCTGCCGCCGCCCCCGCCGGATCGCTTAGTGCTTGCCGAGGCCCAGGATCGCCCGCGCCTCGTCGGGCGTCGCCACCGAGGACCCCAGGTTTTCGATGATGGTCGCGGCCCGTTCGACCAGTGCCGCGTTCGACGGCGCCATCTCGCCAGGGCCCAGGTAGATATTGTCTTCCAGGCCGACCCGAACGTTGCCGCCCAGGAGAACCGCCTGGGCGACCATCGGGAACTGCTGGCGAGAGATGCCGAAGGCCGACCAGGGCGCGCCCGCGGGCAGACGGTCGCGCATGTGCATCATCGCCTCGGGCGTCGCCGTGGCGCCGTAGGAAATCCCCAGGCAGAGCTGGAAATACGGCGGCTCGTCGATGTGGCCTTCCTTGATGAGCTGCTTGCACAGTTCGATGTGGCCGGTGTCGAAGACCTCCAGTTCCGGCTTAACGCCCGCCGCCTTGATGCGGTCGGCCATGATGCGCATGTGGCGCGGCACGTTCATGAAGGCCCGTTCGCCGAAATTCATGGTCGCCACGTCGAGCGAGCAAATCTCCGGCTTCAATATCTCGACATGCTCGGTCCGCCTGGCCGGGCCGACATATTCCGTACCCTCGGCCGGAACCAGGGGATCATCGTCGCTCGGCATGTAGCGCGCGCCCGGCCCCGTGGTCAGGTTGATGATCATGTTGGAGCCGGCGTCGCGGATGCGCTCCGTGACTTCCTTATAGTACTCGAACTCCATGCTCGGCTTGCCCGTTTTCGGGTCGCGCACGTGGATGTGGCAGACCGCAGCGCCGGCCGTGGCGGCGTCAAGCGAGGACTGCGCGATCTGTTCCGGCGTGACGGGGGTCGCCTTGGTTTTTTCGGGTGTCGGCGCCGACCCGGTGACAGCGCAGGTGATGATGGTCTTTTGGCTCATGGCCGGTCCTCCCAATGGTGAGTGCCTTCATGTTATTTAAGCCGTCCCGTCGGCAATCCGGAAACGATATACCCCAAGAGCGTCGGTCTCGCGGCGCACCCGGCCGAGCGTCATCAGGTAATGGAGATGCGCCAGGCTCTCGCCGATGGCGAAGAACATCTGGTGGGTGTCCATCTCGCGCTTGAACAGGTGCTCCAGCACGTCGACCGCCGTGGCGCCGCCCACGGCGTCGCGCGCCGCACAGGCGGCCTGGGCCGCGTCCAGGCGCTCGGCATGGTGGGCCGCCAGGTCGTCCAGGCGTTCGAGCAGGCCGCGGAACGGCCAGTTGTGGGACGGCAGGACCAGCGTGTCCGCCGGCAGGTCCTTGAAACGCTTCAGGCTGTCCAGGAACCGTGCCAGCGGATCGGCCTCCGGCTCCTGCGGCCAGACCGAGACGTTGGGGCTGATCTTGGGCAGGATCTGGTCGCCGGAGATCAGGACGCCCAGATCCGCGCAGTACAGGCAGGCGTGCTCGGGCGAATGGCCGTTGCCCTCGATGACTTTCCAGGAATGCCGGCCGATGGCAATCTCGTCGCCGTGGGCGATGCGGCGGATGGCGGCGGGAATGGGCGCGATGTTGCCGCCGTACCGCCCGACCCGGCGATCGACCTGGGCCAAGCGGTCGCCGGTGAAGCCGGCCGCCTTGTAGAAGGCGTGGAACACAGGGCCCGCCGTCTGCCCCGTTTCGAAGCTCAGCATGCGGCCCGTGGCCCATTCCGTATAGGGCATCCACAGGGGTGCCTTGAACCGCTCGGCCAGCCAGCCGGCCAGGCCCACATGGTCGGGGTGGAAATGGGTGACGATGATGCGCGTGACCGGCCGGCCGCCGAGCGTGCGGGCGAACACGCTGTCCCAGGCATCGCGGGTCTCGTCCGTGTTGATGCCCGTGTCGACCAGGGTCCAGCCGTCGCCGTCCTCCAGCATCCACAGGTTGATGTGATTCAGTTTGAACGGAAGCGGCATGCGCAACCAGCGCACGCCCGGCGCGACTTCCCGGGTATCGCCGGTGGGCGGTTCGCCGTCGAAAGCGTAGTCGGGTCTGAAGGCCACGGAAGATTGGGCTCCGGATGGTCGTCTAGGCGGGATATTGACCGTTACCACGCCGACCGGCGCGCGGGCAAGCCGGTCGCGCATCCTTCCTAAAGTCCTTCACTTGCGGGGGACGCCGCCACCGTGCGTCCCGACGGAAACCGGATGATGACCTTGGTCCCCCGGCCCAGCTCGCTCTCCAGGTCCAGAGTCCCCCCGTGCATCTGTATCAGTTCGCGGCAGATGGACAGGCCGATGCCGGCGCCGTTCCGGTTGTGCGTGCGGCCGCCGGTGGGGGCGAGCTGTACGAATGGCTCGAATGCCTTGGAAATATCCTGCGGCGCGATGCCGATCCCCTGATCCTCGACCTCGATCCGGATGGCGCCGCCGTCCAAGGCCGCGCGCAGCGTGACATCCTTGCCGTCGGAAAACTTGGCGGCATTGAACAGGACATTGATAAGGATTTGGCGAATACACCGTTCATCCCCCATGAAACGGGGCAGATCGCCTGCGAATTCCGTCCTCAGCGGCAGGGCATGCACGTTATCGCTGCCACGGGCGCCCGGCCGATAGACGGTGATCGGCGGGAGATCGCGAACCAGGTTCGCTAGGTCGATGGGCGCTTCCACCAAGCGAAGCTCTCCGGCTTCGATCCGCGAGAAGTCGAGTACGCCCTGAACCACGGACTGCAAGTGCACGCCGCTACGGTGGATGCCGTCGGCATACTCCTTGTAACGGGGGTCGAGAGGCCCGAACACCTCGGCTCCCATGACCTGGGAAAAGCCGATGATCGGGTTCAAGGGCGTCAGCAGTTCGTGGCTCATCTTCGCGAGGAATCGGGACTTTGCAAGATTGGCGGCGATCGCCGTTCGCGACCAGATGTAGGCCAGCACGACCGCGGCGACCGCCAGGACCAGGGTCATCGCGCCGATGGACACGGCAAGGTCCTTGAACAGTGCGTCACCGGGGCGGTCCTGCGTCCACGTCACCGATGCGGTTTCGCCGCCGTCCACCCCCTCGAGGCCAACGGCGGGGCCGATTCCGGCGGTGTCCCTCAGTCTGAAATCCACAAGCAGGAACCGCCCGCCAAGGGAGGCCATGAGGTCATCGTCCAGCGCGCGGAAGAAGACCAGAACCGGGCGTGCCCCCATCTGCACCTGCTCGGACGTGGGCTCTTCGGGCGTGACGGAGCTTGCGGCGATCAGATACACCTTGCCCTGCCAGGCCACGAAGGCGCTGGCGCTTTCCGCTCTGACGGCCGGAACGGGGCGCAGTCTGGCGAGGAAAGCGGGCGCGGCGGGCCCCAGGAACGTCATCCCTTCGGCGGGAAGTCCCGGAGACTTCGTCGAGAAGTAGACCGTGCGGTTCCCGGGATCGAGAACGTAGGTCCCGGTGTAGCCGAACTGGGTCTGCATGTAGGTGCCGATATTGGTTTCGGCCCAGGCGGGATCGATCCCCTTCGCCGCCTGCGTCACCATGTCGTTCCACCAGGCATAATCGACAGCGCGACCGATCAGGTCCTGACGCAGGGTGCCCATGGCGGTTTCCGCCAAATGCAGGGAATTACCACGCGCCTGGGCATTCTCGCGGTCGGCGGCCAGGCTGATGAAGTGAAACACCGCGCCAAGGGCGATGACGAAGAACAGCGTCGAGAAAACGACGGGCTGCCAGAAGTGCCGCGGCATGCGGAAGTTGGAGCTGAACGGGTCCTCGGGCGTTGCCATGCGGACTTTCTCTAAGGTGCCGCTCCTCCCCCAAGGGCGTGGTCACATGCGATGGATATATCGACATCCAATGTGCTAGGCAATCGCCATCATCAGCAAATGGTTATGTGCGCCATCGGACGCCCGTACGGTCCCTGCGCGGCCGGGGCGCCAGGGAAATCCCGTCGTCCGACGCGCTCCAGTAAAAGTCGGCAAGGGCTTGGTGGTCCAGGTGTGTCGGCGCAACGATGAAATAATCCGGGTCGTTTCGCGATACGTATGCGAGATGCGGTTTCATGGCCCCTAGGGCGCCGTGCGATAAATATGAAGCAATTCTGACGGCTCTGGGCCGACCGTCCAAGGCGGCGGCGAAACGGCGGGTCAGTGGGTCTGCGTGTATTCGACGCCCTGGGCGACGATCCATCGCAGCTCTTCCTTCATCAGGTCGACGTGGCGCGACGACTCGGCGCGCAGCAGGGCCTGGATGATCGCCGTCTGCACGGGTGCCGGCATTTCGTGGAAGTTCTCCAGCATCAGGAACTTGACGCTGGGCCGCACGGTTTCCGACATCAGCAGGCTGATGACCAGCTTCTTGCGGATGTCGTTGCGCATGTTGCCGGCTTCGGTCAACTGGAAGAACTCCTGCACGAACTGCCGCGGCGACACGCTGCCGTCCATCAGGTTGTGCAGGTTCTGGCGCAGGGCCTGGGTGTATTCGGCGCGCGTGCGCACGATGAAGCGCGAGGTCTCGCGGCGCAGCTTGGCGATGGCGTTGGGGTCGAAGGCGCTTTCCGTGATCAGCGAAATCGCGTTCTTGACCGCCTCGTGTTTGGTGATGTCGCCGACGATCTCGAACATGCCGGTGATCAGCGGCGTCTTGCGCCCCAGCGGCGACAGGCGCGCCGCGGCGGCCAGCGCCATGGGCGCTTCCGGATCGCGGGCCGAGACGAGAGCCAGCGGCAGCGGGTCTTCGAGACCGCCGAGGTCGATGGTCGAATTCAGGAAGTTCTCCGGGGCCAGGAACTTGTCCACGGCCGTGGGAACGATCAGCGGTTCGCGTTTCTTGTAGCGGGTCTTGATGTCCAGCGCCGTCTTGACGCCCTCTTCCGTCAACCCCAACAGTCTCGCACTCATACGTCCCTCGTCATCCCCTAGGCCCCGAGGCCGTTAGTCCCCCAAGACACGTTCCCGTCGGCCGCGGCCCCCCGGCCGCGCGAACGCCGTCAGGTCGCGACCATGTCCAGGCGACCGATGTCCGCGGCCTGGCCGCGCTCCACGCCCGCGAACCGACGGCCCGCGAACACATTACGATTTCGCCAACTCAAGAACAAGCGCAGGCCCGCCTCCATCTGTGCGCGGTCGAACCCGCAGTTGAAGGCCTGCTGCTGCTGCAGATTGTCGCGCGCCCGCAATATCCGGGTCTGGCCCGCCTCGTTCAGCCCCTGGAACAGGGACCCGACAACGGCGGATTCCGCGCCCCGGCGTTCCACCAGGGCGTCCAGGATCAGCGTCAGGAAGGCGATCAGCCTGGCAGGCATGCGGGATTCTCCGCTGCGCCAGGCCGTCACGGCGGCGGGAGACGTCGACAGTGCCTGGGCCAGGTCGGCGTTGGACACGCCCAATTCCGTCAGTCCTCGAAACACCGGATATACGTCCCTTTTCTCGGCAGCGCTTTCTGCAATGCTGGTCATCCGTCGGTTCCTTGTTGCTGGACATCCCTGACACCAGTTCTAAGGACCGAACGGTAAAAAAGTATTAACCTCGATTTGTTTTGAACATGACGGCGGTCACACTATGAAAATTAATCCCGTCCTCGTGCCGTCCGCCAACCCGGATCCCCGCCGTGCGCGCCGGGATTGACCTGGGCGGCACCAAGATCGAGGGGCTGGTGCTGGACGGTGCGGGGATCGCCCTGGCGCGCCGCCGCATCCCCGCCCCGCGCGGCGACTACGACGCCACGGTGGCGGCGATCTCTACCCTGGTCGGCGGTCTGGAAGCCGACGCCGGGCCGGTCACGCACGTCGGAGTCGGCATCCCCGGCACCGTTTCCCCGGCCACGGGCCTGGTCAAGAACGCCAATTCGACCTGGTTGATCGGCCGTCCCTTCGACAAGGACCTGGAAACCGTCCTGGGGCGTCCGGTACGGCTCGCCAACGACGCCAATTGTTTCGCCGTGTCCGAGGCCGCGGACGGCGCCGGCCAGGGGGCCGCCGTGGTGTTCGGGGTGATCCTGGGAACCGGTGTGGGCGGCGGAATCGCCTTGGGCGGGCGGGCGGTCACGGGCCGCAACGCCGTCGCCGGCGAATGGGGCCACAATCCCCTGCCCTGGCCGCAGGACGACGAACGGCCCGGCCCCCGATGTTATTGCGGCCTGGACGGCTGCATAGAGACCTTCCTGTCCGGCCCGGCGCTGGCCCGCGACCACAAGGCCGCCACGGGCGAAGACCTGGACGCGCCGGAGATCGCCGCCCGGGCCCAGGCCGGCGACGCCGGCGCCGCCCGGACCCTGACCCGTTACGAGGGCCGCCTGGCCCGCGCGCTCGCCACGGTCGTCAACGTCGTCGACCCAGACGTCATCGTACTGGGCGGAGGGCTGTCGAACCTGTCGCGGCTTTATGACGCGGTGCCCGAACTCTGGGGCCGCTGGATATTCTCCGACGCGGTCGCGACGCGCCTGGCCCCCGCCCGTCACGGCGACGCCTCGGGGGTGCGCGGCGCGGCCTGGCTGTGGCGGCCGGAAGAAATGGATTCCATATAAATTACAATCAATTAAATGATTTCCGGCGAGGCGGGCGGTAGACCATAATCACACCACTGTATTCAAACCGGCGGAGGTGTTGCGGACATGCCTTGGTTGGTTTTCACCGTCGCGGGGGCGCTCGCCCTGTCGGCGGCGTTGCACCATCTGGGGCCCGCCGTCATGGTCCTGGCGGGCACCGGCCTGCCGTTTGCCCTGCTTGCCTTGCTGTCGGTGGCGAACGGAATGCGACGCCTGCGCACCGGCGAGATCGCCTCGGGCATGGCTCTCGAGGTCCTGGGGCTGGGGGGCATCCTGCTGCTGGCCGTGATGGGCCGCTGGGCCTGGCTCAACTATTTCTAGGAAGCAGAGGGCGCGGCGTCAGCAACCGCCCTTGAGCGGTTCGACCTTCACAGGCGTCATGCGGATCGCGAAGTCGCTGAAATACTGGATGATCCGCTCGGCGACGCCGTCGGCGCGATAGTCGACCTCAAGCTCGAACACCGGTGTGCCCTCGCCCGACTTTAGCGAGAAGAACGCCGCCTGGTACCGCCACACGGGCAGATCCCGCTTGAACCCGGCCTTGCGCAGCATTTCCCGCGCCTTGGCGTCCCGCTCCTTGGGCCGGACGAAGTAGACGTTGGTGTCGTAGGGATTGTCCAGGCTGCCGCCGTCGAACAGGGGGCGCGAAAAGACCTTCTTGCCCGCGGACGCGGCCTTCAGGCTGGCGATCAGGTGGGCGGTCGGGAACAGCGCCCCCGCCGGCAGCGGAACCTGCTTCGCGACGTCGCCGGTGAAGGCGGCCTCGCCCCCCTTGCCGGGATCGAGCCGCGCCGTGCCC
>PFFW01000170.1:0-12271 GCA_002781745.1 Rhodospirillales bacterium CG15_BIG_FIL_POST_REV_8_21_14_020_66_15
CCCGTGTCGGGATGGATCTCGACGGAGGTCAGGCGATGCCCCCAGCCGTTGACCGCCCGCTTGACCGTGCCCGTTTCCATTTCCAGCGCGCCCAGCAGGTTGTCCGGCCGCCAGTAGTTGTCGGCGGTCTGATCGCCGGCCGGCAGCTTGACCACGGCGCTGACCGGCTCGCCCCTGCCCTTGGCATCGACCAGGACCAGGACCCGCATGGTCGGCAGGCGGTCGCCGATGAGGGCGCGAATGCGCGGGTGGGGGGCCAGGCGTTCCTGGAACAGATAGCCCCGGTCTTCGCGGAAGCCCAGATAGCGGACGAGGTCGTCGGCCGGGACGGCATGGCCGTTCACGACGAACCCCTGTCCGTCGGCCGCCCGATCGATGGCCAGCGCGCCGATCGAGTACATGCCGTCGATGGGCTTGGCGAACAGGGGGCCGGTAAGGCCGTTGACCAGGAGGTCCTTCAGGCCCTCGGCGTCACGCGCCTGGGGCAATGGGCCGGCGATGCGCGTCGGGTGGTAGATGGCGCGCAGCTTCGGCACCGGAAGGCCCAGGCCGGTCGCCGCCGCCTGGAAGATCAGCTTGTCGTGGGCCAGCGTGTACCAGGCCGATTGATTGCAGGCGTGGTGGATGGCGGTCTGCGTGCGCTTGCCGACGAAGCGCGCCTTGGCCGCCGCATCCAGGGCCGTGTCCCACAGGCGGTAGTACATGTATTCCTGGGGGCTGATGCGCCCGGGCCCGCGCGCCAGGCGCCAGATGTCGGCCAGAAGCGCCATCTGCCCGCGGCCGCTTTTCGCGACGGCGTGGCGCAGTTCCTCCGCCATGGAGAGGACTGGCGGACCGTCCAGGCGACGGGCCAGGGCCTGTTCGCCGGAGAACGCGGCTTCCGTGAGGGGGTGGCCGGAAGGGGTGGCAGGGGCGGAGCACGCAGGCACAGGCGTCGGGGCAGGCCCCGCGCTGGTCGCGGCATGACGAACAAGTTTAACGGCGGTCATGGTCTTTCTCCTGACCGCCCTACGATCCTCCTTTAGTTTATGCCCGGCAGGGCGGGGAGGCTGTGCGATCCGTCACACCAGCAGGTCGACGCGCGCCGCCGGGTCCGGCAGGCGGGCCGCCCGCCGCACCAGCCATACCCCCAGGTAGACGAAGGGCGTGTCGGCCAGCGCGATAAGCAGCTTGGCGAGGTAGCTGGCGACGATGATCTTGACGACCACTTCCCAGGCCAGGCCCAGGCCGAGGCCCAGGAAGATGGAGTTGACGATGATCGTGTCGACCAGTTGACTGGTCATGGTCGAGGCGTTGTTGCGCAGCCACAGGTGCCTGCCCCGCGTGACCCGTTTCCAGAAGTGGAACAGCTTCACGTCGAGAAGCTGGGCCGCCAGATAGGCGGTCATGGAGCCCAGGATCAGCATACCCGGCAGGGTGAACACGCTCTCTTAGGCCAGTTGCATCTGCCGGATGCTGTCGTAGTTGGGATTGCCGGCAGGCCACACGGGCGATCCGGGCACCACCAGGGCGACCTGGATGACGCCCAGGATCAGAATGCTCATGGCGAAGCCCGTATAGACCATCAGGTTGGCGCGGCGCTGGCCGTAGACCTCGCAGACCACGTCGGTGATCAGAAAGGTGAGCGGGTAGGTGATGAGCCCCGCGGTCAGGGTCACGGCCTCACCGAACAGGCCCCTGGGAAAGGTTTCGGGAAAGGCGAGGAACAGCTTGCCGGCGATCACGTTGGTCATCACCAGAACCGCCACGAAGGCCGCCATCAGGATGCTGAACACGACTTCCGACCGGTCGCCCATCGCCCCTTCCCCCCGAAATCGGTACCGCCCGCAGTCTACCCCTTGGCCTTGCGGGCAAGAAAGTCTCTCAGCATGGACTGGGGCTCGCCCGTTTCGAAGCTGTCGCCGAACACGGGAATGGTCTGGGCGATGGCTTCCGCCGGCGTCAGGCTCTCCCACGACTGGATCAGCACCTTCTGGGTGCGGATCGCATGGGGGCCCGCGGCGGCAACGGCCTGGACCGAACGGTCCAGCACCGCGTCCAGTTCCCCGGGTGCGGCCAGGAACTCGACGAAGCCCCACTGGTGGGCCGTGGCGGCGTCGATCATCTCTCCGGTCATCAGGAGCCAGCGCGTGCGCCCCCAACCGACCAGGTGCGGCAGCAGCATCGCCTCGATCACGCTGGGCAGGCCGACGCGGACTTCGGGCATGCCGAACTTGGCGGTATCGCCGGCAATGCGGAAATCGCAGGCCGCCGCCAGTTCCATGCCGCCACCCAGGCAATAACCGTTGATGCGGGCGATCACCGGCACCGGCAGGTCGCGGATCGCCGACATCACCCCATGCAGGCGGGTAATGAAGGTGCGCGCAGACATGGGGTCGAGGGCGGCCATTTCGGCGATGTCGGCGCCGCCGACGAAGGCCTTTTCGCCCGCGCCGGTGATGACCACGGCGCGCAAGTCCTGGTCCAGGGCCAAGTCGCGCAGGACCTTGGTCAGTTCGGTCATCAGCGCCATGTTCAGGACGTTCAGCTTGTCCGGGCGGTTCACCGTCAGCCACGTCACCCCGCCGCGGTCGTCACGCAGAATGCTATCGGTCAACATCTCGTCCTCCTTCAATGGCAACAGCATTCCGCGCCGCCGTCCCCTTGGCAAGGCCGGAGCGTTTCACTTTAGCGGGGAACTTCTCTGGCGTATAACGGCGGAGCGGCCCGCCAACAAGGACCGCAGCGCGCCGAAGGAGGATGCCCCAAACATGATCATCGACCACCGCACCTATACCGTTCAGCACGGCATGGCCAAGCAGTACCTGGACCTTTTCGAAGCCGAAGGCCTGCCCGTGCAGCTTCGCCACCTGAACCTCGTCGGATATTTCTCGACGACGGTCGGGCCGCAGAACGAGTTCGTGCACCTTTGGAGCTATGACGACCTGACGGACATGGAGCGGCGACGGGCCGCCCGCGACGCCGACCCGGACTGGAACGTCTACAAGAAGAAAAGCGCCGGGATGCTGGTGAAACAGGAAAACAAGCTGATCACGCCCGTCGGTTTCTCTCCCCTGAAATGAACCTGATCACGACGAATGACGAACTGAGGGCGTTCTGCGCGCCCCTCGCCTCCGCGGACTACGTGACCGTGGACACGGAATTCATCCGCGAGCGCACCTATTGGCCGGTCCTCTGCCTGCTGCAGATCGGCGGGCCGGACGGCGCCGCCGCCGTCGACGCCCTGGCGCCGGGCATCGACCTGACGCCGGTGTTCGAACTGCTTGCCAACCAGAACGTGCTCAAGGTGTTCCACGCGGCGCGCCAGGACATGGAGATTTTCTGCCGCGCCATGGACGACTGCCCCACGCCGGTATTCGACACCCAGGTCGCCGCCATGGTCTGCGGGTTCGGCGATTCAGTGGGCTACGAAACCCTGGTGTCCAAGCTGGCCAAGACGGCGATCGACAAAAGCTCCCGCTTCACGGACTGGGCCGCGCGGCCGCTTTCGGAAAAGCAGATCAAGTACGCGCTGTCCGACGTCATCCACCTGCGCACGGTCTACGAGAAGCTGCAGGCCAAGCTGGAGAAGAACGGCCGCATGCCCTGGGTGGCGTCCGAGATGGAAGCCCTGCACGACCGCAGCTTCTACGAGACGGACCCGAGCGAGGCCTACGAACGGCTCAAGGTCCGGAGGCCGACGCCGCGCCTGCTCGCCATCCTGCGCGAGGTCGCGGCCTGGCGCGAGACGGAGGCTCAGCGTGCCGACGTGCCGCGCAACCGCATCCTGCGCGACGAATCCATCGTCGAGATCGCCCACCATCCGCCCAAGTCCGTGGAGCAGCTTGCGCGCATCCGCGGCCTGTCGCAGAAGATGGCCGAGGGCTGGCAGGGCCGCCAGATCATGGAAGCCGTGGAGCGCGGCCGCGCCCTGCCCGACGCCGAATGCCCGCAGCCCGTCGAGAAGCCGCCCCTACCGCGCGGCATCGGGCCCGTGGCCGATCTGTTGAAGGTGTTCGTGAAGATGTGCGCCGAGGAATCGGGTGTCGCCCAGCGCCTGATTGCCAACTCGGACGACATCGACAACCTGGCCGCGTTCGGCGAGGATGCGGACGTGCAGGCGCTCAAGGGCTGGCGGCGCGAACTGTTCGGCGAGGCCGCCCTGAAACTGCGTGACGGGCGCATGGGCCTCGCCATCAAGGACCGCAACGTGACCGTCGTCGACCTGCCGTCGGCTGAGTGACCGCCCCGCCCCGGAGACAGTGACCATGCACCGCCTAGTCGGCCAGTACGATTCCCCGTTCCTTCGGCGCGTCGCCGTAACCATGCACTACTACGGCATCCCGTACGAGCGCGAAGTGCTGTCCGTGTTCCGCAACGCCGACCAGGTAGCCGAGATCAATCCGCTGATCAAGGTGCCGGTGCTGTTCCTGCCGGACGGCGAGAAGATCTTCGACAGCCAGATGATCCTCGACTACCTGGACGAGGAAGCGGGGCCGGCGAAGGCCCTGACCCCGGAAAAGGGCGCGGAGCGCCGCGCCGTGCTGCGCGCCGTCACCATCGGCTGGGGTCTGGCCGAGAAAAGCGTCGCCCTTTCCATCGACAAGAACATGCACGCCAACGCGCCGTCCCTGCAGTGGCGGCACAGGGTGCGCCACCAGATCAAGCTCGCCCTCGACTGGCTGGAGGCCGAGGCCGATCCCGCCGGCCCCTGGTTCTTCGGCGAAAAGATGACGCAGGCCGACATCACGGTCACGGCGGCGCTCGACCACCTTCGGTTCCGTCACGAACGGGAACTGGACTGGCAGGCGCATCCGCGCCTGAAGCGGCTATACGACGCGGCGCTGGCGCTCGACTGTTTCAAGGCCGTGCCGCTGATCGAGGGCTGACGGGGATCGTCCTTCAGACGTCCCCCGTCTTGCCAAACGCCGCGGCGCTGAAACCCAACGCCGTCGCCAGGGTCTTGAGCCGCCGTTCGACCGCGTCTCCCGTGAACACCACCCGGTCGGTCACCGGCAGACGCAGGTAAAGCTTGGAACCCGCGGGCTTCAGAACCGTCCGGCCGATCAGGCCCGGGGCCGATCCGGACACCGTATGGGCCAAGCGCAGGGCCAGGCCGACGGCGTTGGCGAGCCGGCGGTCGTCGTCGTCCAAGAGGTGCAGGACGGGCGCCGCGTAGGCGACTTCCGGGTCGCCGTTGTAGCGCACCAGCACGGCCATCGCGAGGAACGCCCGGTCCAGGTGCGTCAGTCCCGCGTAGGGCAGGCGCAGGACGCGGAAGAAGGCGTGCTCGGCACGGTAGTCGGGATGCTCCGTCCAGCCGATGTCCGACAGCAGGCAGGAGACGTAGCGCAGGCGCGCATGGCGCGCGGTCTCGTTCGGGAACAGGGGCGACATCCAGTCGCGCATTTCGACGCCGCTCACGGTGAAGCGGCCGCTGCGTTCGGCCAGGGTCTCGCAGCCGGCGATCAGCGGATCCTGCGAGCGGATTTCCAGGGGCAGGCCCTTGATCATCTGGCCCTCGCGCATGCCGAAGCCGGAAAACACGATCTTCTCGGGCCGTGCGGCGTTCAACAGCTTGTCCATGGTCAGGGCCGCGAACGGCAGGGTCTCGATCCGGCGGCGCGGGATCGGCATCTGCTGCATGGATTCCTTGCCGAGCCCCGACAGCACCTGACACAGGTGGCGCAGGTCCGAATAGCCCATGGTGAAGCCGTCGATGATATGGATGGGATAGCGGGTCTGCTCTATGAAGATGCGCGCCAGCACACGCCACGACCCACCGACGGCGAACAGGGTGCGGCCGCGAATGTCCTTCAGCCATTCGTGCCGGGCGACCTCCTGTTCGACCAGGGACGCCGCCTTGCGGATGTCGCCCCCCGCGGCGTCGGGCAGGCGCAGGTGGCCGAGCGGCAGGGTCGCGTTGGCGCCGAACTGCCCCTTGTCCAGCGCGATGAGGTCGAGGGATCCGCCGCCCAGGTCGCCCAGCAGGCCGTCGGCCTTGGGCACACCGATCAGAAGGCCGAGCGCGGAGAGTCGCGCCTCTTCGGCCCCCGAGGGTATCTGCACCGTGACCTTGAAGGCGTTCTCGATGTCCTCGACGAACCTGAGGCCGTCCGCGGCCTCGCGCACGGCGGCCGTGGCGACCAGTTCCAGGCGCTCCACCCCCATCACCTTGGCCAGGCGAATGAACCGGGCGAGCGCCGCGCGGGCGCGCTCAACTCCCTTCTTGTTCAACTTGCCGGTCTTGGCCAGGCCGCGGACAAGGCCGCAGTCGGCCTTTTCATTGAACAGCGGCACAGGCAGGCGCGCGGGCGTGTCATAGACCACAAGGCGCACGGACGATGAGCCGATGTCGACAACGGCGACGCGCCCATGGGCACGGTCGTCCGCGAACAGTCCACGCGAGGACGCGGCCTCGCCGGCGCCGTTGTCTCTGAATAGGCTCATGGCTTGGGCTGCTCTCGTCCGCGTTCCATGGGGCGCCGGTCCTGTAGGCCTGCAGGAGAGTTATGCGCCTATTTGCCGCCGTGCCCCTTTTTCCCCGCCTTCTTGTCGAGCGCGCTTCCGCGGCCCGACAGCGAGGGATTGGTCATGAAATAATTATGCGCGGAAAAGCCGTCCGAATCCAACCTCGAGAAGCTGCCGTCGCCGTTCAGCACCCAGCTTTGCGCCGTGTCCTTAAGGTTGGCGTCCATGATTTCGTCCAGCACCTGGGCGTGCACGGTCTCGTTCTCGATGGGAACCAGGGTCTCGATGCGGCGGTACAGATTGCGGGGCATCCAGTCGGCGGACGAGATGTACACTTTCGCCTGACGAGACGGCAGCGCCTGCCCGTTGCCGAAGCAGACGATGCGCGAATGTTCCAGAAACCGGCCGACGATGCTCTTGACCCGGATGTTCTCCGACAGGCCCGTCACGCCCGGACGCAGGCAGCAGATGCCGCGAACGATCAGCTCGACCTTCACGCCGGCCTGTGACGCCTTGTACAGCGCCTCGATCATCACCGGATCGACGAGAGAGTTCAGCTTGGCCCAGATGCCCGCCGGCTTGCCGGCACGCGCGTTGGCGGCCTCGGCCTCTATCAGGTCGACCAGGGTATCGCGCAGGGTCAGCGGCGAAAACGCCACCTTGTGCATGGTCGTAGGCTTGGCGTAGCCGGTCATGTAGTTGAACAGCTTGGATGCGTCCTGGGCCAACAGGGGGTCGCAGGTGAAGAAGCTGAGGTCGGTATAGATCTTGGCGGTGACGGGATGATAGTTGCCGGTGCCGAAATGGCAGTACGGCCGCAGCTCCGAGCCTTCGCGGCGCACGATCATGTTGACCTTGGCATGGGTCTTCATGTCGACGAAGCCGTAGACCACCTGCACGCCCGCGCGCTCCAGGTCGCGCGCCCAGCGGATGTTGGCCTCCTCGTCGAACCGCGCCTTCAGCTCGACCAGCGCGGTGATGGACTTGCCAGCCTCCGCCGCCTCGATCAGGGCGGCGACGATGGGGGAATCGTTGCTGGTGCGGTACAGCGTCTGCTTGATGGCGACCACGTTGGGATCGCGCGCCGCCTGGCGCACGAACTGCACCACCACGTCGAAGCTTTCGTAGGGATGGTGGACGATGATGTCCTTCTGGCGGATGGCGGCGAAGATGTCGCCGCCGAAATCGCGGATACGCTCCGGAAAGCGCGCATTGAACGGCGTGAACAGGAGGTCCGGCCGTTCGCCGAGGATCAACTGCTTGGTGTCGACAAGGCCCAGCAGGCCCGGGTTCGGCATCACGTCCTCGGGCGAGGCGTCGGTCTCCTGGATCACGAAATCGCGCAGTTCTGCGGGCGCGTCGGCGTTGAAGGTCAGGCGAATGACGGTCCCCCGGCGGCGGCGCTTGAGCGCGGATTCGAACGTGCGCACCAGGTCTTCCGCCTCTTCGTCGATTTCCATCTCGCTGTCGCGAATGACGCGGAAGGTCGCCTTCTGCTGGACCTGGAAGTTGGGGAACCATAAATCCAGGAACAGCGCGATGACGTCTTCCAGGGGGATAAAGCGGATACCCTCGCCGGGCAGGCGGATGAAGCGGTCGAGCTGCGTCGGCACGGGCAGCAGTGCGCGCAGCGGCTCCTCCATCCCTCGCTGGGTCAGGGACAGGACCAGGGAAAAGCCCATGTTGGGCATGAACGGGAACGGGTGCGCCGGGTCGATGGCAAGCGGCGTCAGTACCGGCATGATGCCGTCCACATACTTGCGCAGCCAGGATCTCTCCCGGGACGTCAGTTCGTCCGGCTTGACCACGGCGATGCCCTCGCCGCGCAACTCCGTGACCAGGTTGCTCCAGCACGAATGCTGCGCATGCATCAGCCGGCCGACCTCCTGGTGGATCGCCTGGAGCTGTTCCGCCGGGGTCTGGCCGTCCTCCGACGGCGTGCCGACTCCCGCCCGAACCTGGCCTTTCAGGCCGGCGACGCGAACCATGTAGAACTCGTCCAGGTTGGACGCCGAAATCGACAGGAAGCGCAGCCGCTCCAACAGTGGATGATGCGGGTTGTTGGCTTCCTCAAGGACGCGGAAATTGAAGGCCAGCCAGGAGATTTCCCGGTTGATGTAGCGTTCGCGGAGTTGCTGGGTGCGGGCCCGGCGTTGCGGTGCGCGCGCGCCGCCCTCCTTGGCCTGTGCCTGAGCGTTCAGTGGAATGTCGTCCATGGCGACGAGTTTATCCCTCAAGCCCCGGGAAGTCACCGGGGGCGATGGTTACCTTATTATTACAACCTTTCTAAGGGATTAAGCCTCGAGGACCGCCGTCACCGCCGCCAGAAGCTCGGCCGGCGTGAAAGGCTTCAGCAGGCTCTGTGCCGCCCCCATGGCGGTCATGGAGTCCGCATAAGGCCGTTTCACCCCCGTATATCCGCCGGTGACGGCAATCACCGGAAGATCCGGATAGTACTGGCGCAGGCCGCCAAGGAATTCGATCCCGTCCCGTCCGGGCATGAAGATGTCGCTGATGATCAGGTCGAACGGCCGGGACGCCCGGGCGTGGACGACGTCCATGCCCGCATCCCCGTCTATGGCCGTGGTCACTTCGTAGCCGGCCCGAATCAGGATCGTCGAGATGTAGTCGCGGGAGTCTTCGTCGTCGTCGACCACCAGGATCGCCTTCATGCAGGCCTCGTCGCCGTATCCGTCATGGTCGTCGCCGTCACAGTGTCCCGGGATAATGTCCGCCGTCCATCAGGAAGTTCTGGCCGGTCATGAAGCCCGCCTGGGCCGAGCAGATGAAGGCGCACATGTCGCCGAACTCCTCGGCCGTGCCGAACCGGCCCGCAGGGTTCTCCTCGGCCCGTATGCGCAACATCTCCTCCTCGCTTACGCCCGCGGCCTTGGCCCGGGTCTTCAGGTTGGAGCGCAGGCGGTCGGTGTCGAACGGCCCCGGCAGCAGGTTGTTGATGGTCACGTTGTGGCGCACGGTCTTGCGCGACAGTCCGGCGATGAAGCCGGTCAGGCCCGCCCGCGCGCCGTTGGACAGGCCCAGGATGTCGATGGGCGACTTCACGGCGCCCGAGGTGATGTTGACGACGCGGCCGAACCTGCGCCCGATCATGCCGTCCACGGTCGCCTTGATCAGAAAGATCGGCGTCAGCATGTTGGCGTCCAGCGCCTTGATCCAGTCGTCGCGGTCCCAGTCGCGGAAATCGCCCGGCGGCGGGCCGCCCGCGTTGTTGACAAGGATGTCGGGATCGGGACAGGCGGCGAGGGCCTGCTGACGGCCTTCCTCGGTGGTGATGTCGCAGGCGACGGCGGTGACGGTGACGCCCGTTTCCTTGCGAATCTCCTCGGCCGTCGCCTCGAGCGGCCCCGGCGTGCGCGCCGTGATGGTCACGTCGACGCCTTCGCGGGCCAGCGAGAACGCGCATCCCCGGCCCAGTCCTTTCGATGCGGCGCACACCAGCGCCTTCCTCCCTTTGATCCCTAAATCCATGGGGTGTCTCCTTTTTTTGTAGTGCGGCGCCGCGCGCACGCCAGTCGTTGGCTGCTATAGGACATGGGAAGCCCCCCACCGGTCAAGGCCCCATGACGGATCGCCGGTGTCATGGGAACGTCACTTTACTTCCACATAACGCGACCCCAGAAGGAACCGGTTTGAATCGGCGGAAGGATCCGTCCCTTGAACAGTTCCCTCATGCGAATCTCGGTCGTCACCGACGCCTGGTACCCGCAGCCCAACGGCGTGGTCCGCGTCATGGGCACGATGGTCGAACGCCTGAAGGCTCTGGGCCACGCGGTCCAGGTCATCGCGCCCAACCTGTTCGCCACCCTGCCCTGCCCGACCTATCCGGACATCCGGCTATCCCTGTTTCCCGGCCGACGCTTGGCCGCGCTGCTCGACGACTTCCAACCGAACGCCATTCACATCGCGACGGAGGGGCCGCTGGGTTCCGTCGCCCGACGCTACTGCGTCGCCCGGGGCCTGCCCTTCACCACCGCCTATCATTCCAAGTTCCCGGAATACATCCATGCCCGCGCACCGGTCATCCCGTTGGGTCTGCTCTACCGCTGGATCCGGGGTTTCCACGCGCCCTCGGCGCGCGTGATGGTGCCGAGCCACTCCGTCCACGACGAACTGGCGGCCAAGGGTTTCGCCAATCTGCAGCCCTGGTGCCACGGCGTCGATACAGAGGTGTTCAAGCCGGCGCCGAAGGACTTCCTCGACCATCTGAACCTGCCGCGCCCGCTGTTCATGTTCCTGGGGAGGGTGACGGTCGAGAAGAACCTGCCCGCGTTCCTTGACCTGGACCTGCCGGGCTCCAAGGTCGTGGTCGGCAGCGGCCCTGCGCGGAACGGCCTGATGGCCCGCTATCCGCGCGTCCCCTTCCTCATCGCCCGGGGCGACGCGGAGCTTGCGCGCTATTACAACGCCGCCGACGTTTTCGTCTTTCCGTCGCGTACCGACACCTTCGGGCTGGTGATGCTGGAAGCACTCGCCTGCGGCGTGCCCGTGGCGGCCTTCCCCGTGACGGGGCCGAAGGACGTGATCGGCGCCTCGGGGGCGGGCGTGCTCGACGATGACCTTGCCGCCGCCGCGGTCCGGGCACAGGACATCGGCCCGGCGCTGTGCCGCAACCATGCGCTGGGCTTTTCCTGGGACGCCGTGGTCAGCGAGTTTCTTGACTACCTGGCGCCGTTCGGAGCGCTTCAAGAACCGCCCGCACAAGCGGCACAGTGACCGGCCGCTTGCGCGCCAAGGCTTCGGCGTCGACGGCGGCGACCAGGTCGGCAGCCGCTTGGAAGGTGCGGTCCATGCGGGGAACCATGTAGGCCACGACATCGGCGTCGACGCGAAGCTGGCGGTCCGAGAAATGCTTGACCAGCAGCGCCGCCAGGAGCGTGTCGTCGGGTGCCGTGATCTCCACCGTCGGCGAGCCCTTCAGGCGCGAGGTGAGATCCGCCAGGTTCAGGTCCCACCGCGCCGGCGCCGCGCGCGCCGTGATCAGCATCCGCCCTTCCGCCGACTTCAGCGCGTTGAACAGGTGGAACAGTGCTTCCTCGTTCAGCGTGCGGCCGGCGCGGTCCAGGTCCTCCAGGACATAGGCGCCGCCGGCCTCGACCTCGGCCGCGTCGGGAGCGGCCAGCAGGCGCCCGCCGGTGCGCGCCAGAAACACCTGGGCCAGATGGCTCTTGCCGCAGCCTCCGGGCCCCCACACGGCCAGCAGCGGGCCAGGCCAGTCGGGCCAGCGGTCGATCCAGGCGACGGCCTCGGCATTGGCGGGGGTGACCAGGTAGTCGTCGCGTTCAAGGGCCGGGCGGTGCTCGAAGGGGATGGGGATCTGGCGCGGGCCGGTCAAGAGCCGCCGCCTCCGCCCCCGTGCCCGATCTCATGATCGTACAATCGGCTTTTCTTGTAGCGGCCCAGAACATAGCGGATCAGCACGCCGATGACGGCCGCCGCCGGCACGGCCAGCAGCACGCCCGTGAAACCGAACAGGGCGCCCCCCGCCATCAGCGCGAAGATGATCCACAAGGGGTGCAGGCCCACCCGGTCGCCGACGAAGCGCGGCGTCAAGACATAGCTTTCCAGGGTCTGACCCAGCAGGAACACGCCGGCGACGGCGGCGATATGACCCCAGTTTTCGAGACCGAACTGGAAGAAGGCGATGGCGAGGCCGACGATCATCCCCGAGGCCGCGCCGAAATAGGGCACGAAGGACACCGCCCCCGCGGCGATGCCGACCAGCAGTCCCGAATTGAGACCGACCACCGTCAACCCGATGCCGTAGAGCACCGCGAGCGTCAGGCACACGCTGGCCTGGCCG
>PFFW01000170.1:12455-13110 GCA_002781745.1 Rhodospirillales bacterium CG15_BIG_FIL_POST_REV_8_21_14_020_66_15
GGTCGATCTTCCGGCCATCGACACACTGCAAAATTTACACGGTGATGACCTTGAAGGTCTGAAGTATCTGCTTTGGGGCGATACACGGCCCACCATCTCGGCGCATGAAAGCAAATATCCGCCCGTGCCATTTTCGAGGCCGGATGTGCTGATCCATATCATCGATGCCAGTACCCTGCACCGGCATCTTGCCCTGACACTTGAATTGATTGAACTGGGTCTGCCTATTGTTATCGGCCTAAATATGATGGACGAAGCCAGGCGCAAGGGGGTGAAAATCGATATCCCGAAACTGGCTCAGGAACTTGGTATTCCGGTTGTACCGATGATTGCGATTAAAGGTATCGGCATAGCCGACCTGTTCAAGGTTACGGTTGAGACTGGCCGCAAGGGTATTTGCCCCCTGCCGCAACCTGCCGGAGAATACCTGCGGCAATGGTCTGTCCGCATGCGTCAGCTGATCGATCAAACCGCGATTCGTGATGCTTTTCGAGTGCCTCTGCCATTTTTGGTGCGCATGCTCAAACTCGAAGACCACTACTTTTGTTCGGAACTACGCAGCCACTTTCCGCAAACCGCTGATGAAGTCGAACACATTCGCCAACATGCCGAGCAGACTTTGCAACGATCATTATGCGAAGAACTTACCGCTGAT
>PFFW01000078.1:0-2732 GCA_002781745.1 Rhodospirillales bacterium CG15_BIG_FIL_POST_REV_8_21_14_020_66_15
CGGTCCGGCGCGTTAAGAGAATCCCCGATATCGCCTATCGGTATGTTTTTGTGCGCTTATCCCGTGCTTATCCGGTGCTCAGGGGCCGCCATGTGCGGGCCGGCATGCGCCAGTCGATGCCCTCCAGCAACATCGACAACTGGGCCGCCGTCAAGCTCACCTTGCCCGCCGATGCCGACGGCCACACGAACCGGCCCTTCTCCAGGCGCTTGGCGAACAGGCACGCGCCCTGGCCGTCCCACCAGATGATCTTCAACAAATCCCCACGCCGCCCCCGGAACACGAACAGATGCCCCGAATAGGGATCGCTCTTCAAAACCTGTTCCGCCTGCGCCGCCAGCGAGTTGAAGCCGCGACGCATGTCCGTCACCCCCACCGCCAGCCACACCCGTGTGTTGGAAGGCACCGGGATCACGATAGCCAGGCCTTCAGCAGCCGTCCCAGCCGCTCCGCGTCGAAACCGCTCTCGGCGACGATCCGGTGACCGCCCGCCAGCTCGATACGTATCCGGCCCGCCGGCAAATCGTCACCCGCATCCACGGACACATCGATCGGCGCCCGGCCGATCTCGACGGGAAGAAAGTCCGATCCCGCGCCGGTATCGCACCCGGGCGCAAAACGCGGATCGCGCAGCCACTTGAAAATCAGGTTGGCGTTCATCGAATAACGCCGCGCCACCTGTGCCACCGAAACCCCCGGCGCGGCGGCCTGAAGGCAAATCGAGCGCTTCTCGTCCGCCGACCAATGCCGCCGATGACAGCCAGCCATCCCAAACCCCTTGGTGCCCACCTAATCCTTGGTGGACACTATCGTCGAAAATGCCCGCCGTCGTCAGGGCAGGTTCAACGGACGCTTACACCCCAACAGGTTATGGGCGTTTTTGTTTGGCTAAATCACAGCCGACAAAACCCAGGGGTCAACCTATGGAAAGCAGATGAAATCAACTTCCTGCAAGGTGTTGCATGGATAACGAGCAAGAGCATGCCCTTTAACACCTTCATGCTAATCCCTACTGCCGATTAATTCCAATAGGATCACATGAAGTGTCTCTATGCGGACGGTACCCTTGATATGAAGTGCTTGAAAATCGCATTAGATTGTCGTATTTTTGCGTTCACAAGTTGTCGTATTTTTGCAAACACAGACAAGCGCGTAACGCAATGAATGCCTTGAAAAAACTTGATAGTCGGGTCTCGTATCGCATTTCTAGGGCGAAGCGAGCTGTTTTCGTGCGTGATGACTTTAAGGATCTCGCGGATTACGATCAAGTTGGACGCAGCTTAAGAAAAATGGTTAGTGAAGGCCGGCTGGTTAAGCTTGGATACGGTTTGTATGCAAAAGGCCGCAAGTCGTCTGTTTCTGGGCGCATGGTCCCGATTAAGCCATTGCCTGATTTGGCGCGTGATGCGTTAGAGCGCCTCGGGATTGAGATTCGTCAGTCTCAGTTTGAGCGCGAGTACAATTCGGATGTCACGACGCAGGTACCGACAGGGCGTGTCATTGGTGTTAAGGGACGCGTCTCTCGAAAGATTGGCTATGACGGAAAGTATGTAACTCTTGCTGCTGCCTGATCCTCAGGCGTTAGAAGACGTTGCAAGTGAGCTTGGCGTTGATGTCGCGTTCATCGAAAAAGATTGGCATGCTCACTTAGTCTTGAGTGCAATTGCTGGACATAAGCATCCGACAATCAAGCCAGTGTTTACAGGGGGAACTAGCCTCTCCAAAGCGCATGGGT
Organism: Rhodospirillales bacterium CG15_BIG_FIL_POST_REV_8_21_14_020_66_15; assembly: GCA_002781745.1. GTDB lineage: Bacteria > Pseudomonadota > Alphaproteobacteria > Rhodospirillales > Casp-alpha2 > UBA1479. The sequence goes on from PFFW01000078.1 coordinate 1,736, forward strand.
TGATCAAACGATTTTCCGAAGACCTCGACTTCCGGGTCGTCACCGTTGGAGGCTTTTCAATCGATCAGGTGAGCCGGCCAATGCGGCGAGAGTATCGGCAACAGATCGTGGATATGTTGCAAGAACAGGGGTGGGAAATTCAGGAAGCGGAAATAGTTTCGAGAAACGATAGTAAATTCTTTTCACTCCCCATCTCATATGAGCGTCAACACCCAGCGTCTCGGGCACTGCGACCAGAGATCAAGGTCGACTTCACTTTCGATCCACCGAATTTGCAACTGATAGAACGTCCTGTCGTCTCGTTGGTCGATAGCGTTGCGGGCGCCGATGGGAGCCGCGTTGACGTTTCCTGCGTTGATCCGATTGAGATCGCGGCCGATAAGCTTAGTGCGCTGGCATGGCGCGTGTTGACCCGAGACCGGGGGGCAGATCGCGACGATCCAGCAATGATCCGCCACCTTCATGATTTGGCGGCATTAAGCGAATTAGTATCAACCGACCCAATATTTATCGATACCGTCACGCTCGCTCTAGGGAAAGATGAGCAACGTGGCCAGCCGAGCGAAGAAATAAGAGCTCTTTCTCATGCAGAGCGCCTAAATCGCGCCGTCGAAATATTGAGCAACGATGCCGAATATCGGGCGGAATACGAACGCTTCGTTGGCGCAACTTCATATGCTGAGGACGCGGAACGGATCGAGTTCGCTACCGCGTTAGAAGCTTGTCAGTCACTGGTTCGGTTGGTTCTGGACAAGATCGCTTAAGCTGCGACCGGTTTGATGCAGCCTTGTCGCAAATTCGTCGCGCGATTCATCGTAGAACTCCCAGTCAAAGCCGGAACAGCCAATAGGCAGGGCCAGCGCAGCGGCAAACGAAACGTGCATTGGTCTGCTGCCCGATCCTGGAGGCTATACAGTTAGGAGTTCGCTTCTCCATCTTCTCGGCTCTGTCTAAAAATAGGCTGATAAAGCTCTTCAGGGGACTTCCAACATAGGAA
>PFFW01000078.1:2775-3854 GCA_002781745.1 Rhodospirillales bacterium CG15_BIG_FIL_POST_REV_8_21_14_020_66_15
GAATCGTTAACCGGTGAGGAGGGCGGCTCGGAAGTCTGAGTTGATGGCGGCCTTGAGGCGCTTGCGCTTGAGCGACAGCTTGGAGGGCTCGCGCCGCAGCAGGTTGAGGACGGCGCGGCGGATCATGGCGAGGTTGCGGGCGGAGTGATCCTTGCGGGTGCGGTTTTCGTCTTCGCGGAACGCCACGTCGAGCACCCAGTGGAGGTTGTTCTCGACGCTCCAGTGGGCGCGCACGGCGGCGGCGAGGCGGACGGGATCGGGTGGCAGAGACGAGATATAGAGCCGCGTCTCGGTCGAGGCCGCGCCGGTCTTCTTGATCGTGCGGCGCACCGTGACAGAGGCAACGCTCGCCAGCCCCGTCCATTCGGGGTGGCGCCCGGCGAGCCAGGCGGCGTCGGCGGCGCGGACCGTGCGCTCCTCGATCCGGCCGTGGCCGGCCTCCGTCTCCTCACGGCACGGACACGCGGCCACGAGGACGGGATCGGCGAAGAACAGCGCCGCATCCTCTTGCAAGGCCCCCTGGTTGCCTTTGAGCGCCAGGACATAATCCGCCTTCTTGGCGACGATCTTGTCGGCGATGTCCTTCTGCGTCCCCATGGCGTCGATGGTGACGATCGCGCCCTCAAGCGCGAGCATGTCGAGAAGCTCGGGGATGGCGGTGATCTCGTTGCTCTTGCCGTCCACGGCGCGCTGCGCCAGGACGAGGCCCGCCTCGTGCGCCCAGGCCGCCACGAGATGGAGCGCGCCCTGGCCAAGGGCGTCCTGCTTGGAGCCGCGCACGGTCTTGCCGTCGACGGCGACCACGCCGCGGATGCGGTGGGCCAGGCTCGCCGTCCAGGCGGCGAACGCCTCCTCCAGCCGCCGCGGATCGAGCCGCGCCAAGGTCCGCCGCAGCGTCTGCGCCGGGGCGATCCCGTGCTCGAACGGCAGGAAGCGCCGCAGCCAGTCGAGCAACTCGTCACAGAGATCTTCGATCTCGTCGAAGTCCTCCGCCCGGCACAACAGGCCCACGAGCACCGTCAGCAGCACCTCGTCGAGCGGATAGAGCACCATCCCCGGGATGCGGGGGTCTTCGAGGT
>PFFW01000107.1:0-2795 GCA_002781745.1 Rhodospirillales bacterium CG15_BIG_FIL_POST_REV_8_21_14_020_66_15
TCCGGATCGGTTTCCTGCGCCGTCGCCGTCACCGACAGCGAGAAGTCCGTGTCGAAGTCCTCCGGCAGAGAGATCGTCAGACCGTCAAGGTCCGCAGGCGTCAGCGTCACGTCGCCGGTCACCGGATCGACCGTACCGGCACTGAGCGTCGCCCCCGCCGGGATGTTCGAGATCGTGAACGATGTCACCTCGCCGGCGATGTCCTCGGCCGCCGCCGTCGCGTCGATCGCCAGCGGGATCGGCCCGCCGTCCTCGAGGCCGCCCTGGCTCGTCGCCGAAACGTCCGGCGCGTCGGCCTGGGCGACGATTTCCAGCGGCACCGCGACCGGATCGGAGGTCGCATAGTCGATCTCACCCGTTTCCGGGTCGGTCTGCGAGGCGGTGGCGGAAACCTGCAGGGCGAAGTTGGCGTCGTAGTCCTCGGGCAGGTTGAGTTGCACGCCGCCCAGGTCGGCGGCCTCGACGGTGAAGGTGCCGTCGCCGTTGTCGGTGACGGCGCCGGTCAGGGTCGCGCCCTCCGGCAGGCCGCCGATGGTGAAGGAGGCGATGACCTCGCCCGGCTCCACCGCGACGGCGTCGAACAGGGCGCCGACGTCGATGGCGCCGCTGTCTTCAAGGAACGTCAGGTCGTCGGCCACAGTCACAGTCGGCGCTTCGGCGTCCGGGGCAACGGTGATGGTTAGGGTCTGACCAAAGGTATTGCTCTGGCCTTCGTAGGCTTGGCCATCGGCGGTTTCGACGATTGACTGCGAGGTCGCCGTGACGGTGAGGTCGAAGTCGGCGGCGCTGTCGGCCGGCGGCTGGATGCTTAAATCCGCCGGGACAACGCCGTCGGCGAAGGTGATGGAGCCGTCGGTCACGGTCAGCTCGACCCCGCCCGCGCTCAGAACCGCACCTTCCGGGATACCGGAGAGCGTAACGCTGAGCGTTTCGGTGCCGGCATCGACGCCGTCGGCCAACGAAGCGCTGATCGGCAAGGCCACGGAGACGTCCTCAATCGTCGCGACCGTATTGTCGACACCGCCGACCGTCAGGTCCGGCAGGGCCGCGTTCAGCAGATCCTCGACCGTGATGATGAGGTCGCCGAATTGCAGAACCTCCACGTCGACCAGGGTGTCCGACCCGTCGACGACGCTGCCGCCGACGCTCAGTTCGCCGCTCGTGCTGTCGAGGTTGATTGTGAATTCCTCGAAATTGTCCTCGAACACGGCGGTGTCGGTGCCCGCGCCGCCGACGATGGTGTCGCCGCCGCCGCCGCCGGTCAGAATGTCGTCGCCGAGACCGCCGACCAGCACGTTGGCGCCGTCGGAGCCGATGATGATGTCGTCGCCGGCGCCGCCGACCACGTTCTCGATGCTCGAAAGCGAGTCGGAGGCGGCGGCCAGGGCCGCGTCCGCCAGGTCCGCGTCGCCGTCGCCGTCCAGATCGATGGCCGGGAAGGCGACGCCGCCTTCGGCATTGGCGCCCAGGTCGACGTAAAGCGGCGATGTGGCGTCGAGGGCCGAATAATCGACCGTGTCCGTCCCGGCGCCGCCGGCGAAGGCGTCGGAGCCGCCCAGACCGGCGATGAAGGTGTCGTCGCCGGCCTCGCCGAAAACCGTGTCGTCGGCCGCCGTCGTGGTGATTGTGTCGCTGCCCTCGCCCGCATAGACGACCGAGTCGTCATCCATCTGGAACGTGTCGTCGCCGCCGGTCAGGACGTCGCGGTTGACGTCGACGTTAACCGTCGCGGTGTTGGTGGCCGTGGTGCCGTCCGTTTCCGTCGCCGTCGCCGTGACGGTCAGTTGGAAATCATCGCCGCTGTCGTCGGCGGGCGTGATCGCCAGATCCGCCGGGACAACCCCGTCGGCAAACGTGATGGCGCCGTCCGTGACGGTCAGCGCCGCCCCGCCCGCCGTCAACACGGCACCGTCGGGAATGCCGGAAATGGTCACACTGAGAGACTCGGAGCCGTCCGTGTCGGTGAGCGCCCCGCTCACGTCCAGCGGAATGGCGTCGCCGCGAATGCCTGTTCCCTCGACGTCGCCCGCCGTCACCGTCGGCGTGTCGGCAACCTCAGGTTCCGCAACCACTGTTTCAACAGTTGGGGTGATGATCGCTTCGTTGTCTTCCGTGGTCGTCGTAGTGGTTGTCGTGGTTGTCGTGGTTGTCGTGGTCGTCTGCGGTTCAATCGGGCCAGTATCCTGGGTTTGACCTTCTAACGGATCAAACCCTTCGGTCACCTTCACGACGTCGTCCGTGAAGCCTTCCTGGCCGCCGGCCTGCGTATCCAACTGGTTCAGATCCTCGGGCGTCGGCTGCTGGTTCTCTTCCTGACCGCCGGCGGCGGTTTCCGTGTTGGCCAGTTCCTCGGCCGACGGCTGCTGCGCTTCGTTCTGACCCTGTTCCTGGTTGACGCCCTGTTCGATCTCCTCCTGCAGGCCGAAGGTGTTGCCCGAGGTGCGGTCGCCCGAGGTGTTCTCGACCGGCAGGTACTTCAGGGTGGTGGCGTGGCGTTCGACGATGTCGTCGTCGCTCATGGTGCCGCGCGAGGTCGCCGTGGCTTCGTAGCTGGGGATGGAGACGAAGTCGCCGCCCTGGTTCATGACCAACTGGCCGGAGTTGTTCTCGATCACGACTTCGCCGACGAAGCCGTCCGCTTCCTCCATCAGCACGACCTGCATCTCGCCTTCCGGCGGGATCTCGATGCCGACCTGGGTGCCGCGGATACCGATGGTGGCGACCGGGGTGTCGATCTTCATGGCGTCGGGGTCGGTCTTGGCGACCTGGCCGGACACGAAGGTGAACACGCCCTG
>PFFW01000107.1:2801-15003 GCA_002781745.1 Rhodospirillales bacterium CG15_BIG_FIL_POST_REV_8_21_14_020_66_15
AAGGTGAACACGCCCTGCACCACGGAGACGTTGAGCGAGCCGTTCTGAGTCGCCGGGTCGTAGACCATTTCGTCCAGGACCATCTGGCTGCTTTCGCCCATGGAGAAGGTCGTCTCGTCGGCGAGGAGCACGCCGATGGCGCCGTCGGGCCCGGTTTCGATGTTGTCGCCCTGGAAAACCTGGTCCCCGGCCTGGAGCTGGACGCGAGTGCCGTCGGCGCGGGTCACCCAGACCTCGCCCGACATGGTCTTGACGGTGCCGATCGGCGCGCCGTCGGTACCGCCGATCACCTGTGTGCCGGTCGCTGAATCCGCGAATTGCTGGATCGTGGAGGCGTTGGCCGTGTCGGGCGTGCCCGTCAACTGCACCACCATGTCGCCGGAAAGGTTGGCGCCGTCGGCGGAGGCGAGTTGCGGGGGTTGAGCCTGTTCGTAGTAGTTCTCAACCGTGACCTTCGACCCGTCGGGGAAGGTCAGGACCAGATCGGAACCATCGACCGCGAATTCCGCCTCGGAGACGGAAAGCCCTTCGGGCAGGGTCAAAACATCAGTCCCAGACGCCGACAGGGTGTGGGTCTGGGGGGTTCCACCAGGGGTCAGGGTGGTCTCGGCCATCTTGTCGAACTCCTTACGGACGGCTGCTCCAACATGCCGTCACGGAGCCCAGGTCGTTGTTGTTTTTCTTTTTATTTCGGTCAGCCCTTATATAGGCCTGTGACCATATTATGTCAAAGGGCCGCCCCCCAAAGTGATCTCCATCACACCCGCCTGAAGTTTAACGCGAGACCGGTCACGCCCGATCGGCGCCGTAATAGAGGGTCACCACGTGGCGCGCCTCGGCGAAGAACAGCCAACGTTCGACGACCGTGCCCGCCGTCGCCAGGATCGCGCCCAGGAGCGCCAGCGCCGCCTCGCCCGGCCCCGCCGCGCCGAGGCCCAGGCCGACGGCCGAGATACCCGCCAGATAACCGCCGATGAGCGCGATCCGGCGCAGCTTCACGGCATGCTTGCGGGCGACCTGGTAGCCCATCTCGTTCAACAGGTAGTTCTCTTCCGTATGCGGCCCTTCCAGATAGCGGACCTTGCCCTGAGCGCCGAGGCCGGTGGCGCTTTCCGGCGTCGCCGCGTGGCGCGTCGTGTCGATGAACCGCCAATAGGACAGCTTCACCGCGCCCGCCGCCACGAGGCCCCACATCGCGGCGACCGATATGGCATAGGTTTCGGCGCCGAACAGGGCGAGCAGCGCATTCAGCCAGACGAGGCCGGTGGCCAGGCCCAGCACCAGATAGCCGGGCACGACCCAGGCGTTGGCCCATTGGTGGATGGTCCCCAGCGAACGGTAGATCATGGCCGTGCAATAGACGGTGACGAGCGCCATGACCGCCGAGGCCCAGCCGGCGGCCGGCCCCCAGGTCCCCAACGCGTCGGGCCATATCCAGCAGGCGGCCAACGCCACGGCGGGACCGTAGGTGACGACCGAGGCCACGCCCTCGCGCGACAGCCAGCTTGAGCGCCATTGGCTGAAGGCCCGCCAGGCACGTTCCGGATGGCCCAGGTGGAAGGTCGAGGACAAGAGCCCCGCCGTCACGGCGGCAAGCGCCAGCACGATGGCAGTGACCCCGAAGGCCCGGTCGGCGGGCAGCATCCCGACCGCGCCGAGCGCGCCCAGAAGGGCCAGCAGGCCGTAGCCCGCGCCGGACGAAACCGTGAAGAAGATGACCGAAAATGCCGGATGCATGGCGCGCTTTCTCTGTGGTTCTTGAAGCCGGGGCGTTAGCGGGACAGGACCTTGTCGACCCAGCGCAGGAGCGGGTTCTCGGGCCCCGGCTCGGCGGCCAGATCCTTCGGCCCGCCGGGCGCCGCCTCGGCGCGGCGCGGACGCGGAGGCAGGTACTTGTTGGTCGGTTCGTAGCCCATTTCCGGCATCAGGTCGTAGCCGCCCCGTTCGGCCACCAGCTTGGAAACGTCGGAATCCGGGTCGCCCAGGTCGCCGAAATGGCGCGCCCGGGCCGGGCACGTCGATACGCAGGCCGGCACCCGTTCCTTTTCCGGAATGTGTTCGTTGTAGATGCGATCGATGCACAGCGTGCACTTCTTCATGACGCCCGCATCCTGGTCGAACTCGCGGGCCCCATAGGGACAGGCCCAGGAGCACAGCTTGCACCCGATGCACTTGCTCTCGTCGACCAGCACGATGCCGTCGGCGGCGCGTTTGAAGCTGGCGCCCGTCGGGCACACGGTGACGCAGGCGGCCTTTTCGCAATGCAGGCAGGATTTCGGGAAATGCACGGTCTGGTTCGGCCTGCCGTCCGTGCGCCGGGTCTCGAACGAGTGGATGCGGTTGAACCAGACGCCCTGCTGCTTGGCGCCGTAGGGCCGAAGGTCGGTCAGCGGCGCCATGTGGCCGCCCGTGTTCCATTCCTTGCAGTTGACGGCGCAGGCATGGCAGCCGACGCAGATGTCCAGGTCGATGACCAGGCCAAGCTTCTTTCGGGTATGCGCGGGAAGGGCCGTCATGTCAGCGCCCGCTCCCCGGCTTCTTGTTGAAGTCGGCACCGTAGCGCAACACGTCCGGCCGCCTGCGCAGGCCCGGCGGCGGCGTCAGGGCGGCCGGCCTGGGCCAGGTTTCGCCGGCCTCTTCCGGCTTGCACTTCTCGATGCGCACCCGCAGGTCGTACCACGCCGCCTGCCCGGTCACCGGATCCGAGTTGGAATAGCGGTAGCCCGCCCGTTCCGGCAGCAATTCGGAAATGATGTGGTTGAGCAGGAACCCCTTGGTCGCCTCGCCGGCGTCCTTGTCCAGGTTCCAGGCCCCGGCCCGCTTGCCGATGGCGTTCCAGGTCCAGACCGTGTGCTTGTTGACCCCGTCCATCAGGGCGACCTGCACCTTGACCCGGCCGTGGTGGCTTTCGATCCACACCCAGTCATCGTCGGCGATGCCGTGCCGGGCGGCGACCTCCATACCGACGTAGAGCTTGTTGGAGCCCGTGATCTGGCGCAGCCAGGCGTTCTGCGAGCCCCAGGAATGGTACATCTGCATGGGCCGCTGGGTCAGCGCGTGCAGCGGGAACTCGTCGGTGTCGATCATCGAGCCCTCGAACGGCGGGTACCAGATCGGCAGCGGATCGAAATAGGCCTCGATGCGGGCGCGGTCCTTTTCCGGCGGCTGGTGCGGGCCGTGGCCGCGGGCGGCGAGGCGGAACCGCTGCATGGGCTCGGAATAGAGCTGGAACACGACCTGGTTGGCATGGCCCATGAAGCCGGCCTCGGCCGCCCATTCCAGGTAGGCCTTGTTGGCCATCTTGAAAAACCGCGCCTCGGGCGGGATCTTGTGGCTGAAGAAACAGCCGTTTTCGATGTACTTCTTCAACTGGTCCGGATTGGGAGCGCCCTTGGCGGCCTTGTCGCCGTTCTCGCCGCGCCAGCCGATCAGCGAGCCGACGCCGGGGGCCCGCATGTGGTTGACGATGTAGTCGGCGTAGCCGCCAGGATACTTGGGCTCGCCCCAGGTCTTGACCAGGCCCGGCAGGCCCAGGCGCACGCCCAGGTCCAGCAGCACCGTTTGGAACGGCCGCACGTCGCGGTCGGGCTCGATCACCGGCTGGCGGATGGCATCCTGGGCGGCATCGGCCTCGCTGATGGGCCGGTCGAGAAGCGAAATGCAGTCCCAGCGCTCCAGATAGGTGGTGTCGGGCAGGATCAGGTCCGCATAGGGCACCATCTCCGAGAAATAGGCGTCGGAATAGATGATGCGGGGGATCTTGTATTCGCCCGTCTCTTCGTTCCTGGCGGTCAGCATCTCGGCCACGCCGGACGAGTTCATGGTCGAATTCCAACTCATGTTGGCCATGAACATGAACAAGGTGTCGATGGGGTACGGGTCGCCGTTGGCCGCGTTGGTGATGACCATGTGCATCATGCCGTGGGCCGACAGCGGATATTCCCACGAAAACGCCTTGTCGATGCGCCGCGGCGAGCCGTCGGCGTTGACAATCAGGTCCTCGGGGCCGGTTGGAAATCCCAAAGGCGCGCCGCGCATGGGCATGGAGGCCCCGACCTGGCCCGGCTTGCCCGCGGGCTTCAGGGGCGGCGGAGCCGGCTTGGGGAACGGCGGCTTGTAACGGAAGCCGCCGGGGCAATCGACGGTGCCCAGGATCATCTGCAGCACGTGCAGCGCGCGGCAGGTGTGGAAACCGTTGGAATGGGCCGAAATGCCGCGCATGGCGTGGAAGCTGACGGGGCGCCCGACCATCTTGTCGTGCCTGCGCCCGGCCCAGTCGGTCCAGGGCTGGTCGATCTCGATGGTTTCCTCGAAGGCGACTTGGGCCAGTTCGGCGGCGACGCGGCGGATGGTCTCCACCGGGATGCCCGTCTCCTCGGCTACCGCCGCGGGCGCGTACTTCTTGTCCAGGTAACGCTCGGCCATGAGCTGGAACGCGGGCACGGCACGCCGCCCGTCAGGCAGCGTCACCTCGGCGACCAGGGCCGGCTTGGTGTCGATGGCGTTGGCGTCGGCAATCGCCTTCCTCTCGCCGTCCCAGGCCAGGGGCTTGCCGTCGCCGTCGCGCGCGAACAGGCCGTCGTCGGCCGAGCCCGGCGCCTGGATGACCAGCCAATGGGCGTTGGAATAGCGGACCAGATAGTCCTCGTCGATCTTGCCGGCGGCCAGGAGCTGGTGGATCAGCGACATCACGAACAGGCCATCCGTGCCGGGACGGATGCCGATCCATTCGTCGGCAATGGCCGAATAGCCCGAACGCACCGGGTTGACCGAAACGAACTTGGCGCCCCGGTTCTTGATCTTGCTGAGGCCCATCTTGATGGGGTTGGAATCGTGGTCCTCGGCGACGCCGAACATCATGAAGTATCTGGTGCGCTCCCAATCCGGCTCGCCGAATTCCCAGAAGCTGCCGCCGATGGTGTATAGCCCCGCCGCCGCCATGTTGACGGAACAGAACCCGCCGTGGGCGGCGAAGTTGGGGGTGCCGAACTGGGACGCCCACCAGCCGGTGAGTGCCTGGCTCTGGTCGCGGCCGGTGAAGAAGGCGAGCTTGCGCGGGTCCGTGGCTCGGATGCGCGCCAGCCAGTCCGTCGCCGTTTCCAGCGCCTCCTCCCACTCGATCTCCTTGAACTCGCCGGACCCGCGCGGCCCCACCCGCTTCAGGGGCTTGGTCAGCTTGGCCGGGGAATTCTGGGTCATGATTCCAGCCGAGCCCTTGGCGCACAGCACGCCCTTGTTGACCGGATGGTCCGGGTTGCCCTGGATGTAGCGGATCTGGCCGTTCTTCAGGTGAACCTTGATGCCGCAGCGGCAGGCGCACATGTAGCAGGTCGTCGTTTTGACGTCGTCCGCCACCTCGGGCGAGGTGTCGACGGGGCTTTCCATATGTCCGGTGGCCGTATGCCCGGTGGCCGTATGTCCGCTCGCGGTTTTTTTATCGTCGTTCGACGCCATATGAATCCAACCCCGATGGAGGCCCGGGCCTCGTCTTGCGTCCAGGCACGATTGCTAACGGCCCACCTCCGAGCTGTCAATCAACCCGCGGACGCCCCGCCCTCCTTGTTTCCAGACCGGCATATTACCCGCCGCGAAGGACGGTTGACCATCCAACCCGGGGGAATAGGTGGGGCCAGGCCGGAGGGGTCGCATTGTTCATATTTTACTATTTAATTTTGTAAATTAAATTAGTTTTACAAATTATTTTAAGAATCTTATTGATTTCACACATTAGATTGATAAAAAGACGGGGCAAATCCCGAACACAAGGCGTTTTCCGATGTCCCCCTCCGCCTCCGCCCCACCCGAACCTACCCCGCTGCCCCCGATCGTTCCGCCGTCCGTGAACATCAACGCGCTGGACCGCCTGCTGGCGCCGCTGAACACGGAACAGCTTCTGCGCCAGGTGATCGTCGACGCCTTTCCCGACCGCACGGTCGTGACCACGTCGTTCGGCGCGGAATCGGCGATCCTGCTCGCCCTGATCGCCGGGATCGACCCGGCGACCCCCGTGGTGTTCCTGGATACGGGCTATCTGTTCGCGCAAACCCTTTCCTACCGTGACCGGCTGGTCCGCCACCTGGGCTTGACCGACGTACGCACGGTGGCGCCGGACCCGGCCGACTTGGCCCGCGAGGATCCCAGCGGCGATCTTCACAAATTCGATCCCGACCGCTGCTGCCGCCTGCGCAAGGCGCTACCACTCGAGAAGGCGCTGGCGGGCTTCGATGTCTGGATTTCGGGGCGCAAGCGCTTCCATGGCGGAGAGCGCGCCGCCCTGCCCCGGGTCGAGGCCGACGGCCGCTTTCTCAAGATCAATCCGCTGGCGGACTGGGGCGAAGACGACATGGCCCGCGCCTTCGCAGATGCCGGACTGCCGCGCCACCCGCTGGTGGAACACGGTTTCACGTCGGTCGGCTGCTTTCCCTGCACGGAACCGTCCGGCGGCGGCGGCTATTCGCGGGCCGGACGATGGGCCGGCAGCGACAAGACGGAATGCGGGATCCACGGCCCGAAAGGACGCGGGGCACTGACCTGAAACCGTGACCGCAGCGGGAAACATTGCCGGTTTCCGCTCCACCGAATTTACGTTAACAAGGCCGCTGCGCGTCGCCCCCTTCGGCGGCGGCCGTTTCCTGGTAAAGATAGACGAACATGGACGATCTCGACCGACTGGAAAGCGAAAGTATCTTCATCCTGCGCGAGGCCTATCACGCCTTCTCGCGGCTCGGCATGCTGTGGTCGCTGGGCAAGGATTCCAACGTCATGGTCTGGCTCGCCAAGAAGGCGTTCTTCGGCCATGTCCCCTTTCCCCTGATCCACGTGGACACGGGCACCAAGTTTCCCGAGATGTACACCTTCCGCGACCGCTATGCCGTCGAATGGGGGGTCGAGCTGATTGTCGGCGGCTGCCCGCCGCTGGAGGACATGGATCAGGATCTGCCGCCGGCGACGCGACGCGCCCAGCGCAAGACGAAGGGCCTGAAGGAACTGATCGAGCGCGAGAAGTTCGACGGCATCTGCGCCGGCATCCGCCGCGACGAAGAGGGCACGCGGGCCAAGGAGCGGGTGTTCAGCCCGCGCGGCGCCGACGCCGCCTGGGACGTGCGCGACCAGCCGCCCGAGCTGTGGGGCCAGTACAACACCGACTTCCCGCCCGGCACCCACGTGCGCGTGCATCCCATCCTGCATTGGTCGGAACTGGACATCTGGCGCTACATCGCGCGCGAGAACATCCCCGTGGTGGAGCTTTATTTCGCCAGGGACGGCAAGCGCTACCGATCGCTGGGCGACCAGGACATCACCCATCCCGTGGCCAGCAACGCCACGACCATCGAAGAGATCATCGCCGAACTGGAGCAGACGACCGTCGCCGAACGGTCGGGCCGCGCCATGGACCACGAGGCCGAGGATTCCTTCGAACGCCTGCGCACGGAAGGGTACATGTGATGACCCTTCCCGCATCCGATGCGGCCGGCCGCAAGCCCGTGGTCAAGGTCGTGTTCGCCGGCCACGTCGATCACGGCAAGTCGACCCTGCTGGGCCGCCTGCTGACCGACCTGGGCGCCCTGCCGGAAGGCAAGCTGGAATCCGTCGCCGAAAGCTGCAAGCGCCGCGGCGTGGTGTTCGAATGGGCGTTCCTTCTGGACGCGCTGAAGGCCGAGCGGGACCAGGGCATCACCATCGATTCCACTCAGGTGCAGGCGGAATCGGACAACCGCCGCTTCGTGTTCATTGATGCGCCGGGCCATCACGAGTTCATCAAGAACATGGTTACCGGCGCGGCCCAGGCGGACGCCGCCGTTCTGTTGGTCGACGCCAAGGACGGCGTCCAGGGCGAAACCCGGCGCCATGCCTTCCTGTTGGGCATCCTGGGCATTCGAGACGTCATCGTCGCCGTGACCAAAATGGATCTGGTAAGCCATGAGCAGGCCCGATTCGACGACCTGGCGGCCCAGGCGCGGGCCCACCTTGCCTCCCTCGGCTTCGATCTGGACCGCGTCAATGCGATCCCCGTGGCGGCCCGCGACGGCGAGAACATCCTGACCCGCGGCGGCGCCATGCCCTGGTACACGGGCCCGGCGCTGATCGAATACCTGGATGCCCTGACCCCCGGCGCGGCCGGGAGCGACGCCGCCGGCGGGCCGCTGCGCTACATCGTGCAGGGGGTCTACAAGTTCGACGAACGGCGCATCCTGGCGGGACGCATCGTGTCGGGCAGCCTGGCCGTCGGTGACGAAATCCAGTTCTCGCCCGGCAACCGCCGCGCGCGCATCAAGTCCATCGAGACCTGGCCCCGACCCGAGACCCCGGCCGGCCGGCCCGAGCGGGCGGATACCGGCCAGTCCGTCGGCATCACCCTGGATCAGCAGTCATTCATCGAACGCGGCGCCGTCGGCTCCCACCCCCCTGCCCTGCCTCATCTGGTCAACGCCTTCCGCGGCCGTATCGCCTGGTTCGGGACCGAGCCGCTGACGCCCGGCGCACGCTACAAGATCAAGCTGAATGCCGGGGAATACCTGTGCATCGCCGAGCAGATCGAGCACGTCCTGGATGCCGGAGACCTGTCGAAATCCGCCGCGTCGTCCGTCACCAGAAACCAGATCGCCGACGTGGTGTTCCGCTCGCGCGGGCTGATGGCCGCCGACGCGCATGGCGAGAACCCGGCCACCGGCCGTTTCGTCCTGGTCGCCGACCACCGGATCGTCGGATGCGGTCTGATCGACCTGGAAGGCTTCGCCGATGAACAACGCACCAAAGGGCCGAAATCCGCCAATATCCTGCGCGTCGAACATCGCATCGACCGGATGGAGCGTTGGCGCGCCAACGGCCATACCAGCGGCATTCTGTGGCTCACCGGGCTGTCCGGGTCCGGCAAGTCGACTTTGGCGGTGCGCCTGGAGGAGGCCCTGTTCCGGCGCGGCAAACAGGTGTTCGTGCTTGACGGCGACAACGTGCGCCACGGCCTCTGCGCCGACCTGGGGTTCTCGCCCGAAGATCGCCAGGAAAACATCCGGCGGGTCGGCGAACTGGCGCAGATCCTCGCCCACGCCGGTGTCATCGTCATCACCGCGTTCATCTCGCCCTACCGGGCCGACCGCGACGGCGTACGCGCGCGGGCGGGGGACCTGTTCCACGAAATCCACGTATCGGCGGACCTGGCGGTCTGCGAACGGCGCGACCCCAAGGGCCTCTACAAAAAGGCTCGGGCCGGGGAGATTCCCGAGTTCACGGGGATTTCCGCACCCTACGAGGCGCCGTTCGCCCCGGAATTGACCATCGACACGGCGCATGAGAACGTCGAGGCCTGCGTCGATCGCCTGGTGGAGTACGCCTTGTCCGCTTTCGGCGGGAACGGCGGCTAGCAGGCTGTTGAAAAACGCCGAAGGGTCGGCGGCCTCATGCTTCGAGACGGCCCTTCGGGCCTCCTCAGCATGAGGTCAATCATTTCAATACCTTGCCTCGTCTTGAGGAGGCGCGGAGCGCCGTCTCGAAGGGCGAGGCAAGGTGCGCAAGGGGTTTTTCAGCAACCTGCTAGCTTGCGCGGCGGCTGCGCGCCGCCATTTCGGCGAGGAAGCTCTCCGTCGATCCGGCACGCAGGAACGAATAGGCGCAGCCGAGCACCCGGTCCTTGCGTTCGCCCTCTTCGGGACAGGTTTTCTCGGAAATCCGCGGGTTGCCGTCGGCCTCTTCCTCGCGCTCGCCGGGAAGCGCGCCCGGCAGGTCGCTCTCGCGTTGCCCGGCATCCTCGTTTTCCGGCTGGATGACGATATCCGGGTGCACGCCCTCGGCCTGGATGGTGTGGCCCGACGGCGAATAGTACAGCGCCGTGGTAAGGCGGAGCGCCCCTTCGACCGGCAGCGGCATGATGGTCTGCACCGAGCCCTTGCCGAACGAGCGGGTGCCCATGACCGTCGCCCGGTGATGGTACTGCAGGGCGCTGGCGACAATTTCCGAGGCCGAGGCCGAGCCGCCGTTGATCAGCACGACGATCGGCAGGTTGCGGGCGAGATCGCCGGGCCGCGCGTCGTAGTTGCGGCGGTTCTCGGCCGTGCGCCCGCGCACGGACACGATCGTCCCCTGGTCCAGGAAGCTGTCGGCGAGGATCAGGGACTGGTCGAGAAGGCCGCCCGGATTGGACCGCAGGTCAAGCACCATGCCCCGGATCTGGCCGTCCGGCCGGGTCCTGAGTTCCGCCATTGCCTTGGCGATGCCGCCTTCGACCTTTTCCGAAAATCGGGTGACCCGGACATAGCCGATGTCGCCATCGACCCGCCAGCGCACGGAGCGCACCTTGATCACCGCGCGGACCACGGTGACGTCGAATTCGGGCTGGCTGCCCCGGCGGATGCGAAGCACGATCTCGGTTCCCGGCTCTCCCCGCATCTTGGCCACGGCGTCGCTCAGGCTCTTGCCCATGACCGGCTCGTGGTCGACGGCGGTGATGCGGTCGCCCGGCTTGAGACCCGCGCGCTCGGCAGGCGTATCCTCGATGGGCGAGACGATCTTGACCAGACCCTCATCCATGGTCACTTCGATGCCCAGGCCGCCAAATTCGCCGCGGGTCGAGATGTAGGTTTCCTCGAACTCGCGGGCGTTCATGTAGTCGGAATGCGGGTCGAGGGACTGGAGCATGCCGTCCAGCGCCTTCTCGACCAGTTCGCTGGGCGCCAGGCTGGCCGGTGCCGGTTTGTCCTTTTCCACGCCCTTGATGGCGGCGTCGATCAGGTCGGCGTCGTTGACCTTGTGCACGTAGGACGCGCGCACCCGACGAAAGGCGAAGCGGAAATAATCAAGCCGGTCCTCGGCATCGCGGGTACTGGCGTAACGGTCATAGACCGTGTTGAAGCGGTCCAGTTCCCGCCGGGTATCGTCGCTGAGGGCCAGGCGATCGACGCCCAGCGCCTCCATCACGCGGGCGACGCTGGAATCCTGGACCGTGCACCCTGCGATCGCCGCGGCAACGGCGACCCCCAGAACCGCGGCGCCCGACCACGCCAAGGATGCGCGGACGACGCGTTTCGCCATGGAATCTTGAGGTTTGGCTGTGTCGGGGCGATCCATTATCCGTCCGCGGTAATCTGTTCGATCAGTTCCCCCAGAACCCGCTCGGCATCCTCGTTCTCGACCTGGCACGTGCCGGCGTTGAGGTGCCCCCCGCCGCCGTATTTCAGCATCAGTTCCCCGATGTTGGTGTTCGACGTCCGGTTCAGGATGGACTTGCCCGTCGCGAACACGGTGTTCATCTTCTGCATGCCCCACATGACGTGGATGGAGACGTTGGCGTCGGGATACAGCGCATAGATCATGAACCGGTTCCCGGCAAAGATGGTTTCTTCCTCGCGCAAATCAAGGACAACAAGGTTCTTATGCACGGTCGAGCAGCGCTTGATCTGATCGATCTGCTTTTCCCGATGCTCGTTGTACAACTCGACCCGTTCCATGACGTCGGGAAGCTTCAGGATGTCGCCGATGGAATGGTCCCGGCAATAGTCGATCAGGTCCATCATGAGCTGATAGTTGGAGACCCGGAACTCGCGGAACCGGCCCAGACCCGTGCGCGCGTCCATCAGGAAGTTCATCAGGTCCCAGCCCTTGGGATCGAGGATTTCGTCCTTGTTGAACTGCGCGGAATCGCCCTTGTCGACCGCATCCATCATGTCTTCCGAGACGTTGGGGAAGGCTGCCTTGCCCCCGTAATGATCGAACACCACGCGCGCCGCCGAAGGGGCTTCCGGATCTATGATGTGGTTTTCCGGCTTGTCCTCCATGCGCAGGGTTTCGCTGAGGTGATGGTCGAACGCCAGATGGATTCCGGGAACGTACGGCAGGTTCGTGGAGATGTCGCGCTCCGACACCAGGATGGTGCCGTCCTGCATATCCTTCGGATGCACGAACTTGATGTCGTCGATCAAGTCGAGTTCCTTCAGAAGGACGGCGCAGACCAGTCCATCGAAGTCGCTGCGCGTGATCAGGCGGAATTTATCAGTCATTTCCTCGGCTTCCCCGTCTCTGGGTCGATTTTGATCCCATTTTGATGTGGTCTGGTGTCCGGCGCGCAGTTTGCCGGGATTCGGCGCGTTAGGGAACCCAAATCTATCAGCGCCGGGCCTGGTGCAGGGACCACAGCGCCGCCGTCAAAAGCAGCACGGCGCCGGCCTGGTGCAGGGCGCCGAGGACGACCGGGACGGCCGCCAGAAGCGTG
>PFFW01000107.1:15040-15534 GCA_002781745.1 Rhodospirillales bacterium CG15_BIG_FIL_POST_REV_8_21_14_020_66_15
CGTCATCGGTCGAACCCCCTGGCACATAGCGCGAGCCGATCATGAACTGCTGGCCAGCGTTCAATCCCAGAATGAGCTGCGGGATCCTCTCTGGCGGATGGCTGAGGTCGCAATCCATGCAGACCAGCACCGGATAACGCGCCGTCCGAAAGCCGTCGATCACCGCCGGGCTGAGACCGCGATTTTCGGTCCGCACCAGAATGCGTGCCCAGTCATGGCCCGAAGCCTGCACCGCCTCGACACTGCCATCCCCGCTGTCATCATCGACAAAGATCACCTCGAGCGTGAGATCATGATCCCGGCGCAAACGCGCGATCCGTTCCAGCAACAGCGGAATATTCTGCACCTCGCGATAGGTCGGCACAACGATGCTGATCCCGGTCAGAAAGCGGACTTCGGCGAGGTCTTGTGTGACGGGAAAACTGCCAGCGTCATGCGCTTGGGGTTCAGGTGTCACGGTTGTCATAGCCGCCGTCCAACGCAGTAGAATGATT
>PFFW01000023.1 GCA_002781745.1 Rhodospirillales bacterium CG15_BIG_FIL_POST_REV_8_21_14_020_66_15
CCCTGCACCGTTTCGGCGGCCAGGTCCTGGACCAGCGGGGCAAGCTTTTCCGCCGCCAGGTCGTAGACGAGCTGCGCCTGCGCCTGGGTGAACCCGGCCTCCATCAGCCGCGCGTTGACTTCCGGGTCGGGCGTCAGGCCCTCCATCGCGGGCGCGATCCGGTAGCCGGCGGGATCGTCGGGCACGGTGTCGCCGCCGGCGGCCCCCAGGCGGCGTTCGAGCGCCGCGTAGGAGCGGGCCAAATCCTCGACCCGCGCCTGGCCGGCCTCGGCGTCCCAGAACTTGGCCGGCAGGTAGTCGGGCGCCGCGCCGCCGCCGGAGGGGTCGGGCGCGGGTTCCGGGGCGGCCAGCGTTTCCGGCGGTTGCGGTGCGTCCAGCAGGGACTGGGGGTCGGTCATGCGTCGTCTCCTTTCGCCGTGGGGGAATGTCCGGGCCGTCGCGGCCCAGGTCGATGAGGTGGCAGAGATGGCGGACCAGGTGGCGCTGGCCTTCCAGATGCCGAAGCGCCGCGTCGCCCGCGTCGGGGCCGAGGGCGCGGTCCAGGGTCAGTGCCTTCAGATAGGCGAGCAGGCGGTCGCCGTCGGGGCCGCGGAAGCAGCGGGCGGCCAGGCGGGCGACCCGGTCCGCGTCCGTCATGTGCGTGCGGGCGGCCGCCGTGCCGGCGAAGTCCTCGGCCCGCCAGGGCCAATCGGGATCGTGGCCGCGCATCAGGCGGCTCCCGCCGGCGGGGCGGGCGGGGCGCCCGCGCCGAGCAGCGACGCCAGCGCCGCGAGTCCGCCACCCGCCGCGCCCTCGCCGCCGTCCGGAAGGGGCGGCGCGGCGGGCCCCGTGTCCGCCGGTTTCAGGATCCTGGGCGGCACGCCGAAGGCGGCGGCGAGCGCCTGCGCCGCCTGCGGCACGTCGACGATGGCGAGCGCCTGCGGGCCCAGGCGCGCCAGCCCGTCGAGGAACGCGAGGGTCGCCTGCACGTCCTGCTGCGCCTGGTGGCGGGCGAGCGGCGACTTGTATTCCAGGTCGATGACCTGGCCGTCGATGCGCAGCGCCGGGACCTCGCCGCGGCGGATCAGGATCGACAGCCCCCGCGTGACGAGCGGCGTCAGCAACTCCGACTGCAGGCGGCCGAAGGTGGCGCCCAGCAGGCGCGAGATTTCGGCGACCCGTTCCAGCACCTCCGTCGCCGTCATGCGCGGCCCCTCGACCTGGCCCAGGCGGTCGGCCAGGAGCGCGCGGCGGATGGCGGTCCGCAGGTCCTGGAGCACGACCTGCGACAGGTCGAAGCGGCCCGGCGCCTCCAGCGGCCGGAGGCCCGCCGAGCCCACGGCCTTGGGGATGATGGTGCCCGGCGTCAGGCGGATGTTGGACGGGTTCAGCACCCCGTCGTCGTCCGCCTGCCAGATGCCGGTGACGGCGATCGACGCGTTCTTGAGGACCAGCTCGACGACCTTGTTGGCGGTCTTGATGTCGGGCAGGGTCTTCATCACCGGCGAGCGGCCGTAGATCTCGCCGGGTGCCTTGAGCCAGCGGAAATTGATGAACGGCGAACGTTCGAACCGCCCGGTCTTCAGCACGGTGGCTTCCCGGTCCGCCGCCGCGCCCGCCCCGGGATCGATCAGCGCCATGTAGTCGAATCCGCCCTTGGCGGGGATCAGGGCTTCCAGCACGTCGGCCGACGGCTCCTCCCCGTCGTCGGGCTTGCGGGGCTTCAGGGCGTCGGGCAGGCGCGCCTTGGGAAAGCGCTCGACGATCTGCGCCCGGGTCAGGCGGCTGGTGCGGAAGGTGGTGTCCAGGCGGCCGGACGAGTCCTCCTCGAAGGCGACCTGGCAGAGCGGCACGGCCGTGAAGCGAAAGGCCGACGGCTCGCCCGGCGGGGCGGCCTCGAACATCAGGCTCGCGGTGCCCGCCGTGACCAGGTCCAGGTAGCACTGATGCATTTCGACCGCGAAGTTGGAACGGTCGAAGTGGGACTGCAGGACCGTCGCCGCCGTCTCCAGCTTGTGGGACAGGTCCGGGCGGCGGGCCTCGTCCACCTGGGTCCCCGGCATCAGGCCGAACCAGCGGGCCCAGGGCGGCGTCAACTGCGCCAGCAGGCTGGCGGCAAGCTGTTCAACGGCGTCGGGCGCCGTGCCGTCGAACAGGCGATCGGTCTTGCGGCTGGCGCCCGTGGTGCGGCCGAGCGCGGTTTCGCGCTGCGGCAGGGCGAAGTCGAAGCATTCCTGCCACAGGGGCTCCCAGGCGGCGCGCCTGTCGCGGGCCCGGCGGTAACGCCGCATCACGGCGTCCGGGGTCATCTCGGTCATGATCGTCATTCTCCCAATTTTGTCTTGGCGCCGGCCCGGCCCGTGCCGTCGCCGTCCGTCCGTTGGTCCAGCAGGCCGCGGCGCGAGGTGGCGATCAGGCCGGCGCGGCCGCGGCGCTGGCGGTCCAGGCGTTCCAGGCGGCGTTGGCGCTCCTCGTCCTCGGGTTCGGGCGGCGGCGGGGGCGGCGGCGGGGCGGGCGGCAGTTTGGGCGCGCTGAAGATTCCACCCATGGGGAGGCTCCTTTCCTGTCGGTCGATGAAGGGGGGTCGGGCGGGCGCGGGCGGTCAGAATTCGTCCGCGTCCAGGTCCGCGTCGGCGGTGGCGATGGCCTCCTCGGCGCGGCGGATCAGGCGTGCGATGCCGCCGTCGTCGTCGGCGCCGTCGGTCTTTTCCGCCCAGGCCAAAAGCCTGGTGCCCGTGTCGAGATGCGCCAGCGCCGCCTTGCAGGCGGCCTGGTGCCCGGCGAAGGCCTTCGCGTCGTCGGGCGCGGGCTGGGCGGCGAACCCGCCGTAGTCGGCGATCGCCTTGCGCAGCAGTTTCGGCAGGTGGCGCCGGATCGACGCGCGCAGTCCGGAGGTAACGGGCAGGGATTTCATATTGTCGCTGTCGGTATGTTGCGCAGCAGATCAGCCGGGGATGGTTCGTCAAATAGGCTTGGCGTCCGTCGTATGCCGGACGTGAGGATGTTGCTGAACCCGCTCAGCAGCGTGTTGCGCGGCGTGCTGAGCAGGCTCGAACGCTGCGCCGCGGCGGCGGAATTGATGCCGTCGATGCGAAGCCTGTTCAGGCTGTCGCCGTCGGCGATTGCCTGGTCGACCTGGCGGGCGAGGCCCGTGAGCAGGCTCGCGGCCGAACCGCCGGCGGCGCTGATGCCGCTGCCGGCGAAGCGCGCGCGCTGCGCCGCCTGGGCCTGGCGAAGCTGCTCGCGCTTGCGGCGGGTTTCGATCTCCTGCTGCTGCTGGATCTGCGCCACCTGCTGGCGGCGCTGGGCCTCGACCTGGGCGGCCTGTTGTTTCGCGGCGGCTTGCTGCTGGATGGCCGACAGCCCGGAACTGACGGCGGTCGACAAGGCAACGGCGGCGAATTCTGCCATGGAAGGTCTCCTTCGGTATCGGTGTTGACGGACGGCGCGGGTCAGCCGTTGACGTTCACTTCCTCGGTCACGGACAGCAGGGTGAAGGGCAGGGGCGTGTCCTGTTCGATGCGCCACAGCGGTTGCGTGCCGTCGCGCCGCCAGCCGAACGCGCGCACCGTGCGGTCGCCGGAAAAGGCGACGGGCGGCGCGTCCAGCAGGTCATCGCCGAACTCCCGGAAGGGCACGTCGACGAACCCCCGGCCCGTGTCCAGGCGCAGCGCCGACGCGTCCTTCAGGCGGTAGGTCGCGGCGACCAGGCGCAGGCGCCCGCCCTGGTTGGACCCCTGCAGCCCGTTGACCACCGGCGGCAGGGGCTCGATGGCGTGGACGTAGGCGAGCCCCACCTTGACCTCCGAGGCCGCGACGTTCAGGGCGATGCGGCCGTTCGCGACCACCGTGTCGCCCTGGACGGAGCCGTCGGCGACCACCTTGACCGTGCGGCTCTCGAGGTGGTCCAGGCCCGTCCATTCGGTCTTGGCGGCGGTGTCCGTCAGGTGCAGGCCGCAGTCCACCTGCAGGCCGTCGTCGAATACCTCGATGACGTGCGCGGCCCCGCGCTCCGCCAGAAGGTAGATCGAGTCGCCGACCGCGCACACGGAGCGGAACGCCCCCTGGGTGTCGCACAGCGTCCAGCCGGTGATCTCTTCAGCCCGGTAGAGGGTCAGGGTGCCGAGCGTGCCGTCGGCCATGACCAGATGCAGGTTGCGGCGGCGGGCATCGAAGTCCTGATCCACGGGATCGCGGATCAGGTGCTCCGCCACGGTGGCCAGATCGCGCGACTGGTACGCCTGCTCCACGTCGGTGAACAGGAACTCGCGCAGTTCGCGCCCCGTGCGCGGCACGAACAGGGTCGCGCCGTCGACGTTGCGCGGCGGCACGAAGCGTGTGGCGGGGGAGCCGACGCGAGTCTGGCGGCGGATCTGCACGGACGCGGGCGTCAGCGGATCGCCGGTCACCATCCACTCCGCGCCCGAGGTGAAGACCTGCAGGTGGCGGCCCGAGAACACGGCGGAACACGCGTTGACCTGGTCGGACAGAAGGGCGAACTCGATGGCCTCGTCGTCCAGGCCGTCGCCCAGGTTGAAATTGAACAGGTCCGCCGACTTGGACATCCATATCTGATTCGGCAGGTCGCGCGAGCCGCCGATAACCGTACGGTCCTGATGGAAGGTCACGGTCGTCGGATAGCCGCGCACGGGCGAGAACGACTGCTCCTCCCAGTCCTTGGTGGCGGCGGTGCTGCCGAGCGTTTCCTTCACCGTCGCGGCGGCCGAGGTCGGCGTGGCGACGGCGGTGATCTCGATCTCCTTGCCGGCGATGCGGAACCGCGCGCCGACATGGCCCGCATCGAACACGTCGGCCGACGCGGTCACGGTGATCGCGCCCGTGGTCGCGTTGGTGGACAGCGTCACGTCCGCCGCCGCGAACTTGTGATGCGGCTGATGGATGCGGCCGTTTGTTTCCTCGAAGGACCAATCGGCGATCTGCCAGTCCGCGTGCGAGGTGCGGGTGATCTTTCGGGGTGCGACGTCGGGATGGACGACCAGAAGGGTATCGGCGCTCTGCACCCATGCCAGCCTGGCCAATTGCGCTTCTGTCCACGGCGCGGCGACGGTCGCCGTCCTGACGCCGTCGGTGTAGACGTCGATCCGCTGATGGGAAAAGCAGAGAAGGTAGGTCTGTTCCGTATTGAACTCGAACGCCACCAGGCGTCCCGGTCCCGGCGCGGCGCCGACGAACCGGGTGCCCGCGCGCCGGGCGACGCCGCCCGTCGGCTGGATCACCACGTTGCGGAGCTGCGATGCCCCGTTGGCGTAGGACCGCAGGTCGCTGCGCCCCAGCAGGCGGGCCGATACCTCGCCCGCGGTGAAGTTGGATTTGAGTGTCGTCAAGCGGGGCATCAGGCGCGCACCTCCACCAGGGTGAAGTCGTCGATGCGCCCCGGCGTTTCCTGTTGGGCGTCGATCGTCTTGGCGCGCTGGAACTCCTGATCGGCCAGGCGGAACAGGGCCTCCGCCCGCGACGTGCTTTCCGTCAGCGGGATGCAGAACTCGGCGGCCAGGCGCGCGATCAGCGCCTGGTCGAAGAACGGGGGAAAGTCGATCTCGGCCGGGCGGAAGATGAACGTGATGACCACGTCGTCCGTGTCGGCGTGCAGCCGCCGTTCGGCGATGCGGTATTCCAGGCCGCGGCCGCGGGCGTT
The DNA here is from genome assembly GCA_002781745.1 of Rhodospirillales bacterium CG15_BIG_FIL_POST_REV_8_21_14_020_66_15. Classification (GTDB taxonomy): domain Bacteria; phylum Pseudomonadota; class Alphaproteobacteria; order Rhodospirillales; family Casp-alpha2; genus UBA1479. The sequence continues at coordinate 5,636 of PFFW01000023.1, forward strand.
GCCGCCGGCGGAAAGGGCGCGCAGGAAGTTGGCCGGAAGCTGAAACGCCTTGGCGAAATCGGCGACCGGTTCCGCTGCCAGGACCGGCAGGCGCTGCTGCGCCGTGGCGAAGCTCCAGGGGTGGGCCGACAGAAGGGCGTCGCGCACCGAGGGATACAGGTTGGCGGCGATCTCGGCTTCGGCGGTGCCCTCGTCGAACGAGGTGATGGTGGTGCCGCCCAGCTTCAGAAGGGCGCGGGAACACAGGGCGATCTGACTTAACGCCATGGCGGGACTCCGGGTGTGTGGGGTGATCGGGGATGCGCAAGAGGGGCGTCCCGGCGAAACGCCGGAACGCCCCCGCCGCGCCGTGTCGGCAGGCGGCCGGATGCGAGTTAGTCGATGTCCGTGCCGCCGACCGCGGTCAGGTCGCTGACGTCGACGGTCCCGCCCGTATTGGCGCTGACCAGGAAGATGCCGGCGGCGGGAACGCCGTCGGTGTCGACGTTGGCCATCACCATGTCGCCGGTCCGCAGCATGTGGGCCGCCTCGTTGAAGTATCCGGTGGTATCCACGTCGGCGGCCGGGTCCGTCGTGGCGTAATGCCACAGGGTGAAGCCGTTGGCGTAGCTGAGCACGCTCAGGTCCTTGGATTTGAATGCCATGGTCGCCTCCTAGCTTTCCAGGCAGCGCAGGGACACCACGCCCGACGGGTCGATCAGGCAGGCGCCCTGGCTCATCATGTTGTTGACGAAGTTGGACGCGCGGTCTCCGTGCCAGGTGATGTCGGTCTTCACGTCCTTGCCCACGGCATGGCCGACGGCGCTCTTGTGGTACCAGTAGCAGAACCGCACGCCGGCGTTCTTGGTCAGGCCCGAATGGGGAATCCACAGGGTGCCCAGCCAGCGCTTGGCCTGGATACCGCGCCACGGCAGGTCCTCGGAGCCGACGAAGTCCATGTCCGAGAACTCGGGGATCTTCAGAAGGTCGGTCCACTGTTTCCAGCCGATGACGGCGAATCGGTCGCCGTCGTCGGGCACGTCGGCGTCGCCGAGCATCTCGAAGGCCGTCAGCACCTTGGTCTTGGTCAGCCCGTCGAGCCCGTCGCCGGCGTAGTTGATGCTGGTGTCCAGCTGCGCGACGATCAGTTCGTCCGTCTTGCGGCCGAGCGCGTTGGCGCCGGCCCGGGCGATGATCTGGCGTTCGTTGATGTTGGTCTTGATCTCGTCCAGCTCGTCCACCCAGTCGCCGGCGTAGTAGTCCTGCAACTGGCATTCGACGGGCGTGTGGTCCAGGTTCATGACCGGGACCATGCCGTGGCGGGCCTTGGTCGAGGCCGTGCCCTTGCCGACCTTCTGGAAGGTGGTGGACGACCCCTGGATGTCGTTCTTCGAGCGCACCGTGTTGCGCAGCTTGGAGCCGACGCGCTGGTACTCCAGGTGCACGTCCGTCTGGAAGTGCTTGATGAAGGATTGAGGAATGGATGTCGACATGTGCGATTTCCGGGTAACCGGACTCCTTTGAAGGTGATGTCGCGTTGGGGGGGCGCCGTGCCCGGCGGTTGTGGCGGGCGCGCGCGGGCGCCGGCCGCCGCGGGGGGCGTCGGGTTCTGATCCGGGCCCGCGGCGCGCAAACGGATACGCGCCCCCTGGGTTGTCCGGGGTGGGGAAATGAAAGGTGAGGCGGCGGGCGGCCGGCCCGCGCGTCTCTTTACTTAACGAATTCGGCGCAGGCTTGACGAAGCAGGTTCAAGAACATTGCGACGACCGGCTCTCCGGGCGGGGCCTGCCTAACGAAGTCATTCATCGGCGCGTAAAAATGAAAGATGCTGGCCACTTCCGCGTCTCTGAGGCATTTCGAGATGACCGCACCGATGGCGTCTTCTGGGCGGATGTAGCTGATGGCATCTGCCAGTCCTTCCAGATAAACGGACCTTCCAGATAAACGGACTTGGCGTCGGCGGGATATTTTTCCACGTAGGTTCCCCGATCAACAAATTGAAAGGCGTTGAATTTGCCTTGCGCGTCGGCCAGGCTGCTGACCGCCGCCGCGCCGATAACCATGCCGACAATCAGTGAAACGAGGGGTTTCATGTCCAACTCCCGATTGCCCGAGACGCCCCGCGGGCTCGTAAGAACGTGAAAGAACGATAGCACAGGCGGCGCGCGCATTCCCAAACGAGACGCGCCGGCCTCATCCCGTCGGTCTTCCCTGGCGCATGCGCTGGATGATGCGGCCGATTTCCGCGTCCCAGCCGGCGACTTCACCGCGACGAGCGTGTAGCTCATTCTGCTTTTCATTGGCGATCGCCAGCGCCCGGTTGTAGTCATTGATCGCTACGCTCAGGCCGGGCGACGCGGGACGCCCCCTTCTCGTCAGGAGCATGATGTCGAATTGGACGCCGGCTTTGGCGGCCTCCTTGCCGACGCGGCTCCAGGCGACGTTGGCGGCGTCTCTGGTCGCCTCGAACTCGGCCTCCTTCCGCGCCGCGCGCTCGACGGCGGCGCGCCGGTTGCGGCTGGACTCGAACCAGATGCTCGTGCGCACGGGCGACGCAGCCTGTCATCGCATCGGGCCGATATCGAGGAACTGACGGCATGACATGAACTCGGGATGCGCTTATTGAATTAAGCGGCGATTTTCATGTCTTTTGTGTCAATGCGAATTTGGCGCGTTTCGGCTGAACATCCACACATTTCAGCCAATTCGGACGGCGTCAGCTTAAGTTTCAACTTTAAGCGCTCTGCGATTAGTTGCCGCAGGACGAATTCCATGTTGGAAGTGATGTCGGATTTTCCAGTTTCCCATTCATTCACAGTTTTACGTGTAACCGCAGCAGGCAGGGTAGCTCCCAACTCCTCTTGAGTGAGCCCCATTTCCGTACGCAGGAAGCGCAATTCTTTTCCGGACATGCACGACGGAGCGGTTAGGATTCCGAGTGCAATTACGCGGTGCAGTTCCTCTATCCTGGGCAGCAGGACCATTTCGTCTTCCTCACCTTCGTTGCGGATGACGACATTTTCCAGGATCACGTTATCCAACCCGCTGGCCTTGTAGTGGTAGGTGGATCGCTTCTCCGTGGTGGCCATTTTATTCTCCTTTGGTTTGTCCGGCGTTCTTCGGGCCGGCTTGGTTTTAGTGGGCTTTAACGCTCATCCGCCCACATAACGGTAACGATACCGACGACAGGATTGTTCTGGGGAATTACGATTACCGACACTTCTCGACGACCGGAATTTGGGCTCCGGCCAGTCATCTTGTATCGCCAATATCCTGCCTGCTTGGCGGGGCTAGGGGTGTCGTAAACAAATCCATTTCGAAGCACATGCAAGACGTCACCCATCAACAAACCGCGAGCCTCCATTTGCTCGCTGGCGTGCGTGGTTAGGCCCACTCGAAATGCTCTATCTTTGGCTTTCTTCCGAATCGCATCGGTAGCCTTCGCTGGATTCCAAGGCTGCTTGTTATCCGTTGAAATCTCGCGATCCTTCCAACCAAATGTAACATCACGTTACACCCTGAATGGTAATTAGTCTATTAACGCGGTGGGTTCAAGCCCCATGACACTGAGTAATTTTTGTGCCTGGGGTAGCCGCATTGAAAATGCGAGTGTCGGTGGTTCCATTCCGCAGCGCGGCTGATTTTGCCGATTAGGCCATAATATTCGACCATCGGATACTTCTCTCGCTTGACGTGGACGAAACGGCCCGGCATCCCGCTCTTCACAAGCCCTTGGCGCGCTTTGGAAAAATCTTCTATTGTTGGCGTTGGAAAACGATAAGAAACCGACCGTGCTCAAGAGGAAGGCCGCTTGAACCGAATCCGACGACGGGGGTTGTCTTACGTGCGTTCAGAAGTGGTGTTCCGTGACGGCGCGCGGTCCTGGACCGTTTTCGGCCAGGACGGCGCCAAGCCGCCCGACCTGGTGGACACCAACCAGGTGCTCGTGCGCGCGGGCGACGCGGCCGTGCTCATCGACCCGGGCGGCGTCGAGATATTCCCGGCCGTGTTCGACGCCGTCGAGCGCGAGGTGCCGCTGGCCGAGATCAAGCACATCATCCTGACCCACGAGGACCCGGACGCGGGATCGTCGCTGCCGCTGTGGCGCGAGGTCTGCGTCGACGAACTGAAGGTCCACGTGCCCTGGCTGTGGCTCGGCTACGTCACCCATTACGACCGCGAGGCCGATTTCGTCGCCGTGCCCGACGACGGCATGGAAATCCGCTTCGGCGAGGGCGGGCGGCTGCAACTGATCCCGGCCCACTACCTGCATTCGCCGGGCAACTTCTCCGTCTTCGATCCGGTCGCCAAGGTCCTGTTCTCCGGCGATATCGGCGGCGCCCTGGTGCCGCCCGACGACCGCGACGGGTTCGTCCTGCGCGACTTCGACCGCCATGTGACCTATCTGACCGGCTTCCATCAGCGCTGGATGGGCTCGCCCGCCGCGCGCGACGACTGGATCCGCCGCGTGCGCGAGGCGGGGCCCGAGATCATCGTACCGCAACGCGGCCTGGTGTTCACGGGCGCCGACGTGGACCGCTTCCTCAACTGGTTCGAGACGCTGGAGATCGGCACCGCCGTTCGCGGCGGCACGCCGCAACGCCAGACCCCCGCGAGCGGCACGGCCCCGGCGGCCGCCCAGACCGCCGCCCCGCCGCCGCCCGAAGCCGCGCCCGCGCCCACACCAGCCGCCTCGCCCATCTTCGGCGCCGGCAAGCCGCTGGCCCGCGCGTTCAAGGATAGCGGACGGCGGTTTCGTCTGATCACCCGCTCGGACTTCGACGGTCTGGCCTGCGCCGTGCTGCTCGAGGAGTTGGAATTGATCGACGACATCCTGTTCGTCCATCCGCGCCAGATGCAGTACGGCGAGGTCGACGTCACCGACAACGACATCTCCACCAACGTGCCGTTCGACGAGCGCATCTACCTTGCCTTCGATCATCACCTGAGCGAGATGGAACGGGTCGGCGGCCGGCGCGACAACCATGTCATCGACCCGACGGCGCCATCCGCGGCGCGGGTGGTCTACAACTACTTCGGCGGCGAGGAGGGCTTCCCCTACGTCTCGGGGGAACTCATGGACGCCGTCGACCAGGCCGACTCGGCGCGGTACGAAATGGACGACGTGCTCGACCCCCAGGGCTGGGCGCTGCTCAACTTCATCATGGACCCGCGCACCGGCCTCGGCCGCTTCCGCGGCTTCCGCATGCCCAACTACGAGCTGATGATGGGGCTGATCGAGGATTGCCGGAACCACACCATCGAGGAGATCCTGGAACTGCCCGACGTCAAGGAGCGCATCGACCTCTACAACGAACACCGCCCCAGGTTCGAGGACCAGCTCAGGCGCTGCACGACCATGCACGGCAAGCTCGCCGTCATCGACACGCGCAGGGAGACCGAGATCTGGTGCGGCAACCGGTTCCTCGTCTACGCCCTGTTCCCCGAATGCAACATCTCCATGCACGTGGTCATGGGCAAGCAGGACAGGAACACGGTGTTCGCCGTCGGCAAGTCGATCTTCGACCGCTCGTCGCCCGTCAACGTGGGCGAATTGATGCTGCGCTTCGGCGGCGGCGGCCATCGTGCCGCCGGCACCTGTCAGGCGGACAATCCGATCGCCGAGGAGACCATGGCCGAGCTGATTCACCGCATCACGGCAGAGACCTGAGCCGCCGTCTCAGGGCCCGGCGCGGCCGCCCGTCAGCAGATACCACACCATCGCCCCGCCGCCGCCGGCGAGGGTCATCAGGGCGGCGAACAACCCCCGGATCAAGCCCGCGCGCAGCGCCGCGAACCCCTCCAGCACCCGCACCTGGTTTTCCGTGATGCGGTCCTGGGCCTGGTCGACCCGCTCGTGCAGGCGGGTGTCGGCCTCGCGCGCCTGGGCCATGAAGGCGCGCAGGTCCCGGCCCATGCGCTCGAACGCCCGCGCCGCCTCGCGCGAACGCTCCGCGCATTGCCGCTCATGGGCGATGATGGCTTGGCGGGCGAGGCCCGCCTCGCGCAGCGCCTCGTTGGCGGTGGAGAGGGCTTGGGTGTCGGAGGATTCTGCGAAAGAAGGCATGTGGATCTGTCCCCGGAGCGGAAGCCGTGCCGGCGTCTGGGCCCGACAGTGGTCAGGTTGCAAAGGCGATGACGTTGTCAAGGTAATGCACGGCGATGCCGGGAATGATCGACCGCGTCAGACAGAACAGGACGCCGTACGCCAACCCGCTGACGGCGATGGCGGCCATGGAGATCGGGCCCTGGGACCAATGGACAAGGCCGAAGACCAGCCCGGCCAGGATGACGCACGGAGCGGCCCTGGGGATCACGGAAAACAGCGCCGCGATCAGGATCGCCCGGTAGAAAGCCTCTTCCGCCACCGCGTTGCACAGCAGGCCGAAAGTCAGATCGAAATACTTCAACAGGTCGTCGCGGTATGCGGGCGTGGTCAGGAACGCCGGATTGCCGGCGAGGTCGTTGATGTGCGCATCCATCCAGGTCACGCCCTGGTCGAAAAGGAAGGTTCCCACAAGAAGGATCGCGACGTGGGGATTGAGCCACCCCGGTCCCGCCCATGGAATGTCGGGTGCGGCGAAGGCGCGCGCCATCGCGGCGCGGAACGTCCTGGTTGCGAAGCAGGCGGCGAGAAGCAGCGCCTTCTTCGCATAGTCGATGGCGAGATAGGTATCGATCTTCGACAGCCAGTCCGAAAACAGCAGATCGTCGGCCGTCATCAAGGCGGTCATGGCGGCAATGACGAAGAACTCCCGGCTGGTGAATTCGGGGAAGGCATTAACACGAAGGAGCGGTTGCATCGCGGCGGCCTTGCTTCGGTTCGACGGCTTTCGGCGCGAATAGAATAATGGGCGGACGGCCCTGGTCAAATTCATAGGCGGCACGGCTAACCCCTTTTCCTGTTGCCGACGCCGCCCGTCGGAACCTTCCCCATGAACGGGATCTCATCGCTGCGGAAGCGTTCGAGAAACCGGTTGAAGCTCTGGAAGAAGCGGTCGACCGAATCCGGCTTCTCGGCCGCTTCGGGCGGTTCGCCGGAGAACCACGGATAAGGGCCGGGCGGCGCGGCGGACGCCTTCATCTTGCCGGACGTGACCGCCCGCTGGCCGAGGATCCCGGTCGGCCCCCAGGGCTTGACGATGCCGTCGCGACGCAGGCCGCCGTCGGCGATCTCGTTGAGCCGGTCCTGGCCCTTCTCGATGGCGCGCAGAAAGTTCTCGTCGGCGATATCCGTCGGTGCCGGAAGGATGCCGTTCCCGGCCAGGAAGCCGGAGACCGTCCGCACGTCTTGCGGTCTGTTCGCTTGGCCGCGGCCGACGCTATCGGCCAGAAACGTTCTGCCGAATCCGCCGAACCCGTCGGTACCGCCGACGCCCGGCAGGCCCGGCGTATCGGCGCCCTTCGCCGGCGCCGGGCGCGGCAACGCCCGGCCCTGTTCCAGTGAACCCATGGCGCTGATCCTTTCGAAATGTCGAGGTTACACGGCGAAGTCCGTGCGCGCCTTGAAGGTGCCGCCGCCCGGCCAGTTGGGCTTGCGGCGGGTCACGCCGTCGGCGGGCGGGACCCCGCGGCCCAGGCGCACGGGCTCGGCCAGCAGGCAGCCGGCGACGGCGTCCAGGCCGTCGTCCCGGCAGGTCGCGCCGGGCGTCCATTCGCGCATTTCCCGCACGAAGGGCGTCCGCCACACGCTGTCGTGGGCGCGCAGGCGGCCCGCCGCCAGCACGGCGTCGAAGGCGTCGAGGATGCGCAGGTCCTTGGCGCGGCGACTGGTCGCTTCGATCACCGCCGCCTCGACTCCGGCCGTCCCCAGGGCTCGGCGCAACAGCCCCGGCAGGAAGCGGCCGATGCCGTTGGTCTCCAGCGTCACCGAGGGCAGATGGTTTTCGCGGAGGAACGCCGCTACTTGGCGGCATTGCTGCGACGCCTCGTCCCGGTCGTCTTGTCCCGCCGCCGACGCGGCGCGCGCGGCCTCGGCCGGGTCGTGCTCCAGGTAGCGGACGGCGTGCAGGTAGTGGGTGCCGTCCGCGTCCGTGAACAGGGCGGCGATCACGCTGGCGTCGCCGGCGCCCGGCGCGCCATAGGCCGGATCCCACCAGCAGGACGCCGAGACCAGGCGCCGGCCGCCCAGCGTGAGAACGCCCAGGCCGTTGCGTTCGGCATAGTCGAGGCCGTGGGCGTAGGCGACGAGCCGGTCCGGATCCAGGCGGCTGTCAACGATATTGACGGGTTGCAGGAGCATCTGGCTCCTGAACTTGTTGGGCCCGCTGCGCATGCGGATGGCATCGACGCGGGCGGGCGGAAAGCGTTCCGGCCAGCGCGACCGGCCGCGCGGCCCCAACAGCGGCACCTCGAGCCGCCGGAACCCGGCCAGGAACGGTTTCGCGTCCTTGGCGTCCGTCCGCGCGTTTGCCGCGTAGATGGTGTCGTAGGCGTGCGGCGTGCCGACGTAGAGCTGCAGGCCGCCCGGCACCAGGACGTATTCGATCTCGCCCAGGCGGGCCCGCAGGTCGGCGCGCTTGGGGGCGGTGTCGCAGGTGTTGGGCACCTCGACGTCGTCGCAGATCACCACGTCGGCGCGCGAGCCGGTGACGTTGGCGCCGATGCCGCGCGCCAGCATGGAGGGATCGCGCAGTTCCGCCCGGCGGTTGACGGTGAACCGTTCCGCCGCCCATTGGTCGGCGCGCGCCGGCTTCAATCCCCGCGTCAGGGGATGGCGTTCGATGATGCGTTTGACGTTGCGCACCATCTTGCGCGCCAGCGCCAGGTCGGCCGCCAGCACCATGATGCGCAGGTCCGGGTCGCGCCACAGCATCCAGGCGCTGAACAGGCCGACCAGGGTCGACTTGCCGGAATTGCGGAAGGCCATCAGCAGAAGTTCGCGATGGCCGTTCTCCCACTCGCCCTGAAGCCAGCGGGCGATACGGACGTGAAGCCCGGGCATGCCGAGCCCCTGCAGGTCGTTCCACATGGCGACGAAGACCTCGAACCTGACCGGCGGCATGGGGTTCCTTTCCAGTGTTGCGGGATCAACTCGGCGCCCCGCCGGGCGCCAGGCGGATCACCTCCGCCGCCGTCCTGCCCGGCCGGCGGATGAACCCGCCGTCCAGGGCCTCGATGCGCGTCAGGGTCAGGCCCGTCAGGTAGTACAGGGATGCCGCCAGCATGGCCGTGTTGTAGATGAAGCTGACGTCGCAGGCGGCCTGCCAGTACGCCCCTTCCAGGAACATGCAGGACCCCTTGCACAACTGCACCACGGGGCAGCAGCGGCATTCGCTGCGGGTCTGGTGGTGATGGGCAGTCGTCAGGCGCACGCCGTCCAGGTCGGCGACGGTGCCGATCCGGTGTCTGCCGTCCGCCGCCGTGTTGTGGCAGGTCGTGACCTCGCCCATCAGGTTGACGGCGATGGCGTCCTCGCGGTCCATGCCGCATTTCTGGCCGAGGGCGGCGAGCGGGCGGCGCTGTCCCAGGGACGCGAAAAAGTCCTCGATCTTGCGCCGCGCGGAATTGCAGGCGGGCACGCTCTCGCCGTTGGCCGCCTCGCGGAACAGGGTGTGCAGGGCCGCCCGGTGCTCGGCCTCGCCCTGCGGCACGCAGTCCAGGGCGGCGGCGTCAAAGGGCAGCAGGATTTCCTCGGTGTTGTGGGAGATCGTGCCGGGCGGCAGTTCCAGTTTCTCCTCGATGTGGCGGCGCGCGGCGGCGAGCGAGAAGTTCCACCGTGTCAGCACCGTGCCGAAGCCGGCGATGCCGGCACGCACCAGCTTGCGGATCACCCGGCGTTTCTCCGGATCGTCCAGGATGTCCTCCGGGTGGCGGTGTTTCTGCGCCGGACCGTCGTGGCTGATCTGCACGCCGACGCGGTTCTCGATCAGCCAGTCCGCCTTTTCGTCGTCCAGCAGCGAGCCGTTGGTGATGACGTTGAGATGCGCGTCCGGAAACTTCCCGCGCAGCGCCTCGCCGAGAAGGCGCAGCCTGGCCCAGTAGACGAAGGGCTCGCCGCCCCAGAACTCGATGCGGACATCCTCGCCGCCGCCCGGACGGAACCAGGTATCCAGGGTGTCGAGGAACCGCCGCGCGTCCTCGGTCGCGCCGCCCAGGAAGTGGCTGTGCGACGACTGGTTGCAGTAGGCGCAGGCGTAATTGCAGCGGAAGCCCATCTGGATCTTCAAGGTCCGGACGTCCTTCTTGCGGCCGGGATTGCCCGGCGACACGCGCCGCGGCACGGACCAGGATACGGGTCCGTCCGTCGCGAAGGCCGGATGGGCGATCTGCGCGCCGTCGCCGTCCTGTTCGACGAGGGAGGACGTCGCCGGGTCGTAGATCAGGTGGCGGCGGCCGTCGCCTTCCAGGGTCAATCGGTAGGCCATCACCCGAACTCCCATCCGAAAGGCTTCTCGGGCGGCACGGAAAACCGGCTGAAATCGGGATTGGGCCTGCCGTCCGGAAGAACCTCCCGCGCATCGCGGTAGGTCACGCCCGTTTCCGGTCGCGACGGATCGAAGGCGCCGACGAATCCCAGCGGACCGAGCCGCGCTTCCACGACCACGCCGTCGCTGACGAAACCGTTCGCGGGGACGCCGTCGGTGATGATCTTGAGGGCCGGCACCAGGCCGACCCCGGCGGTCTCGAATATGTGCTGCAGGAAGCCGAACACGTGGACGTGCTGCTTGTGGTGCCAATGGGGATACCGGGCCGCTTGGCGCAGGGTGCTCGGGGCCAGGGCGGCCATGTCGTCCAGTTCCATGACCCGGTAGGGCCCGGGCGCGGGCGTGCCGTCGAACAGGGTGCTCACGTAATGGACGGCGCCGTCCCGCATGGCGGCCTGGTTCCACGGAACGACGACGTCGCCGACCGGGGTCAGGAGCATGCCCGTCAGGCGCAGGTGCAGATCCTCGCCGAACAGGTTGCCGCCGGCCGCGCCGTCCCCCGGCCGGTTGAGACCGTCGCCCTGACAGAACCAGGTGCGAAGGCGCAGACGGTCGGCAACCACCGTGCAGTCGTGCAGCAGGCGTTCGGCGCTGGCCCCGGGAACGGTCCAGGTGCGTCGCGCGCGTTTCAGCATGCGGCCCCCGCTTTCGTCAGGTCGCGCGCGTCGCGCTTCGGTGCCGCGGGAAGGACGCGGCGGTTGAACATCGTCGTCGCGGTCACGACCCACGCCGTCAGCACGATGACCACGGCCGTGTAGCACCAGGCCCAGACCTGAAGTCCGGCGCCCCCGGCGATCGCGAATACGACGATCCAATAGTCGTTGCGGCAGGCGTCGAGCAGCCATTTCAGGCGGCGCATGCAGGGCGGCTGGCGCGGCGTCAGCAGCTTCTGCGGGTTCCAGGGCACGACGGCGAGGCGCTGGCGTTGCGCCAGGCGCCAGCCCGCCGTCATCAGCACCGCGCGCAGCACGACGGCGGCGCCGGCGCCGACCCAGGCAAGCGGCACATCGTCCTGGCGCAGGCCGATGGCGACCATGACCAGGACCATCGTCACGTAGCCGACGGCGATGTCGTAAAGCCCGCCCAGGTTGGTCGCGCGGCCCGTGGCGCGCGCCACGTAGCCGTCGATCCAGTCGATCCAGCGCGACGCAAAGATCAGGACCGCGCCGGTCACGGCGGAAACCCAGCCCGTTCCGCCATGGACGGCGGTCAGGCCGAGAATCGCCGCGACCAGGCTCGCCGTCGTGATCCAGTTGGGGTGCGGCCCCGTCAGGCGGGGAGCGACGGCCAGCGCCGTGTCACGGTCCCAGTTGAGCAGCCGGTCGAGGGTCATGGCCGGGTTCCTTTCTGAGATAGCGTTGGAAGGGGAAGGCGTAGTCGGGGCCGGCGACGGCCCACAGGCCGCCGTGGACCTCGTAGCTGCCGGACCCGTTGTGGCAGATCGGCTCGTACAGCATCAGCCGGCCGTCGTGGTGCACGGGGTCGATGCTGTCGACGGCAAGGAAGCTGTCCAGGCTGCCCCAGGCGAGCCGGTCTCCCGCCACCATCTGCTTCGGCCGCTCGCTGTCGGGCGCATGGATGCCGCCCGCGGGCGGGGTGTCGGCGCCGTGGATCTCGGCGAACCGGCCGAGGGCGCCCGGCTGCCGCATGGCCGCATACCAGGCCGCCGGGTCGGCGGCGACCCAGCCGCGGTCGAGCGACCAGATGCGGTGGCCGCCGGCGACGAAATAGCGCCCGTTGATCAGGAACGCGCTGTGCCGCCCGATCCTGCCGACGAACATGCGGTCGACGCGGTTGATGATGCCGAACGCGCCCTTCACCCGGTCGCCCGGCTGCAGCAGGGCGATGTCGCGCCGGCTGCCGTCCGCCATGGTCACCGGCGTTCCGGCGGGAAAGCATTGGCAGTCGCAGTCGCACGCGCAGGCGCAGGCGCAATTGCAGTTGCAGTTGCAGTTGGCGTAGCAGTTGTAGTTGTCGTCGCCGGGCCCGCCCGTTCCCTGGCCGAAACCCGTCACGGTGCGCCGGCGCACGACCGCCAGTTCGCTGTCGGACACGACGACGTAGGACGTGCGCTGCGGGGCGTCCCAATCGGTCAGGGCGACGTCGGCCGTCGTCTGGCCGCCCGCGAAGTCATAGCCGACCGGGTTCCCGGGATTGGCCTGGTTCATGATGGTGCCGCCCGTGCGGTTGGCCGGCGTGCCGCCGATCCCGGGCCAGGTCCACCACTCGCCGCCGGGCGGCATCCAATGGGGGTCGCCGGCGCAGTTGCCGGTTTTCAGAAGGCCCGTGCAGTTCGCCGCGCGGACGTCGACCCGCCGCTCGCGCCTGAAGCCGTCGACGGGTCGCCGCGACGGACCGACGCCGTGCAGGCGGTCGTGGGCGCGGAAGCCCGGATCGCCGACATGCGCCGTCTGGCGGTGCAGGCCCATGGTCAGCCCGCCGTCCTCCGCCTGCGCCGCCGCCGGGCCTGGGTCCAGGCGGCGCGGATCGTCGCCGCTCATCAGTAGTCGACCCCGTCCACGGTCACATGGACCGTCTTGTCCACGGTCAGGGCGGAGACCATGGCGACCTCGAGCGTCTCGTTCGCGCCGAGCGTCAGGAAGCGCCCCGGGTCGGCGGGGATCGACGGGATCACCGCCGGGTCCAGCAGGTCGACCGCCGGCGCGCCGTTCACGCGGCCGGCGTTGGTCGGAAGCTGGAAGGTCGCCAGGATGCAGGATGCGGTGCCGTCGTTCTTGAGCAGGCGCAGGGACGGCGTGGCGTCGTCGGTGGAGGCGGATACCAGGTGGACGCGGGCGCCGTTGGCGCCGGCCGTGAACACGGTCTTGGCCGTGGTGCCGTCGCCGTTGGCGATGACGGTGCACCGGGAATTCCGCGCACCGAGATAGTCGGGCGTGCTTGCCATGTCTGTCTCTCCTTAAAAACCGTGGCTGAGCGCCGTCAGGTGGGCGCCGTGGGCAAGGACCGGGTCGTAGTGCAGGGCACCCGCCGGATCGACGCTGAGGACGGCGCCCGCGTTCGCCGCCGTCGGCGGCGCAAGGTTCACATCCTCCTGGGCGGACAGCGTGCCGCGCGCCGTGGCGGCGTCCGCGTCGTCCAGCAGCGCGGCGATGAAGGGCGTCGCCGGCAGGCCGCCGACCGACCCGGCGCCCGCGACGGGATTGCCGTCCGCGTCGAAGGCCAGGAACGCGCCGCCGCGCGCCGCGCGGTCGGGCAGGGTCAGCACGGCGTCCGGGTCGGTGGCCGACAGTTGCAGCGAGCGCCGCGTGTCGTCGGCGACCTGCTGCAGGGCGGCGGTCAGGAAGTCCAGTTCGTCATTGATCACCCGCGCGCGGAAGGCGCCAGATTCCTGGAAATCGGACTGCCGGGCGACGGTCAGCCGGCGGCGCAGGGTCACGGCGACGCCGGCGGCCGGCGCCGCGTCGAAGGCGACCTCGCCGCCCAGGTCCTCACCCGCGCCGGTGACGGAGTATCCCGTCGCCTGCAGCGCGTCGTCCAGATAGACCTCCAGGTCCGCGGCCTTGAAGATGGGGAAGGGATAGGTGAACAGGGTCTGCGTGCCGTCGGCGACGTAACGCTTGCGCGGCGTGATGTCGCCGATCTGAATGTGATCCGCCATTGCTCTCTCCGGATTGTCGGGAAGGGATTGGGAGGCTCCGCGTCAGGGCCTGTCGCGCCACACGCGGATGCCCTTTTCCACGGACCGGCCGACGACGTAGCCGCCGCCGCCGATCTTCAGAAGCTCCCACATGTCCGGCGGCAGCGGCAGCATGGGCACGCCGAACCAGGGATGGACGATGTAGTTGTTGGCGACGATGACGCCGAACAGGCACATCAGCAGCGGCCGCCAGTTGCGCTGCAGCCAGCTGTCGCCCTGCGCCTCGGCGACGATCGCCCGGGCCGCCGCCTCGATCTCCTTTATCTGGCCGGTCAGCGCCATCTCCTGCAGGCGGGCCTTGATGCGGGCGGCCGCGTCCTTGTCCTCGACGGCCTGGTCGATGACGTTGAACAGGCCGCCGATCACGGGGCCGATGAGGGCGCTCAGCATGGCCGTCACTCGACCCCGGCGTAGAACAGATGGCCGCCGATCTCGGCGCTCGGCGCCTTGCCCCGGGCCCAGGGCGGGTTGACCGCCTTTGCGTGGTAGTGGGTGGCGCCGCCCGTGGGGTCGGCCAGGGTCCCGGCGACGGCGCGCCGGGCGATGCGCAGGCAGCTTTGGAACGTCTTGTTGTCCCGGCCCACGCCCTCGATCCGGGCGCGGTTGGGATCGCCCGGGTTCCAGCACGCGAACTGCCACGGCCGTCGGCAGACGTCCTCCACCGTGCCGCCCCACCAGTAGGCGCCGCTTGCGGCGCGCGCCCGGCGCACGCGGTTCATGACCACGGCGGCGACGGCTTCCTTGCCGCGCACGGGCTCGCCCCGCGCCTCGCCATAGATGGTGCGGGCCAGGACGTCGGCGGCGCGCTCGGCCGCGGGCATGATGTCGAGGGATCGGCTCATGTCAGGCTCCTTCGTCGTCGAGGAAAGGAAGGGGGGAAAGGATGACGGGCGTCCGTCAGCCGGCGCCCAGCGCCCGCGCGATCATGGCCGCGCAGACGAGCGCGCCCGCCGCCGCCAGCATGGCGGCCGGGTCGTTTCTCATCGTGTTCTGCTCCTGATGGGTGCGGGAATGGGCGGGTGCCGCCCGTCCGGGGCTTGTTGGTCAGCGCTGATAGAGCGCCGCTTCGCCGTGCCGGTCGACGGCGCGCAGCAGTTCCGCAATGATGACGCGGGCCTGCGCGACCGCGTCCCCCTTGGCCATGCCGGGTGTGATCCGCGGGTCGTAAAGCGTGCGCAGCATCAGCCTGGTTTCGAAGCTCAGCGGATACAGCGGCTGCCCGTCGATACGGTCGCGGGAGTTCTGCCGGCGTCCGCCGACGCCCTCCAACCCAAGCATCTGCAGGACGGATTTGACGATGCAATGCCGGGCGAGTTCCTTCGACAGGCCCGTCTGCATCACCAGATGGCCAAGCGCCGAAGACCCGTCGTCATCAGGCCGCGGCCAGCCGGCGCAAACCAAGCCGTGAGAGCCCAGAGCGGCTAGGCTTGAGGGCGTGAATTTCTCATGAACCTGGCGCATCTGGTCGCCGCCGAGAATAAGTAGCGTGGCATTGGCGCCGAGGGCGCTTGGCTCCACCCGCTTGATAATAGGCAGGCCGGTCAGCCGCGAAAGCTCCGCGGACAGGTCGGAAAGGAATCCAATGAACGCGTCGTAGTCGTTCTCCCACGACAGGGGATAGCCGGAACCTGTCTCGTGGATGATCGCGAACCGAAGCGGGCCGCGCCATTTGACGATCGCATCGGACTTGTACGGGATTGCGGGGTTCCCGGCGGTGGGCGATGTCCATTCCGTGAAGACGGACTCGTTGAACTGTCGAACAAGGACATCCTGGCGCGACGTCATCGCGTCCCGGCCGGCCCCGAGCGTCGGGCCGGCCAGACATACCGCCGCTAAGACCACGACCGAAAATCGACGAATTCCGCGCAACATGCCGCTGTTGTACGTGCGCATGGACAGACAGGCAATGATTGCCCTGCGCCGGCCGTCAGTCATCCACGCTTTTCTTGATGGTCTCGCGGATGATGTCGCCGATTGCCTTCTGCCGCGAGACGGACTTCGGCATGCCGTCAACCCGGATGGCGGGGAAGAGGCGTTCCATCAGCGTGGAACCGCGGGCGCGGCCCTGGGCGGTGCGTTCGTCCAACTGCTCCAACAAGCGGGAAACGACGCGGCGGTCGACGAACTTCGTGGGGTCCTTGGAATTGGGATCGAGCCGGCGGGTGATCAGTTCGTGCAACGCGCCTTTCTGCGTGCGGTCCAATCCCGATTTGTTGATCAACTTGGCCGCCTCGGTACGGGTTGCGGCCGTCGCCGTCATCGCCCGCCGCAACAGGTAGCTGCTTTCCCGGGTCAGCCGGTAACCGCCGACGGTGACCGGCAGGGATTTCTCGCGGTCCTCCGGCTTGAGGACCGTCGTCCGGCCTTCATGAAGTCGGCGCATGAACGCCGCCGCCGCGTCGGGATCGACCTTGTTGGGGTGGAACGGCTGGTCGCCTGCCGGGCCTTGAGGGCCGATCCGCGTCTTGCGCTCAAGCGGCGTTTCCTCGCGTGGGCCGTCCCTTCCCCGCGTTTGCACGCGCGCGCCGTCTCCCGCCGGTGCGGGGACGGGGGGAAGGCGAGGCGGGTTCGGCATGGGCGCGCGGGTCATCCCGTTTCCCGCGTCGGCCATCCGCGTTGCCGCTGTGGGTGTATCCGCACGCGCCTCCCCGAAGGGGCGCATCCTGCCCGAAGAAACGGCGCGCTGGCTGAGCATCTCGGTCGGGCCCCAGGGCTTGACGATGCCGTCGCGGCGCAGGCCGCCGCCGGCAAGCTCATTGAGCCGGTCCTGTCCTGTCTCGATGGCGCGGAAGAAATCCTCGTCCGCGTCGCGCGCGGGGCTTTTCAGAATGCCGTTCTCCGTGAGGAAACCGGACACCCGCCCGACGTCCTCCGGCCGGTTCGCCTGGCCGCGCCCGACGCCGTCCGACAGGAACGTCTTGCCGAAGCCGCCGAACCCGTCGGTGCCGCCGACGCCGGGCAGGCCCGGGCTTGTTCCGGCGGCAGCGCCGGATGCCTTCGCAAGGCCGCCGCCATCGACCGCCGACGGGGCAGGCGGCAGGGTCGGGCCGTTCTCGAGGCTGCCCATGGCTGTCTCCTGTGTTGGCTGGTTTTGGGATTGGAGCCGGGAAGGTGCCGTGATGCGGACGCACCTCGCCCGTTCGCTGGAGGGATCATGCCGGATCAGGCCGGCCGCGTCAAGAATAAATTCCTATATCCCGCCAAAATTTTTACCCGGCGTGGCGGCGGCGGTCCGCAGCAGCGACCGGCGGCCCGGTTCCGGTGGGTCGAACAGGAAGAAGCCCAGGTTGCGGCCCATGGCCTCGGTCAGGCGGCGGGGGCCCGCGGCCCTGAGGACACGCATCAGCGCCGCTTCGGTCTTGGGGCCGACGATCCCGTCCTCGCGCAGCGCCGTGAAGCCGCGCGGCCCCAGCAGGCTTCGCCCCAGGTCGTTGACGGACATCTGCAGGCTTTCGCCTTCCTCGGTGGCACCCGGGGGCGCGTCGCCTTCGGGGTCGCGGAACAACTCGGCAAAGGCGCGGGCGGCCGCGTCCCTGGCGCCGCCCGCGGGCGCGCCGCCGGCAAGCTCGCCGAGCGCCGCCTCGAAGCGGCCGAGGGCCAGCGCCTCTTCGACCTTGGCGGTGCCGAGCCGTGCCGCCGCCGTGCGCAGGGCGCCGCGGGTCTTGGGGCCCGGGTCGCCGTCGTCCACAAGGTCGCGGAACAGCGGGCCGTCCGGCAGGCCGCGACCCTCCGGCGCCGTTTCCCGGGCGCCGGTATGGGCCTGGTTCAGAATGGTCAGGCCGCGCTGCAGGAACCGCACGGCATCGCGCGATCCGGAGGTTTCGGCGACGTCGGCGACCCGCTCCGCCAGGCGCCCGACGGCGCGCGCCAGGTCCATGCCGTCGGCCGTGCGGGCGGGCACGGGAACCGTGGCGAGGGGGCGCCTGGGCAGCGGCGCCATCAGGCGGCCGGTGGCGTCGGCTTCGGCCGGGCCGGTCCCGTAGGCGTCGTCGTAGAAGGCGCGCTCGAAGCGGTCGAGGGCCTCCTTCTCGGTGCCCGCCGGAAGGGCCAGACGATGCGCCGCGACCTGGCGGACCTCGTCCTCGGTCAGGTCGCGGGGGGTCTTGGCCAGGATCTCCACCAGCCCGCCGTCGGACCGGGTCAGCCGGTCGATGAGCCCCGCGCGGTCGAAGCGGACGGACGCGGCGGGGGCGCCGTCCCGGCGGGCGCGGGGCGCCGTGCGTTTATGTGTCATGCTGTGTCTCCGCAAGGGGGCGCGCCGTCATGCGTCCCGCCGCGAAGGGCGGGGCCGGGCGGGCCGGATCGGAAAGGGAAGCGCCGGCGGGACGGGCGGGCGCCGGAGCGCGGACGCACCTGTCCCTGTCGACGGAAACGACCCTACGCCGTCCGCGCGGCCATGTCAAGGAATAAAATCCGATTACAGGAAAATTATTTCCCCGGGGTGCGCGGCCTCAGCCGCCCGCCGCCAGGATTGCCGCCAGCCCTTCGCGGTAGGTCGGGTAGGACAGGACCACGCCCAGGCCGCCCTTGATCCTTGCGTTGCTCACCACCCGGTTGTCGCGCCAGAAGCTGAGCGCCATTTCGGACATGCCCTTGGCCGCCTCCGCGAACGGCACGGCCTCGGGGGCCGGCAGGCCCAGCAGCATCGCCCCGTGGGCGACCACGTCCGCCTGCGGCGCCGGTTCGTCGTCGCAGACGTTGTAGACCGAGCCCGGGTCGGGCCGCGCCATGGAGGCGCGCAGCACATTGGCGATGTCGGCCGCGTGGATGCGCGAGAACCGGTGCCCCGGCTTGTCGATGCGCCGCGCCGTGCCCTGGCGCAGCTGGTCGAGCACGCTGCGCCCGGGCCCGTAGATGCCGGCCAGGCGGAACACGTGGACGGGCAGCCCCGTGTCGCGGCCGAGGGCGCGCCAGCCGGCCTCGGCCTCGATCCGGTATTCGCCGCGCGGCGAGGTCGGGGCGAGGGGGCTGTCCTCGGTCACCTCGGCGCCGCCGGTGTCGCCGTAGACGCCGGTGGTCGACAGGTATCCGGCCCAGCGGATACGGGAAGCCGCCCGGCGCAGGGCGTCGCCCGCGCCGATCAGCGCCGGGTCGCCCGCCGGTCCCGGCGGCACGGAGATCAGGAGATGGTCCGTCCGTCCAAGCGCCGCGGCCGCGCCGGCGTCGAGCGGGCCGGAGCCGTCGAACAGGTGGGCGTCGATGCCCTCGGCGCGCAGCTTCGCCCGCTTGCCCGGGGTGCGGCAGGTGCCGGCCACGGTCCAGCCTTCGGCCGTCAGTTCCCGCGCCAGGGTCAGGGCGCTGAAGCCCAATCCGAAACAGAACAGGTTGCCCATGTGTATGCGGCCTCGGTCGACAAGGGGGCGGTATGCCCCCTATAAGCGACCGGTTATAACCAGAGGCCGACCGTCATGCCAGGGATCCCGACCCGCCGCCGACTTCGCGCCGCCCGCGGCCTGTGTGCGGCCGTGACGTCGGCCGTCTGCGTCGTCCTGCTGTCCTGGCCGGCGGACGGCCAAGGCCTGCTGGGCCAGAACCCGGAGCGTGCGCCCGCGCCGCCGCGCGCCAAGGCAAACGCGGCCCGGGCCGAGGAATACCGCAAGTGCATGGCGCTGGCCCGCGCGCGGCCCCAGGACGGGTTCGAGGCCGCCATCGCCTGGCGCTCGCTGGGCGGCGGCGACGCCGCGGACCATTGCGCCGCCGCGGCCCTGTTCGAACTGGAACAGTATGCCGAGGCCGCCAAACGCCTGGAACGTCTGGCGCAGGTGTCCAAGGAGGAGCCGGCGGTCAAGGCCGGGCTTTACGACCAGGCGGGTCAGGCGTGGCTGTTGGAGGGCCGGCCCGAGGACGCGACGCGGGCGTTCTCCTCGGCGATCGGGTTGAAGCCGGGCGATCCGGACCTGCTGGTCGACCGCGCCCAGGCCTGGGCCGCGCGCAAGGACTACGCGGCGGCGGAAGCGGACCTCAGCGCCGCCTTGAACCTGGCGCCCTCGCGGTCCGACGTCTACGCGCTTCGCGCCAGCGCCAGGCGCTTCCTCGACCGGCCCGACGACGCCCTTGCCGACGCCAACACGGCGCTCGAACTCGATCCCGGCAATCCGGAAGCGCTGCTGGAGCGCGGCATCCTGCGGCGGCTCGCCGACGACGACGGCGGGGCGCGCGCCGACTGGCTGAAGATTCTCAACGCCATGCCCGACAGCGCCGCCGCCGGCCCGGCGCGCCAGAACATCGAGAACATGGATGTGAAGCCGGGGGATGCGAAGACCGGCGGCGCGCCGCCCCGGCGCTGATTAGAAATCCAGGTCGGCGTAGTGCCTGGGCGGCGGGAAGCCGGGCATGCGGTCGGACAGGACCGAGCGCATGCTGGGCCGCGACTTGACCCGCGCGTACCAGTCGCGGGCTTCCGGATGATCCTCCCACGGCACGTCGCCCAGATAGTCGATGCAGGACAGATGCGCCGCCGCCGCCACGTCGGCCATGGAGAAATCGTCGCCCGCCAGCCAGCGCCGCCGCTCCACCAGGAACGACAGGTAGTCCAGGTGCATGTGGACGTTGGCGTGCCCGGCGCGGATGCGCGCGCCCCGGGGCTCGCCCTGGCCGAGGAAGCGCTTCAACAGCTTCTCGCCGACCAGGTTGTCGGTGACCTCGCGGTTGAATTTCTCGTCGAACCAGTTGGCGATGCGCCGGACCTCGGCGCGGATCACCGGCGTGCGGCCGATCAGGGGCGGGTCTTCGTGCACCTCGTCCAGGAACTCGCAGATCACGTCAGCACCGGAAATGGCCGTGCCGTCGACCTCGACCAGCATCGGCACGGTGCCCGCCGGGTTGAGGGCCAGGAACTCCTCGCGCCGTTCCCAGATGTTCTCGATGCGCAGTTCGTGCTCCAGCCGCTTCTCGCCCAGGAAGATGCGGGCCTTGCGGCAGAAAGGCGACATCCACAGGTGGTAGAGCGTGCGCATGGAGGTTTCTCCTACACCGGTTTCCCGACGATTGGAACGCCGCAAATGACCGGCCCTTCGCGGACCCTCGCGGGACCCTCGCGAAGTTGTGACGCATCTGCCTCGCCATCGCCTTATTGGGACGGCAGGTTCCTGAGCTTATACTGACCACGGAAACCGCGAAAAACCGGAGAACCCCGCCATGATCATCCGTCAGCGTCCTCTGCATCGCATCCGCTCCTGCGAGATCACGCCGAAAGCCGCGTTCGACGACCGCCGCAGGGTCCTCAGGGCGCTCGGCCTCGGCGGCCTGGCGGCAACCATGCCGGCGGCCCTGACCATGGGCCTGCCGGGCCGGGCCGACGCCGCCTGGCGCCCGACGCAGGGGAAGGCGCTTTCGGGCACGCCGCACCCCAGGTACAACGCCAAGGTCCTGGGCGAGGATCCGGCCCCGTTGGAGGTCGTCGGTTCCTACAACAACTTCTATGAGTTCGGCACCGGCAAGGGCGACCCGGCGGAGAACGCGGGCAGCCTGAAGACCACGCCCTGGACCATCAAGGTCGAGGGCGCGGTGGAGAAGCCGGGGACCTACGACGTCGACGACCTGATCCGCGCCGACGACATCGAGGACCGGGTCTACCGCTTCCGCTGCGTCGAGGCGTGGTCCATGGTGGTGCCCTGGCTGGGCGTTCCGCTTGCCAAGATCATCCGGCGCCTGGGGCCCACGTCCAAGGCCAGGTACGTCTATTTCGAAACCCTGTTCGACCCGGACCAGATGCCGGGACAGCGCCGCCCGGTCCTCGAATGGCCGTACAAGGAAGGCTTGCGCCTGGACGAGGCCATGAACCCGCTGACGCTGTTCGCCGTCGGCGTGCACGGCCAGGTCCTGCCCAACCAGAACGGGGCGCCCGTGCGCCTGATCGTGCCGTGGAAGTACGGCTTCAAGTCGATCAAGTCGATCGTGCTCATGCGCTTCGTGGAACAGCAGCCGCCGACCTCGTGGTCCGTCGCCAACGGCCGCGAATACGGCTTCTATTCCAACGTCAATCCGGACGTCAGCCATCCGCGCTGGAGCCAGGCCACGGAAAAGAAGATCGGCCAGAACAACATCTTCGGCCTGCCGATCCGCCAGCCGACCCTGATGTTCAACGGCTACGAGGAAGAGGTCGCCGGCCTCTACGCCGGCATGGACCTGAAGAAGTTCTACTAGGCGGGCCCGCCCGCCGGTCCCCCCGGCGGCGGAGATGCGCTAGGATGGTGCCATGAACAAGGACACCCGCCCGGCTTCGTTCCTGACGTCGGCCGCCGCCAAGCCCCTGGTCCATGCGGCCTGTCTGGCGCCGCTCGTCTGGCTGGTGTGGCTCGGCGTCGACGGGCGGTTCGGTCCCAACCCGGCGGAGTTCATCAACCGCTACACCGGCGACTGGGCGATCCGTTTCCTCCTGATCGCGCTGGCGGTGACGCCGCTGCGCGGGATCACCGGCCTGGCCGCCGTCATGCGGTTCCGCCGCATGCTGGGGCTCTATGCGTTCTTCTATGCGCTGCTGCATGTCACCAGCTACGTCGCGCTCGACCAGTATTTCGCCTGGGCCGCCATCTGGCGGGACATCCTGAAACGCAACTACATCACCGTCGGCATGCTGGCGCTGACGATCCTGACCGCGCTCGCGGTCACCTCGCCCAAGGCCATGGTCAAGAGGATGGGCGGGCGCAACTGGCAGCGCCTGCACCGGCTGGTCTACGTCGCCGCCGTCGCGACGCCGATCCATTTCTTCATGATGCGCAAGGGATTCCAGATCGAGCCGCTGATCTACGGCGCCGTCGCCGGGCTGCTGCTGGCCTGGCGCGCCGGGGCCTGGATCAGGGCGCGGGCGCAGGGGCGGGCGCGGGCGGCGGCACGGGCGGCGTGATCAGGCGGTATCTTCCCGTTCACCCGGCAAATTCGACCGGGTGGCCGCGTCCTCGGCCGGGGCGTCGCGCGCCTCCATCACGGCCAGCAGGACGTTGCCGGCGGCGCCGGTGTTGCCTGCATCGGCGATGTCGCGGGCCATGTCCGCAATACCCGCCAGGTTGCCGGAATCTTCGCCTTCAAGTTCGGCGTCGGCCTGCATACGGCGCTGGATCTCCCGGGCGATCAGATCCTCGATGGCGGCCCGCTGTTCGGCGGGCATCTTGTTCAGATCACCCTCGGACAGGCCCATGCGGTTGAGGATTCTTTCCCGCAGTTCCGCCATTTTCCGCTTTTCGACTTCTTCCGCGTAGGTGCTGAACCCCTTCTCGCGGATGAAGTCCAGGTCGGTCTTCGGCGCCCCCTCGCCGTCGCTTCCCGATGCCTCGACGGAGGCCGCGATCATCTCGGCGAAGGAACCGGACCCGGCGTTCGCGGCGGCGGGCTTTTTCGAATCTTGCGGGTTGAAGATGCTGACGATGCCGTCGATGTTCATGGGCATTCCTCCTTGGCCGGCGCGCGTCCGCGCGGTTAATCCCCGCTTAACGCACAGCAAGGACCATGCCATGAATGCCTTGATATGCTGCCGGACGCCGGAGGTTCAGTGCGCCTCGTCCCAGTTGGCGCCGGTGCCGACGTCGACGTCGAGCGGCACACTGAGATGTGCGGCGCCGGACATCACCCGCGTCACCGTCTCGCGGGTCGCCTCGATCTCGGCGTCGGGGACTTCGAAGATCAGTTCGTCATGCACCTGCAGCAGCATGCGCGCACCCAGGCCCGCGTCGCTCAGCGCGTCCGGCAGGCGGATCATGGCGCGCTTGATGATGTCGGCGGCCCCGCCCTGGATCGGCGCGTTGATGGCGGCGCGCTCGGCGAAGCCGCGCATGTTGGGGTTGCGGTCGTTGATGCCGCGGACATGGCACTTGCGGCCGAACACGGTCTCGACGAAGCCTTGCGTCTTGGCCTGTTCCTTGGTGCGCTCCATGTAGTCCTTGATGCCGGGATACCGTTCAAAATAGGCGTCGATGTAGTCCCCGGCCTCGCCGCGCGAAATGCCCAGCTGGCGCGCCAGGCCGAAGGCCGAGATGCCGTAGATGATGCCGAAGTTGATGGCCTTGGCGCGGCGCCGGACCATGGGGTCCATGCCCTCCACCGGAACGCCGAACACCTGCGACGCCGTCAGGGCATGGATGTCCAGGCCGGCGTGGAACGCCTCTTTCAGGGCGGCGATGTCCGCCACGTGGGCAAGCAGGCGCAATTCGATCTGCGAGTAGTCGGCCGACATCAGGGTGAAGCCCGTGTCGGCGACGAAGGCGGTGCGGATCTTGCGCCCTTCCTCGGTGCGGATGGGGATGTTCTGCAGGTTCGGGTCGCTTGAGGCGAGGCGCCCGGTCACCGCCACGGCCTGGGAATAGGTGGTGTGGACGCGCCCGGTCTTGGGGTTGATCTCGCCCACCAGGGTGTCCGTGTAGGTGCTTTTCAGCTTGGCGAGCTGGCGCCAGTCGAGAACCTTCTGCGGCAGGTCGTGGCCCTGCGCCGCCAGCTCCTCCAGCACGTCCGCGCCGGTGCCGTAGGCCCCGGTCTTGGTCTTCTTGCCGCCGTCCAGGCCCATCTCGTCGAACAGGATCTCGCCCAGCTGCTTGGGTGACGCGATGTTGAACTCGTGCCCCGCCAGCCTGTGGATCTCGCCTTCCAGGTCGTCCATGCGGGCGGCGAAATCGGCGCTCAGGTCCTTCAGGACCGCCGCGTCGACCTTGATGCCGCGCCGTTCCATGTCGCGCAGCACGGGGATCAGCGGCCGCTCCAGCGTTTCGTAGACGGTGACCATGTGTTCGGCCACCAGGCGCGGCTTGAAGACGTTGAACAGGCGCAGGGTGATGTCCGCGTCCTCGGCGGCGTAGTCGAGCGCCTTGTCCAGCGGCACCCGGTCGAACGACACCTGGGCCTTGCCGGTGCCGGTCACGTCCTTGAACTTGATGGTCTCGTGGTCCAGGAAGTCGCGCGCCAGGTCGTCCATGCCGTGGCCGTGCAGCCCGCCGTCGAGCACGTAGGACAGCAGCATGGTGTCGTCCACGGGCCCGACCTCGACGCCGTGACGGCCGAGAACCTGGATGTCGTACTTGATGTTCTGGCCGACCTTGAGGATCGAGGGATCCTCCAGCATGGGTTTCAGCGCCGCGAGCGCGTCCTTCAGGGGAATCTGTTCCGGCGCGCTGTCGCCGCCACCGCCGTTCCCGTCGCCCAGATCCAACTGCCCCTGGGGCACGGACGACACATGGGCCAGCGGGATGTAGCAGGCCCGCCCGGCCTCGGTCGCCAGCGACACGCCGACCAGACCCGCCCCCATGGCGTCGAGGGCGTCCGTCTCGGTGTCGACGGCGATGACGCCGGTCGCGTAGGCGGCGTCGATCCAGGGCCGAAGCCGGTCCAGCGACTGCACCAGCTCGTACCGGGGGGCCAGGACCGTCGCCGCCTGGGCCGTCCGCGCGCCGTTGCCGCCGGCCATGCCCAGGCGGCTCTCGACCGTGGTGACCAGGGACTTGAAGCCCAGCTCGCGCAGGAACGTCAGCAGCATCTCCGGGTTCGGCGCCCGCTTGCGCATGTCGTCGATGGTGCGCGCCACGGGCACGTCGTCCTTCAGCGTCACCAGGTCGCGGGACAAGCGCGCCATGTCCGCCTGCTCGATCAGGGACTCGCGGCGCTTGGGCTGCTTGATTTCCCCGGCGCGCGCCAAAAGCGTGTCCAGGTCGCCGTATTCGCCGATCAACTGCGCCGCGGTCTTCACGCCGATGCCGGCGATCCCCGGCACGTTGTCCGACGAATCGCCCGCCAGGGCCTGCACGTCGACCACCTTGTCGGGGCCGACGCCGAACTTCTCGACCACCTCGGCGGGGCCGATCTCGCGGTTCTTCATGGCGTCGAACAGGGAAACCCGGTCGTCGACCAGCTGCATCAGGTCCTTGTCCGACGACACGATGGTGACCTCGGCCCCGCGTTCCCTGGCCTGGCGGGCGTAGGTCGCGATCAGGTCGTCGGCCTCGAACCCCTCCATGTCGATGGCCGGCACGTTCAGCGCTTCGGTCGCCTTGCGCACCAGGTCGAACTGGGGAATCAGGTCGTCCGGCGGCGGCGGGCGGTGGGCCTTGTATTCGGGGTAGATGTCGTTGCGGAAGGTCTTGCGCGCGCGGTCGAAGATGACGGCGACGTAATCGGCCTCGGTGTCGTCGACCAGCTTCATCAGCATCTTGGTGAAGCCGAACACCGCGTTGGTCGGCGTGCCGTCGGGCGCAGTCATGGGCGGCAGGGCATGGTAGGCCCGGAAGATGAACCCCGATCCGTCCACCAGAAAGACGTGTTCGCGCTGCTCGTTCATGGGAATTCCGTTCCGGTGGGCGTGGGACCAAGGTCAGGGCGGACGCCGGCGGCGCGCCCCCCGTTATAGCCCGACCGGCGTCCGGGCATGAAGGGCTTAATCTACGACCATTGGACGCTCGTCATCGTCCGGATGGCGGTGTTACACTCTCTTCGCCGGAAAGCTGCGGATCTTTCCCGCGCAAATAAGACAACCGCCACAAGGCGGTGTGGTTGAAGTTCGGGGGGTTGCGTCGCCAATGTACGACACCGGACTCTTGCTCCTTGCGGCGCTTGCGGGCGCCGGCGCGGCTCTTTTCCTGATGGCCTGGAAGGGCCGACGGGACGCGCGCGGGCGCGCCGGCGCCGGCCGCGCGGCCATGGACGAGGAAATCCGGCAGCTCAGGGCCGACCTCCGCTTTCGCGAGGCGGAGCTTCGCCGCACCCAGACCCTGTTGCAGGCGATCACGGTCAACTCGCCCACAAAGATACACATCAAGGACGCGGAGGGCCGCTACATCCTCATCAACAACCACGCCACCCGCCTTTTCGGGTTCCCCGGCGATCCCATCGGCAAGTCCACCCACGACCTGTTTCCCAAGGACGTGGCCGACGCCTTCGTCGCCCACGACCGCGCGGTCATCGAAAGCGGCGAGGCCGTGGAACAGGAGGAGATCTTCGAGACGGAGGACGGCCCGCGCACCTACCTGACCGTGAAGTTCCCCATCTACGACCTGGACGGCGTGGCGGGCGTCGGCGCCATCGGCACCGACATCACACGCCGAAAGCAGGTCGAGCGGGAATTGCTGGACCGCGAGGAGCAGTTCCGCGATTTTTCGCAGGCGGCGTCGGACTGGCTGTTCGAACTCGACGCCGAGCACCGCTACAAACGCGTCTACGCGCGCGGCAGGGGCGTTCCCGGCTACGACCCCGAACGGATGATCGGCAAGACGCGCTGGGAGGTCGCCGGCGGCGACCCGGAGACGGACGTGCTGTGGCGCGGGCACAAGGCGGTCCTGGACGCCCACAAGCCGTTTCAGAATTTCGAGTACGAATACGTCGACGCGGACGGCCGGTCCCATTTCTGGAGCGTCAGCGGCGTGCCCGTGTTCGGCGGCGGGGGCGAGTTCCTGGGCTATCGCGGAACGGCGCAGATCATCACCGAACGCAAGCTGGCGGAACGCAAGCTGGCGGAAAGCGAGAACCGCCTGCGCCAGGCGGTGGAAAGCCTGCGCGAGGGTTTCACGCTCTACGACGCCGACGACCGCCTGGTGATCGCCAACGAACGGGCGATGCGCATCAATCCGGCCATGCGCGGGATCATGGCCAAGGGCGGGACCTACGAGGACGTCATCCGCGCCAACGTGGCGCGCGGCTACATCCCCGAGGCGGTCGGCCGCGAGGAGGAGTTCATCCAGCGGCGCATCGCCCGTCACCTCAACCCGAAGGGCGAGGAACTGGTCCGCCGCTTCGCCGACGGACGGTACTACGTGCTCACCGAAACCAGGACGCCCGAGGGCGGCGTCACCCTCACGTTCTTCGATATCACGGACCTGAAGCTCGCCGAGCAGCAGCTTCGCGAGGCCAAGGAGCAGGCCGAACTGGCCAACCGCGCCAAGACCGAGTTCCTCGCCAACATGAGCCATGAACTCAGGACGCCGCTGAATTCGGTCATCGGTTTCTCCGACGCCCTGCTCGCCGGCGTTCACGGCGAGCTTGGGAACCCGGGGGCGCGCGACTACATCAGCGACATCAAGCGGTCGGGCGAACACCTGCTGCAACTGATCAGCGACATTCTGGACGTGTCCAAGGTCGAGGCCGGAGTCGTCCATGTGTCGCCGGAGACAATCGACATTGCCCGCGAGGTGCGCGCCTGTCTCGCCATGGTCGGCGAACGGGCGATGCGCGGCGGCGTGACCCTGGACTATCGGGTGCCGGACGGGCTGCCCGCGATCTCCGTGGACCCGCGCCATTTCAAGCAGATCCTTCTGAACCTGCTTTCCAACGCGGTGAAGTTCACGCCCGCGCAGGGCCTGGTTTCCGTGTCGGTGGCGTGCGAGAACGGCGAGCGGCTGTCGATCGACGTCACGGACACGGGCGTCGGCATCGCGCCCGAAGACCTGGAAAAGGTGTTCGAACCGTTCGTACAGCTTGGCCGCGGCTCGCAGCGGTCCAGCGAGGGCACGGGGCTGGGCCTCAGCCTGGCGCGCGCCCTGGCCCGGCTGAACGGCGGCGACTTGATGATCGAAAGCGAGCGCGGCAAGGGCACCTCCGCGCGGGTCTGGTTTCCCGCGGAGGGTCCCGTGGAAAAGCCCGCGGGTCGCCGCTCCGCGGCCCGCGCCAACTGACCGATCGGGATATCCGCCGGATCAGTGCCCGTGGCTGGCGGCCGGGGCGTCCGGATTCAGGACATAGCGCTTGGAACAGTAGGGACAGACGATTTCCGCGTGCTCGTTGAATTTCAGGTACACCTTGGGATGGCCCAGCGCGCCGCCGCCGCCGTCGCAGGCGACGGTCGGGGTATCCACGTAGATGGGTTCTTCCGGGTCCATGTCCTATCCCTCGTTCGGTGGCGGTGCCTGTCCCGGGGTGCTGCCATGACCGTTGACCCCGGGCCAGAGCGGATGATACCGATTGCGGCCCGACAATCAATACGCAGCGGCAATGTCCCGGCGCGCCGGTTGTCCCGTCCGGCGCCCGCCGGGCCGCCGACAAGCCCCCGAGAGGCCCATGACCCTTCCCAGACAGACGCCCCGGCCCGAAAACGCGGTGGAAATCAGCCACCTGCGCAAGGTCTACGGGCGCGGCGGCAACGTGCCGGGGGCCGAGGGGGCGACGGTGGCGGCGCTCAAGGATCTTTCGCTGAACGTGCCGCGGGGGTCGTTCTTCGCCCTCCTGGGGCCCAACGGGGCGGGCAAATCGACGCTCATCAACATCCTGTCCGGCCTGGTCATCAAGACCTCGGGCGAAGCGCGTGTGTGGGGCCACGACATCGACCGCGACATGCGCGCGGCGCGGCTGTCCTTGGGGGTCGTACCCCAGGAACTGAACCTGGATCCCTTCTTCACGCCGCGCGAACTGCTGGAGGTCCAGGCCGGCCTGTTCGGCGTGCCCGCCGAGCGCCGCCGCTCCGACGAGATCCTGGCCGCGGTGGGCCTTGCCGACAAGGCGGGGGCCTATGCGCGCTCGCTCTCGGGCGGCATGCGCCGGCGCCTGCTGGTCGCCAAGGCCATGGTCCATTCGCCGCCCGTGCTGATCCTGGACGAGCCCACGGCGGGCGTCGACGTCGAACTGCGCCGCCAGCTTTGGGTCACCATGCGCGACCTCAACGCGCGCGGCACGACGATCCTGCTGACCACCCATTACCTGGAAGAGGCCCAGGCGCTGTGCGACCGGGTCGCCATCATCGACCGCGGCGAACTGGTCGCCTGCGACGACACGTCGGCCCTTCTGGCGCGCCTCGATTCCAAGGAAATGCTGATCACCGTCGACCGCGACATGACCCGGGTGCCGGCGGGGCTCGTCCCCTTCCGCACGGAACTGCGCTCGCCGCGCCAGGTCTCGGTGTCCTATCCGCCGTCGCGCGCCCATTCGGGCGAGATCATCGCCGCGATCCAGGACGCGGGCTTCGTCATCACCAACCTGACGACCCGGGAGGCGGCGCTGGAGGACGTGTTCCTGCGCCTGACCCGGCACGGTCCCGGCGACGGGGACCGGGCGGCCGCCGCCCAATGAGCCGGAGGCGCCCGGGGCGGCTCCCCGCCCTTGCACTCTGCGGATTTCTCGCGCTCGGCGGCGTCCTCGCGGCCTGCGCCGTGCCCCTTGCCTATCCGTCGGGCCCGGCACGGACCGCGCCCCACTTCATGATGGACTGGTTCGTCGCCGCCGACGGCATCCGCATGACCGTGCGGCGCTGGACGCCGAAGGGCCCGCCCCGGGCGGTCGTCGTGGCGCTGCACGGCTTCAACGACTACTCCAACTTCTTCGACGCCCCCGGCGCCTGGCTGGCGGAACGGGGGGTGCTGTCCTATGCCTACGATCAGCGCGGGTTCGGCGACGGCGTCGCGCGCGGCCTGTGGGCCGGAACCGAAACCTACGCCCGCGACCTCGCCGATTTCGTCGCCCTGGCGCGCCGCGAGAATCCCGGCGTTCCCGTCTACGTGCTGGGCGACAGCATGGGGGGCGCGGTCGCCATGGCCGCCGCGACGGGGGCCGGGGGCGCCGCGCCCGACGCCGACGGCATGATCCTGGCCGCCCCCGCCGTGTGGGGCCGCGCGGCGATGGCCTGGTACGAACGCATGGCGCTGTGGCTGACGGCGCATACCGTCCCGACGTTCCGGCTGACCGCCGAGGGGCTGGACATCCGGCCGTCCGACAACATCGAGATGCTGCGCGCCCTGGGGCGCGACTGGCGGGTCATCAAGCGCACCCGGGTGGAGACCGTCCACGGCCTGGTCGGGCTGATGGACACGGCCCTGGCCGCCGCCCCCCGGTTCTCCGAAAAGGCGTTGATCCTCTACGGCGAAAAGGACGAGGTCATCCCCGGGCGGCCGACCTTCGACATGGTGCGCCGCCTCCCGGCCGGGGCCCGCGCGCGCCAGACCTTCGCGCTTTACGAAGGCGGCTACCACATGCTGCTGCGCGACCTCAACGCCGAGACCGTGTGGCGCGACGTCCTGGCCTGGATCGAAGACGCCCGGGGCCCCCTGCCGTCGGGCGCCGACCGGCGGGCGGCCCGGATCCTCGCCGAAAAGCCCTAGGCGCTCAGCAGCCCGAAACGCAGACCCCCGCGCCGTCGAACGACATCGTCCTGCCGCTCAGCGGCACGTGCACCGGCACCTTGGCCGCCTTCTTGAAGGTCAGGGTCTTGCGGCCGACGATCTTGCCGCCCTCGGTCCCGGTCTCGTTGGCGTGCGAGGCGATGACCGATGCCGGTTTGATCATGGTGTTGACGACGTAGGCGGCCTCCATGGGGCCGGTCGTATAGGTGTCACCGATGTTCATGACCGCCAGCTTGGCCTGGTACTGGCCGCCGACCACCGACTTCTGTTCCGCCGTCACGCCGGTGTCGCCGGAAAGATAGGCGACCAGGCCGTTGGAGAAGGTCAGGACGTAGCCGGTCGGCGGCCCGGCATAGGCGGTGAGCCCCGCCGCCTCCAGCATCCTGCCCAGCTCGCCGCCGACCATGGCGCCCGAAACGCCGTTGGAGTGGACGGCCGGCACGGTGGTGACGGTGACGCCGCCGACCTTGGTCGAGGCGCCGAAGCGCACCAGCACCGATTTCTTGGGATCGCCGCCCAGCGCCTTCAGCTTGCCGGCGAAGAACTTGGGCATCTCCGATCCGGTGACGATTTTCGCCCCGGTGGCGACGGCGATGTCGGCGGCGTTGGTGTTGGGCGTCGACTTGGCCGACACGTCGGGCTTGGCGCAGGTGCCGGCCCCGGGGGCGGGCAGGTGGCGATCGCCGGCGTGGTCGCCGTGCATGTGGCTGACCAGGATGGCGTCGATCCTGCCCAGGCGCGGGTCCTTCGCGCCGGCCACGGTGCGGCCCGGATCGTACAGCAGGCGCGTGCCGTCCGGGTCCTCCAGGATCAGGGCGCGGTCGAAGCGGCAGAACTCGCCCGCGTGGCTGCCCAGCGGCGTGATCTTGACCTCCGCGGCGGCCTGGGCCGGCGGCGCGGCAAGCAGGGACGGGGCGGCGGCCAGCAGGGACAGGACGGCGGCGGCCGAAGCCGGGGCGCCCTTGGCAGGGATGCGTGTCATCGGGTTTCCTCCCACGGAAATTGCGGCCCCCGGCGCCTTCTCCGGACGCCGGCGACCCATGCATGGCGAAAGTCTGCCCGCGATTTCGGGGCCGCGCAACGCTTGCCAGCGGGCGAGGGGACGGAGTATGGTCCGCCCCAAGATCAAGGGCGCCCAAGCGCCCGGCCCATAAGCACCCGTAGCTCAGTTGGATAGAGCGCTGCCCTCCGAAGGCAGAGGTCGCACGTTCGAATCGTGCCGGGTGCGCCACCATTCCTCCAGGGAAAATTCATGTCCGCCGGGACGGCAGGTTGGCGGCCTCCCACGCGTCGAGCCGGTCCAGCGTCATGGCGATGAAGCGGTCGGGATCGGTCTCGATCAGAACCTTGATGTCCGGGGGGATGTCGAGAAGCTCCCCCATGTGCCGGTTCGACCAGCGCGAAATCGCCACCAGCACGGGGATCAGGTCCTTGCCCATGGGCGTCAGGTAATAGAGCTTGCGCCGGCGGCTTTCCGGATGGGGCGCCGCGGCCACCAATCCTTCCCTTTCCAGGGACCGCAGGCGCCGGGTCAGGATATTGGTGGAAATCCGCTCTTCCGCCGCCAGCATGTCCTTGTATTCGTGCAGCCCCAGGAACATGAGGTTGCGGATGATCAGCAGCGTCCAGTGATCGCCGATGATGTCCAGCGCGCAGGCGACGGGACAACCCGTGCGGTCCCGGTGTTGCGTGGTGGCGACCATATTATGCTTGCATCATAAAAGTATATTCATAAGATATCTTCACGTCGATTATAGAAGTGAAATGTGCCGGCTCAACGTTTGTCAGGGGCGCCACCCATGAAGAAGATCGGATTGTTCGTTCTCGCCTACTTCGTCCTCACCATGGCTTGGGCCTATCCCTGGCACGTCATCTGGTTTCACGATCTTTACGTCGCCTGGGGGGCGTTCACGCGGGGCCAGCCGGTGATGGAGCTGGGCATGGCGGCGATCCTCGTCCAGGGGCTGGTCATCGCCCACCTTTACCAGTTTTACCCGAAATCGGGCCATCCGGTCCTGGCGGGCATCAAGTTCAACCTGATCATCGGGCTGATGACCTATACCGCCATGGGCTTCGCCACGGCGGCCAAGTTCCAGATCGAACCGATCCCGACGTTTCTCGCCTACCACACCGTGTTCCAGCTTGTTCAATTCACCCTCACCGGGGCGGCGTTGGGCTGGATTTACCGCGAGGCTCGATAGTTCGCCGCCGTCACTCCCCCGCCATCACGTCGAAGGCCACGCTCACCCGCTCCGCCGGGGCGCGGAACGGCGCGGTCTCGTGATAGAGGTACGAGGGAAACAGCAGCATCAGCCCCTCGCGCGGGCGGACCAGCGTGGTCGGCGATTCCTTCGTGGCGTGGAAATCCTTCGGCGCCCGGCCGAACGCGATCCAGCCCTGATGGTCCGGGTCGTCGTCGCGCACCACGTCGGGGATTTCCGGGTAATAGACGCCCGACAGCCAGGCCGCCGGATGGATATGGGCGACCTGGTGGCCCCGGTCCTCCATGACCACTCCCCACACGGAGAGTGCCAGCCGGTCCGGCCTCTGGGCCAGGAAGGGGTGCCCCGGCTCCGGCGGCAGGGCCGCGCGGTAGTCCGCGACCGCCGCCAGGATCGCCGCCTCCAGCCCGGCCACGGGCCCCTTGTCGCCGACCAGCAGTTCGCCCGAATGGCGGCCCTTGCGCGTCGCGTGGCTGGCCGGGGCATGGGCGAGGGAGGGGTGACCGCGCAGGTGGCGGGCGAGCGCCCGGTTGAACTCGGCCAGGCCGGCGAAGCCCGCGGGCGGGGAAATCTCCCGTGCCCGCAGCAGGCGGCCGAAATCGAGCAGCCGCGCCGCCCCGGCCGCGTCGCCCGCTTCGTTCAGGGCGATGGCCTGGAACGCCAGGGCCGAGGTGTTGCCCGGATGCGCGGCGAGATAGGCCGCCGTCTCCGCCACCGCGTCCTCGGGCCGACCCATCTCGAGCAGCAGGTCGCCCAGGTTGACCCGCGCCTTGTCGTAGTCGGGGGCGAGGTCGATGGCCCGCCGCGACGCCGCCAGCGCGTCGTCCAGCCGCCCCAGTTCGCGCAGCGCATAGGCGATGTTGACCCGCGCGCCCGCGTGGCCGGGGGCGCGGGCCAGCACGGCCTGGTATTCCGCGATCGCCTCCTCGGGCCGGCCGGTTTCCTGCAGCAGGGTGCCCAGGTTGTAGCGCGCGTCGGCGCTGTCCGGGGCGATCTCCAGCGCCCGCCGGTAGGCGGCCAGGGCTTCCAGCGGGCGGCCCATCTCCTGCAGCACGGCGCCCCGGTTGGTCGCCGCCCCCGCGTGGTCCGGCCGGGCCGCGAGCGCGCGGTCGTAGGTCCACAGGGCGTCGGCCAGGCGGTTGAGCGCCTTCATGACGTTGCCCAGGCGGAACAGCGCCTCGCCGTGCTCCGGGTCCCGGTCGAGGACGCGGCGGAAGGCGCCCTCGGCCTCGGCGAAGCGGCCCGTCACCTCGTACAGGACGCCCAGGTTGAAGCGCGCGTCCATATGGCCCGGCCGGCGGGCGAGCACGGCCGTATAGGCGGCCTCGGCCTCCGCCGGGCGGCCCGTCTCGCGCAGAAGGTTGCCCAGGTTCATGCGCGCCTCGCCGTGGTCCGGGCGGAACGCGAGGGCCGTCTCGAACAGGCTTTCGGCGGCGCCCGCGTCGCCCAGGCGGAAGGTCGCGACGGCGGCGAGGTTCAGGGCGTCCGCGTCGTCGGGCGCGGCCGCCAGGGCCTCGCGCGCGGCGGCAAGGGCGGATCGCCAGTCGCCGCGGGTCAACGCATGACGCGCGCGGTCCAGCAGGGGCCCGGCATCCGGCGCGGCGAAGGCGGCCAGCGGATCCGGGACGGCCGCCGGGCCGGGCCGGGGGGTGGACGCCGGCCGCGCCGCGCGCTTGCGCGTCTTGGACGCCCCCGGGTTGGCGCGCCGCTTCCGCTTCTTCACGGCATCTTCTCCATGGCCGGGTCGCGGGCCAGGGGGGCGGCGGGTTTCTCCCCGGCGTCCTTGCTGCCCCATTCCACGGACTTCAGGAATTCCCGGAACTCCCGGCCGAGGCGCGTGCGGTCGTCCTCGCCGGCGGTCGCCCAGATCGCCAGCCAGATCGCGACGGTGACGTAGAACAGCACCGTCAACGCCTTGCGGGCCAGGGGGCCGAGAGTGGCCTCGAACCAGCCGCGGAACGGGGTGCCGGGGGCCAGGAACCGGTTGCGCAGCACGACTCCCAGCACCGCCGCCAGGCCCAGAACGATGAGCAACAGCCAGCCCTTGTCCATGATCGGCGTCTCTCCCTATTCGCCCAGAAGGTGCAGCAAGACCCGGCGCCGGTGGGGCCGGCGGCGGTGCTCGAACAGGTAGATCCCCTGCCAGGTGCCGAGCTGCGCCCGCCCGCCCGCCACGGGCACCGAAAGCTGCACGTTGGTCAGGGCGCTTCGGATATGCGCGGGCATGTCGTCGGCGCCTTCCGCCGTGTGGCGGTAAAGGCCGGGATCCTCCTTGACCAGCCGCTCGAAAAAGGTTTCGAGGTCGCGCCGCACGTCCGGGTCCGCGTTCTCCTGGATGGTCAGCGACGCGCTGGTGTGGCGGCAGAACAGGGTCAGCAGCCCCGCGCCCATGCCCTGGGCGCCGACCCAGGCCGCGACCTCGCCGGTGATCTCGTAAAGGCCGGGGCCGTCCGTGCCCAGGCTCAGTTCGTGCCGTACCTGTCGCATGGGGGATGCTTAGCGCTCCGGCGGCCCGGCGGCAAGGACTTGTCAGGACCGCGCCCGGCGGGTATCAAAAAGCACAGGTCGGGAACATACAATGAACGAATCGCTACCCATGGACGGCCCGGCCGCGCCGGACGCCGCCCGGCCCCTGCTGACCGGGGGCGTGACCCGCGGCGTCGTCCGCATGCTTTGGCACATGGGCTTCAGCCCGCTGACGGAATTCAAGCTGACGTCCGGGCGGCGCATCGACGTGGCCGGGCTCGACGGCCGGGGCCGCTTCCTGTTCGTCGAGGTGAAGTCGAGCGTGGAGGACTTCCGCGCCGACGGCAAATGGCACGAATACCCCGATTTCTGCGACTGGTTCTATTTCGCCGTGCCGCCGGGCTTCCCCCAGGCCGTCCTGCCGGAAGGCGCGGGGCTGATCGTCGCCGACGGCTACGACGGCGCCGTGCTGCGCGCCGCCCCGCAGACGCCCCTGAACGGCAACCGCCGGCGCAGGCAGACCCTCGACTTCGCCCGCGCGGCGGCCGACCGGCTGATGCGGGGAATCTAGGATTTGCGTCCCCGCTCGCGGGCCAGCAGCGCGCGTTTGCGCGCGACGCCCCAGCGATAGCCGGTCAGCGAGCCGTTGGACCCGACGGCGCGGTGACAGGGAATCACCAGGCTCACCGGGTTGGTGGCGCAGGCGCGGCCCACGGCGCGCGCCGCCCCGGAATTGCCAAGGGCCGCCGCCAGGTCGCCGTAGGTCCGCGTCTCGCCCGGCGGGATGGCGGCGAGCGCGCGCCACACCCGCCATTGGAACGCCGTCGCCCGCACGTCCAGCGGCAGGCCGTCGATCGGGGCGCCGTCCGCCAGATGGGCAAGCACCGCGCGTATCACGGGCTCGAGGGCCGCGTCGTCGCGTTCGACGCGGGCCTCGGGAAAATCGCGGCGCAGTTCGGCCTCCAGCGCTCCGTCGTCGTCGGCCAGGGCGACCATGCAGAGCCCCTTTTCCGTCGCCGCCGCCAGAACGCGGCCGAGGGGGCCGTCGGTCAGGGCGAAGCGGATTGCGGCTCCCCGTCCGCCGGCGGCGTAGGACGCGGGCGTCATGCCGAGAAGGGCCGCCGATCTTTCGTAGACCCGCGACGGCGAGCCGTAGCCGGCGCCGTACAGCGCGCCCGCCACGCCGTCGCCGGCCCTCAGCCCCCGGCGCAGGCGCTCGGCCT
This sequence comes from Rhodospirillales bacterium CG15_BIG_FIL_POST_REV_8_21_14_020_66_15, assembly GCA_002781745.1. GTDB lineage: Bacteria > Pseudomonadota > Alphaproteobacteria > Rhodospirillales > Casp-alpha2 > UBA1479. Next base: position 42,626 of record PFFW01000023.1, read on the forward strand.
TGACGGCGTCGCCGTACTGCTTGGGGCTGATCCCGACCATGGCCTGGAACGTCCGCTGCAGGTGGAAGGGGCTGTAGCCCGTCGCCTTGGCCAGGGCTTCCAGCGGCGGCGGGGTCTCCGCCGTCTCGATCAGGCGGCAGGCCTCGGCCACGGCTGCCAGGCGCGGATCGACGATGCGCCCGTTGTCGGGGCGGCAGCGCCTGCAGGGGCGGAACCCGGCGTCCTCGGCCGCGCGGCCGGTATCGAAGAAGCGCACGTTGGCCCGCCGGGGCGTGCGCGACGAACAGCCCGGCCGGCAATAGACGCCCGTGGTGGTGACGGCATAAACGAAATCGCCGGACGGGAGGCGGTCGAGAACCAGCCGCCAGCGGGCGTCTTCCGTGCTCGGGTCTTGGGAAATTGCGTGATCCATGAAGGCAAGCCTATGTCATGGCGGCGGGATCGGCCATCCGAAGCTTGCGCGGTAATTCTAGTCCGAGACGGGACCGAACAGGTGCAGCGCCGATCCCTCGTCGCGCAGCCAGCGGCGGCAGTCGTCCATGTCGTCGGCCAGGTCGCGGACCAGCGCCCAGAACCGCGGGCCGTGGTTGTGCTCCTTGAGGTGCGCGACCTCGTGGGCGACCACGTAATGCAGCACCCGTTCCGGGGCGAGCACCAGGCGCCAGGAAAAACTCAGGTTGCCGTTGGCGGCGCAGGAGCCCCAGCGGCTTTTCGTGTCGCGCAGGGTGATGCGTCCGGGGGTCACGCCCAGGCGAAGGGTCGCGGCGGCGACCGAGGGGTGGATGCGCCGCCGCGCATCGCGCTTCAGCCAGTCGCCGAGCCGCCGCGGCAGGTGCTCGGGCAGCCCGGTCACGTGAATCTCGCCGCCGCCTGTCCCGTCGGCTTCGATCCACACGCCGCCGCGGGCGTCCGGGCGGTGGCGGATCACGTGGGGCAGGCCCAGGTAGGGGATGACCGCGCCGTCGGCGAAGGGCACGGGCCGGGGGGCGGTTTCCAGGCGGGCGCGGACCCAGCCGGCCTGTTTCTCGGCGAAGGCGCGGGCCTCCGTGTCCGACACCCAGGGCGGACAGGTCACCACCGCCGTGCCCGTCACGGGGTCGGCGCGCAGGATCAGGCGCTTGGCGCGCTTGTTGCGGCGGATGCGCAGCGCCATTGCGCCGCTGTCGGGGCGCTCGGGATCGAGGCCCGGGGTGTCGGGGATCCGGCCGCGTGCGCCGCCGCCCAATTCAGGCCGCTTGCGCCATGGCGAGCCCGGCGCCGTCGTATTCCCGGTACAGGCGCTGGGTCTGGCCGGCGTCCATCTTCATCACCGGCGGGCGCATGTTCAGCCAGGCCTCGTCGCCCGTGTGGCGGGCGACCATGGCCTTCAGCGACGGGATCAGCGGATAGCCCGAGATGATCCTGCGCACGGCGGCCAGGGGCTTCTGCAGCTCGTCCACGTTGCCGGCGTCGCCGTTCGCGCGGTACTCGGCATGGACCGCCTGGGCCAGGTCGGCGGCGATGTTGGCGCAGGCCGTGATGCAGCCCGCCCCCCCTTCGCGCAGCACCGGCAGCATCAGGTCGTCGGCGCCCGAGAACACGCAGAAGCCGGGGAATTCCCTGACCGCCGTCAGCATGTTGTCGAGCACGCCCGAGGAATCCTTCATGCCGACGACCGTGTCCGGATAGGCCTTGCGCAGCATGGCGATCAGGTTCATGGAGACCGGCACGCCTGACATCTGCGGGAAGTGGTAGACGCAGATCTTAAGGCGGTCGTCGCCGATGCGCTGGATCACTTCCGAATAGGCGGCGAACAGGCCCTCGTCCGACTGGTTCTTGTAATAGAACGGCGGCAGCATCAGGACCGCGCCGGCGCCGATCTCGATCGCCTTTTTCGTGACCTCGACCGTGTCCGGGATGGCGCAGCAGCCGGTGCCCGGCATCATGGTTTTGGTCGGCACGCCGTTCTCGGCCAGCTTGTCGAGAATTTCCAGGCGCTCGGCGACGGAAAACGAATTGGCCTCGCCGGTGGTGCCCAGGATGCCCAGGCCGTCGCAGCCGTTGGCCAGCAGCCAGCGGGAATGGGCCGCCAGGCGCGCGTGGTCGGGGCTCAGGTCCGCGTGCTGAGGGGTCAGGACGGCGGCGTAGACGCCCGTCAGTTCCAGGTTGGTCGCACTCATGTCGTTCTCCTTCGCCGGCGGGCCCGGTGCCGCCGTCAGGCGGCGGGGACGGCTACTTTGGCCAGCCCACCACGTGGTTTTCCAGGTCGTCGGTCTCGCGCTCCGACACCACGCGGCCGCGCACCGAGATGCCTGCATAATGTACCGTTTCCGGGTCGCCGGAAACCAGCGGATGCCACCAATAAAGGTCCTGGCCTTCGGAAATCAAGCGGTATGCGCAGGTCGACGGCAGCCAGCCCAGCTTCTTGACCATGCGCGGCGTCAGGATCTGGCATTCGGGCACGAATCGCTTGCGGTCCGCGTAGCTGGAACAGCGGCATGTCTCGGGATCGAGCAGGCGGCAGGCCACGTCCGTATACAGGATCTCGCCCGTCGCCTCGTTCTCCAGCTTGTTCAGGCAGCAGCGCCCGCAGCCGTCGCACAGCGATTCCCATTCCGTCCTGTTCATCTCGGCCAGGCCCTTGGTTTTCCAGAACGGCGGCGGGGCGTCGCGTTTGTTCTTCTTGTTGTTCCTGAACAGGCCGAACATGGATCCTTCCTTTGGGGGCGGCGCGGGAGCACAGCATACCGCGCTCAGGCGGCGCTGTCCTCCCGGTCGATCAGGTGGATGAACGATCCCAGCACGTTGCCCCGCCGGCGCCCCAGGGCCCCGAGGTACTGGCCTTGCGCGTTGGAAACGTGGAAAAGAGGGGCGTCCAGACCTTCCTCCAGGCCTTCGGCGGCGATCGTCGCGTAATGGAATTCATGGCCGCGCAGGATCGTTCCCGCCGGTCCCAGGGGTCCCGCATCGGCCACCACCGCGCGGCGGTAGCCCAGGTGCAGTTTGCGCCTGGCGAACGACGTCGCCACCGGCAAAAGCCCCGCCATCGGGTGACGGACGCCCTCGGCGTCGGTCAGCTCCCGGCCCAGCACCATGTAGCCGCCGCATTCGCCGAACACCGTGCGGCCCATGGCGACGGCGGCGCGCAGCCCGGCCAGAAACGCGCCGTTGGCGGCAAGGCGTCCCGCGTGCAGTTCCGGATAGCCGCCCGGCAGATAGACCGCATCGGCGTCGGCCGGCGGGGCTTCGTCCGCAAGGGGCGAAAAGAGCGCGATCTCGGCCCCGGCGGTGCGCCATCCGTCCAGCAGGTGCGGATAGGAGAACGAAAAGGCCCGGTCGCGGGCGACCGCGATCTTGTGGCCCAGCGGCGGCACGGGCGGTGCGCCGGCCGCACCGCCCGTCGCGCCGGTCGGTCGGGCGAGGGACCGCAGCATCGCCGTATCGACATGATCGGCGACGGTCCGGGCGGCGGCGGCAAGGAAGGCGTCCAGGTCGCCGTGCTCGCCCGCCTGGACGAGCCCCAGGTGCCGTTCGGGAAGTCTCAACCCGTCGAGCCGCGGCACACAGCCGAGCACGGGAATGTCCGGATGGTCGGCGGCCATGGCGGCGCGCAGGATGTCGGCGTGGCGCCTGCTGCCCGTGCGGTTGAACACCACGCCGGCGACCGTCACGTCCGCGCGGTGGCGGGCGAAGCCGCCGACCAGGGCCGACGCCGACGCTCCCTGGGCCGACGCGTCGACCACCAGCACGACCGGCCAGCCGAAGATGCGGGCCGCCTCGGCGGTCGATCCCTCGTCCAGCCCGGCGCCGTCGAACAGGCCCATGACCCCCTCGCAGACGATCAGGGCGGCGCCCTCGGCCGAGGCCGCCAGGGCGGACGCCAGGGTCTCCCGTCGCATGGCCCACAGGTCCAGGTTGGGACAGGCGCGGCCGCCCGCGGCGGCGTGAAAGCCGGGATCGATGTAGTCGGGTCCGACCTTGGCCGAGGCCACGGCGACGCCTTCGTCGCGGAAATGCCGCAACAGGCCCAGGGTCAGAAGCGTCTTGCCGCTGCCCGACGACGGGGCGGCGATGACGATACCGGGGGGCAGCCCGGGCCCGGTCACAGGAACGACTTGATCTTGGCCGCCATCGTTTCGGCGTCCGTCTGATGGCTGAAATGGGCGAGGAACCCGCCGTCCGGCCCCATCAGGTAGATCACCGACGAATGGTCCATCAGATAGGCGTCCTTGTCGCCGCCCTTGTCCGGAACCTTGGCGTAATAGACGCGGTAGGCCTTGGCGGCCTGTTTGATCTGTTCCGGCGTGCCGGTCAGGCCGACCACGCTGGGGTGGAAGTGGGCGACATAGTCCTTCAGCGCGGTGGCCGTGTCCCGCGCCGGATCGATGGTGACGAGGATCGGTACGACCTTCGCCGCCCGGTCGCCCAGCTTGTCCATGGCCGCCGAGATCTCGGTCAGCGACGTGGGGCAGACGTCGGGACAGAAGGTATAGCCGAAGAAGATCAGCATGTACCTGCCGCGGAAGTCGGCCTCGGTCACCTGGCGGCCCGTGTGGTCGGTCAGGGTGAAGGGGCCGCCGATCTTGACCTCCGGGGCCGTGCCCGTGGCGGTGGTCGCGCGGCCGGTTTCGTCCAGGCTGCGCTGGAACACCACGGCGCCGGCGGCGATCAGGATCAGGACCGCCAGGCCCAGGCTGATGCGGCGGATCAGGCGCAGGCGGGTGATCGTCTTGTTGGGCTGGTCGGACATGTCCTCGAAACCGGTTGTTGCGGGTGCGCGAAAGGTACGGTGTTCGCGCGCAGGATCAAGCCTTCTTCGCTCAGGAATGTGGCCTTAAATAGACCAGATAATAGGTCCCGGCCACGAACAGCCCGCCGCCGACCATGTTGCCGAGGGTGACCGGCACCAGATTGCCGATGAAGCCGCCGAGGGTCAGCCCCGCCCCGGCGGGCAGCAGGCCGGCCGCCGCCACATAGGTCTCGTTGCCCGCCGCCATCATGCCCACGGGGATGAAATACATGTTGGCGACGGAATGCTCGAAGCCGAGCGCCACGAAGGCGGTGATGGGGAACAGGATGGCGAAAATCTTGCCGATCACGTTATGGGACGCGAAGCACAGCCAGACCGCGAGGCAGACCAGGGTGTTGCACAGGACGCCGCGCACGAAGGCGGTGGTGAAGTCCAGCTCCGCCTTCGCCGTGGCGATCTTGACCGCCGTGCCGCCGACCGTTCCCGATCCCATGTCCATGAAGCCGGACCAATAGGCCAGGAACGCCATGCCGACGGCGCCCGCCAGGTTGCCCGCATAGGCGACGGCCCAGTTGCGCAGCAGGGCCCGCGTTGCGATCTTGCGGCTGGCCCAGCCCATTACCAGCAGAAGATTTCCCGTGAACAGCTCCGCCCCGCCGACCACGACCAGGACCAGCCCGAGCGAGAACGCCACCCCGCCCAAAAGACGCGAGGGGCCGAGGCCCATGCCGTGGCCGGTCATGGTCACCGTGTAGAACATGGCGCCGAGCGCGATGAAGGCTCCGGCCAGGACCGCCAGGGTGAACAGCGGCACCAGCGGCAGGGCCGCCTTGGCGACGCCCATGGTCTCGACCCGGCGCGCCATCTGCGCCGGAGCGTAGTCATCGAACATGCCGGTTCCCAGGCCGGGCGGCGGCGTCGGTTGATCGGCCAAGCGGTCTCTCCTTCCCGTTGCGGTGCGTTCTGCGGCCCTCCGTTTTCTCTTTTGGGCCGCGCCCGGTCAATGCGGTATTTTGACCGCATGCCCGCACGCAAACCCGACGGAAACCTGAAACGCGGCTGGACCACCGGCGCCTGCGCCACGGCGGCGACGGCGGCCGCCTACGAGGCCCTGGTCACCGGGAGCTTCCCCGATGCCGTGACCATCACCCTGCCGCGCGGCGAGGAGCCGACCTTCGCCCTGTGCCGCACCGGCCTGGAGAACGGCGCGGCGACCGCCGCCGTCATCAAGGACGCGGGCGACGACCCCGACGTGACCCACGGCGCCGAGGTGTCCGTCACCCTGCGCGCGGGGCCCAAGGGCTCCGGCGTCACCTTTCGCGCCGGCGCCGGCGTCGGCACGGTGACCCTGCCCGGTCTGCCCGTCCCCCCCGGAGAGCCCGCCATCAACCCGGGCCCGCGCGGCATGATGACGGGCGTCGTCAGGGACTTGTCGCATCGTCTGAACGGCCCCCCGGACGTGGAGATCACGGTCGCCATAACGGACGGCGCCAGACTGGCCGAGAAGACCATGAACGGGCGCCTCGGCATCGTCGGCGGGCTTTCGGTCCTCGGCACCACGGGGGTCGTCATCCCCTATTCCTGTTCGTCCTGGATCCACGCCATCCACCGCGGCGTCGACGTGGCGCGGGCGAACGGCGTCGCGCATATCGCCGCCGCCACGGGGTCGACCTCGGAACAGGCCGTCAGGAATATTTACGACCTGCCCGACGTGGCGCTGATCGACATGGGCGACTTCGCCGGCGGCCTGTTGAAGTACCTGCGTCGCCACCCGGTCCCGAAACTCACGCTGGCGGGAGGGTTCGGCAAGCTGGCGAAGCTTTCCCAGGGGCACCTGGACCTGCATTCGGCGCGTTCGTCCCTGGATAGGGCGAAGCTCGCCGCGCTGGCGGCGGACGACCCGGCGCTGGCGGACCGGATCAAGGGCGCCAACACCGGCATGGAGGCCTTGACCCTGGCCCGGGCGGCGGGCCTGCCGCTCGCCGACCGGGTCGCCCAGGGCGCGCGCGAGGTGGCCTTGGCGGCCCTCGCCGGCGACGTGGAAGTCGAGGTCCTGGCGTTCGACCGTCAGGGCCAGTTGGTCGGCCGCGCCGGGGACGTCGCGGCCGGTGGTTAGGACGCTGCTGATCCTGGGCGGCACGGCGGACGCCCGCGCGCTGGCCGCGGCCGTGCGGCGGGCCCTGCCGGATGTGCGCGTCGTCACGTCGCTGGCGGGGCGCACGGCGTCGCCGAGAATGCCCGAGGGCGAGGTCGTCGCCGGCGGCTTCGGCGGACCGTCCGGGCTGGCGGGCTACCTGCGGGCCGAGGGCGTGGACGCCCTGATCGACGCGACCCATCCTTTTGCCGCCGAAATCTCGAAAAGCGCCGCCGAGGCGGGGCAATGGGCGGGCGTGCCGCGCCTGGCTCTCGTGCGCCCGCCCTGGGTTTTCGGGCAGGACGCCAAGGTGCGGCACGTGCGCAGCATGGATGCGGCGAAATCCGCCCTGGAAAACGGCGGCAGGCGCGTCTTTCTCGCCATCGGGCGTCAGGAGGTCGGCAGGTTCAAGGACTTGCAGGGGCGCTACTTTCTGCTGCGTTTCATCGACGCGCCCGCGGCGCCGCCCCCCTTCGCCGATTGCCGCGTGCTGACGGGGCCTCCCGGGACCCTCGACGAAGAGCGCGAATTGCTGCGTGATTACGCCATCGACACCCTGGTCGCCAAGAACGG